>NZ_JBFBEK010000033.1:0-93564 GCF_040683715.1 Streptomyces sp. NPDC093260
GCCGCTGGTCTCCACCCGTGGGTGGAGACCAGCGGCGTTCGCGCGACCATGCGGCCGGGCGTCGGGCGGGCTGTGGCCAGGTCTTTCGTTGGATCAGGCCGGATCAGGCACCGGGGCCGGCGAGCCCGGCGTGATCCGGACGAGAGGCCCTAGGCGTCGATGCGCGAGCGGTCCAGCGTGGCCGCCGAACTGGCGATGAACTCCTTGCGGGGTGCCACGTCGTTGCCCATCAGGAGGTCGAAGACCTGCTCCGCGGCCTCCAGGTCGGAGAGGTTGATCCGGCGCAGGGTGCGGTGGCGCGGGTCCATGGTGGTCTCGGCCAGCTGGTCGGCGTCCATCTCACCGAGGCCCTTGTACCGCTGGATCGAGTCCTTGTAGCGGATGTTCTTGCTCTGGAACTCGAGCAGCTTGTCGCGCAGCTCCCGGTCGGAGTACGTGTAGACGTACTTGTCCTGGCCCTTCTTGGGCTGGACCAGCTCGATGCGGTGCAGCGGCGGCACCGCGGCGAACACGCGGCCGGATTCGACCATGGGCCGCATGTAGCGGTGGAACAGCGTCAGGAGCAGCGTCCGGATGTGGGAGCCGTCCACATCGGCGTCGGTCATCATGATGATCTTGCCGTAGCGCGCCGCGTCCAGGTCGAAGGTGCGGCCGGAACCCGCTCCTATGACCTGGATGATCGCCCCGCACTCGGCGTTCTTCAGCATGTCCGTGACGGACGACTTCTGGACGTTGAGGATCTTGCCGCGGATCGGCAGCAGCGCCTGGAACTCGGAGTTGCGGGCGAGCTTGGCCGTGCCGAGCGCGGAGTCGCCCTCGACGATGAACAGTTCGCTGCGGTCGACGTCGTCGCTGCGGCAGTCGGCGAGCTTGGCGGGCAGCGAGGACGACTCCAGGGCCGTCTTGCGGCGCTGCGCGTCCTTGTGCTGGCGGGCGGCGATGCGGGTGCGGGCGGCGGCGACCGCCTTCTCCATGACCACCCGGGCCTGCTGGGCGGCGTCGCGCCTGGTGGAGGTCAGGAACGCCTTGAGTTCCTTGGAGACCACGCTGTTCACGATGCGGCGGGCCGCCGAGGTGCCGAGGACCTCCTTGGTCTGGCCCTCGAACTGGGGCTCGGCCAGACGCACGGTGACGACCGCGGTGAGGCCCTCCAATGCGTCGTCCTTGACGATGTCGTCCTCGGCGACGCGCAGGAGCTTCTTGGCGCGCAGCACCTCGTTCATCGTCTTGGTGACGGCCTGCTCGAAGCCGGCCACGTGGGTGCCGCCCTTGGGGGTGGCGATGATGTTGACGAAGGAGCGCAGGGTGGTGTCGTAGCCGGTGCCCCACCGCAGGGCGACGTCCACGCCGAGTTCACGGGTGACCTCGGTGGGCGTCATCTGGCCGTGCTCGTCGAGGACCGGGACGGTCTCCTTGAAGGTGCCCTGCCCGCTGAGGCGGAGGACGTCGCAGACCGGCCTGTCGTTCGCCAGGTACTCGCAGAACTCGCTGATGCCGCCGTCGAAGCGGAAGGACTCCTCGCCCTTGCTGCCGCCCTCGCCGAGGCCGAACTCGTCGCGGACGACGATGGTCAGGCCGGGCACCAGGAACGCCGTCTGGCGGGCGCGCTGGTGCAGCGTCTCCAGGGAGAGCTTGGCGTCCTTGAGGAAGATCTGGCGGTCGGCCCAGTACCGCACACGCGTGCCGGTGCGGGACTTGGGGATCTTCCTGACCTTGCGCAGGCCGCTCGTCGGCTCGAACTTCGCCTCGGGGCCGCTTCCGGTGAAGGCTCCGGGCACGCCGCGGCGGAAGCTGATGGCGTGCGTGTGGCCGCCGCGGTCGACCTCGACGTCCAGCCGCGCGGACAGGGCGTTGACCACGGAGGCGCCGACGCCGTGCAGACCGCCGGAGGCCGCGTAGGAGCCGCCGCCGAACTTGCCGCCCGCGTGCAGCTTGGTCATGACGACCTCGACGCCGGACAGGCCGGTGCGCGGTTCGACGTCGACGGGGATGCCGCGGCCGTTGTCGCGGACCTCCACGGAGCCGTCGTCGTGCAGGACGACCTCGATGTGGTCGCAGACGCCGGCCAGGGCCTCGTCCACGGAGTTGTCGATGATCTCCCAGAGGCAGTGCATCAGACCGCGGCTGTCGGTCGATCCGATGTACATGCCGGGACGTTTGCGCACGGCTTCGAGGCCCTCGAGGACGAGCAGGTGCCGCGCGGTGTAGTTGGAACCGTCCCGGTCTGCTCCTGCCAGCAGCGCTGTGGACGGCACGGACGTATCGGCGGTCACGCGGTTCGCTCCTCGCTGAATTTCAGATGAGGCCCTGATGGGTAAGGGCGCGGCTTCGGTTGCCGCTCAGAGGGTACCGAGGCCTGGTAGAGCCCTTGTAACGCAACCCTCGGCAGCGACCCAGACTAGTCCAGAGTCGCATACGCGTTCGATCCCTCGATGGAGTGAAGCACATATCACGTTCCCTTCGGGGCATGAACCATTTAGGCTCCGGGCACGTCCTCATGAACAACCGGCAACCCGGCCGGGAGGACCGACCATGACCGACAGCGCGAACCCGTAAGACACACAGACACGCAATACGGCACATTCGCCGCCAAACCGGCAACGGACAGCCGCCCGGAAAGATTTTTCCGGGAAAAGCCGCGAGCGGGAACGTTTGGGGCTGGTTGGATGTTGACCCTGGTACGACAGCTCGTCGAGCTAGAGAAGAGGCGACGTGACTACTGTTCTGACCCCCGCGAGCCCGCTGACGGCCGCTGATCGCTGCGACCGCTGCGGCGCCCAGGCATACCTGCGCGTCGTGCTGCTCAGCGGCGGAGAACTGCTCTTCTGCGCCCACCACGGGCGCAAGTTCGAGCCGGAACTCAAGAAGATCGCCGCTGAGATACAGGACGAGACGGAGCGCCTGACCTCCATCCCGGCAAGCACGTCCGAAGACGAGCGCTGACACCTCGCACGACGAGCCAGCACCGGCACAGGCCGGCGAACGGGCGGCCGCCCCTGTCACGACAGGGGCGGCCGCCCGTTTTCGTCTCCCCGGGCGCGTCAGGCCGGCGCCCGCTGTTCCTCCTCCCGCACCGTCAGGACGCGTCCGCGCCCGGGTGCAGCGCCTTGGCGCCACCGGCTCCGCTCAGGGCCCTCACGACCTCGGACACCCGGGTGTAGACGCCCGGGCTGTCCGCGCGCCCGCAGCCGTTGCCCCAGGAGACCAGTCCGATCAGCCGCCCCTGGGCCACCAGCGGCCCGCCGCTGTCCCCCTGGCAGGCGTCCCGGCCCCCGGTGGTCTCGCCCGCGCACAGCATCGTCTCGGCCGTGTACGCGCCGTCGCCGCCGCCCGGGTAGGCCCGCTGGCACCGGGCGTCGGGCAGGACGTGCACCCGCGCGCCGTACAGACGGTGCGCGTACGATCCGTTGCCGTCCGTGTCGCCCCAGCCGTAGACCGTGGCGACGGTACCCGGCGCGTAGGCGGAGTCACCGGCGCCCGCCATCGGGATGACCGCGCTGCGGGGCAGCGGCTCGGCCAGGGTGACCACGGCGAAGTCACCGCTGTTGGTCGCGCGGTCGTAGCCCGGATTGACCCAGACGGAGCGCACGGCGATCTCCTTGCCCTCGTCGGAGAGAAGGTCCGTGCGGCCGGTGATGACCTTCAGATCGGGTGTCGGCGGCGCGCCGACGACGTCCTCGCCCATACAGTGGGCCGCGGTGAGCACGGCGTTCGGGGCGACGGCCACGCCGCCGCAGAACTGCCCCGCGCGCGTGCCTCCGAACAGGTCACGGCTGGCGAGCGCCACGGTCCACGGGCTCTGTGTCACGTCGACGGGGAAGCCGCCGACGACGACGCTGTCGGCGGTCGCGGGCGCCGCGTTCAGCAGCGGTATCGCGGCCCCGACGGCCGCCATGACCAGCGGCCGGGCCAGTGCCCGGGCAATACGGCCTCGCATGCGCGCTCCTCACTCTGGATGATCGTTGGACACCCAGAGTCAGACAGGGCGACGTGCACCGCAGCACGAGAGCCCGGTTCCCCCGTGGGGGAACCGGGCTCTCCGTGTCGGACGGCCGCGGCCTAGTCGAGGTAGTCGCGCAGGACCTGCGAACGCGACGGGTGGCGCAGCTTCGACATCGTCTTGGACTCGATCTGGCGGATCCGCTCACGCGTGACGCCGTAGACCTTGCCGATCTCGTCGAGGGTCTTCGGCTGGCCGTCGGTGAGGCCGAAGCGCATCGAGACGACGCCCGCCTCGCGCTCGGACAGGGTGTCGAGAACCGAGTGCAGCTGTTCCTGCAGCAGGGTGAAGCTGACCGCGTCGGCCGGGACGACCGCCTCGGAGTCCTCGATGAGGTCGCCGAACTCGCTGTCGCCGTCCTCGCCGAGCGGGGTGTGCAGCGAGATGGGCTCGCGGCCGTACTTCTGGACCTCGATGACCTTCTCCGGGGTCATGTCGAGTTCCTTGGCCAGCTCCTCCGGGGTGGGCTCGCGGCCCAGGTCCTGGAGCATCTGGCGCTGCACGCGCGCGAGCTTGTTGATGACCTCGACCATGTGCACCGGGATGCGGATGGTGCGGGCCTGGTCGGCCATGGCGCGGGTGATCGCCTGCCGGATCCACCAGGTGGCGTACGTGGAGAACTTGTAGCCCTTGGTGTAGTCGAACTTCTCCACCGCGCGGATCAGACCGAGGTTGCCCTCCTGGATGAGGTCCAGGAAGAGCATGCCGCGGCCGGTGTAGCGCTTGGCCAGGGAGACCACGAGACGGAGGTTGGCCTCCAGCAGGTGGTTCTTGGCGCGGCGGCCGTCCTCGGCGATGATCTCCAGCTCGCGCTTGAGCTTGGGGGCGAGCTTGTCGGAGTTGGCCAGCTTGTCCTCGGCGAAGAGACCCGCCTCGATGCGCTTGGCCAGCTCGACCTCCTGCTCGGCGTTGAGCAGGGGGACCTTGCCGATCTGCTTGAGGTAGTCCTTGACCGGGTCGGCGGTGGCGCCGGCCGCGGCGACCTGCTGCGCGGGCGCGTCGTCCTCGTCCTCGTCGGAGAGCACGAAACCGGCGCTCTCGGTGCCCTCGGGCTCCTCGGCGCCCTTCGGCTCCTCGAGCACCTCGTCCTCGAGGAGCTCGACGTCGTCCTTCTTACCGGCGGTGGTCTTCTTGGCCGCCGTCTTCTTGGCGGCGGTGGTCTTCTTGGCCGCCGTCTTCTTGGCAGGGGCCGCCTTCTTCGCCGCCGCCTTCCTGGCGGCGTCGTCCTCGACGGGCGAGTCGACGGCGGGCGCCGCAGGCGTGGCGGTGGCGGTGGCCTTCCTCGTGGTCACCGTCTTCGCCGCGACCGTCTTGGTGGCGGTGCGCTTGGCCGGGCTCTTCGCTGCGACGCTCTTTCGGGTGCGCTTGTTGGGCTCCGCGGCACTGACCATCAGCGTCACACCCTCTTCCTCGAGGATCTGGTTGAGGCTGCGCAGTACGTTCTTCCACTGAGTGGCCGGAATCTGGTCAGCTTCGAAGGCCCGACGCACATCGTCGCCGGCGATCTGCCCCTCAGCCTTTCCCCGCTCAATGAGCGCCATGACAGAGACGGACTCGGCGATCTCCGGCGGGAGCGTACGGGATGTGCTGGCCGACACGAACAACCTCTCGGAACGTTGGAAAACGGCTTCCGGCCCCGTCCACAGTGGACAGGAGCCGGCCACCGGCCTGGGAATGGGCCGACGGCGCGGGCGGGGGCCGGGAGGATGCACAGCGCCATGAACGGCGTCCGTATTCCCTCCGCGGCTGTCACCTCTTAGGTCATCGCGCTGTTTCCAGGAGCGTTACGCCCAATCCGCGTGGCCCGAGTCACACCCCGTAAGTGCTTAGAAGTGGCCATATGTGAACAAAAGGGATCATCCGAAGTCATGGGTGATCGCGATACAGCGGCACTCGCCGAGCCTCATCCGCCACAGACGCGGACCCCGCCGTACGCGGAGGAACCGGCGGGGTCCTGCGGGAGGCCGCTCACCGGCCCGACGGGGCCGCCGGAGGACGGCAGGGCGCGGTCGCCGTGCCGTCCGGGCCCGAAGCAGCGCGCACGGGTCAGTGCTCCCGCGGCGCGGGAACCACCCGCTCGATCTCCGGGTGCACGGTGAGGAGCTGGCGCATGGCACTCTCCGCGGCCGCTCCGTCGCCGGCCGCGAGCGCGTCAACGATCCGGGCGTGCTGCGCGACCGAGGTCTCGTTGGGCCGGTCACAGCCCGTGACGGGGCCGCCGGAGACCTGCAGGGCTGCCGAGACGATCCCGGAGAGGTGCTCCAGCATCCGGTTGCCCGCGACCTGGATCAGCAGCGAGTGGAACTCGTTGTCGGCGCGGGAGAAGGTGAGCGCGTCGCCCTGCCCGAGGGCGTGGCCCATGATCTCGACCATGTCGACGAGGCGCTGCTGGACGTCCTCGCGCCCGTGCCCGGCGGCGAGCCGGGCGGCGAGCGGCTCGATCGTCCAGCGCAGCTCGCTCAGCTCGCGCCGCTGGTCGTCGCGCTGCGGCCCGAAGGCGCGCCATTCGATGATGTCCGGGTCCAGGAGGTTCCAGTCACTGACCGGACGCACGCGCGTGCCGACGTTGGGCCGGGCGCTGACCAGGCCCTTCGCCTCCAGGACGCGGAGCGACTCGCGGACGACGGTGCGGGAGACCTCGAAGCGCTGCCCGATCTCCTCGGGCACCAGCGGGCGGTCGGCGCCCAGGTCTCCGGAGACGATCATCTGTCCGAGCTGCTGGACGAGTTGGCCGTGCAGCCCGCGGCCGCGGCCCGCGGCCCGCCGGCCGACGCGGCCCAGCTCGGGCTCCGCGCCCTCCCAGGCGGGGCTTCCGACACGGTCGGGAACGGGCGCCTCGGCGTACGGGTAGCGGTCGAGTTCGCCCGGGCCGACAAGACCGGAGTCTGTGGGGCGGGCGGCGGTCATCATGGTGTGCGCAAGGGTACTCACGCATCCTTTGTCGGCGTCGTTTCCAACTCCCTTGAGGTCTTTGGTGAAAAGCACACGAAAGGGTGATCGCTCACTCTGCCGCAATTGACGCCTTATTGGAAAGAAATGGACTTTCCGTGAGAAGTTGTGCGCAGTGAGTGACCGAAAATGCTCGGGCTTTTTCATCGGCATCGGCTCCGCAGGGCCGTCAGCACGTATCCGCACCCCAGCGCCACCAGCGACAACACCAGTGATCCCGCGAGGGGTTGAGCGATCATGCGGGCCGCGGCGGCGAGACAGCGATCTCCCCCGAAGGGCCACTCCAGCAGGAACGCCTCGCGCAGCCGCGCCGGCAGGCCGTCCGGGTCCCAGGCCGCCCCACCCATCGCCGCCTGCGCGAGCGGCGCGAGGACGACCGGTACGGCGAGCACCGCGGCCAGGCCCGCCGTCGTCGACCGGAACAGGCCCGCCGCCAGCAGCCCTGCCCACGCGCACCCCACGACGAGCCCGAACCAGTCGGCGCCCAGCGAGAGCCAGTCGCCGGGAACCTGCGTGAGCTCCCGTCCGTAGACGAGGTAGAGCACTTCGGCGTCGCAGCCGATCGTGAGGAAAGCCAGCGCCAGCGCGGTCGCGGCGGCGACGAGGAGTTTGGCGGCGAGCAGTCCGACACGGCGCGGCACCGTGCCGCGGTCCACCGCCAGCGCGGGATGGCGGAACTCGTCGCCGAAGGCCAGCGCACCGAGCAGCCCGGCGCCGAGGGCCGCGGGCGGCAGCGGAAGTTGCTGCGGCCACGCGGCCAGCAGCCGGGGCTGCGGGCTGTGACCCATGGCCCCCATGACCAGGGCGGTGAGGGCGGACACGGCCAGGGCGGCGGCGCCGGTGACGAAGCCGGTGCCGATGCCGCAGGCGCGGCGCAGTTCGTAGCGGAGGGGGCGTAGCGGGCCGGGGCCGAGGCGGACGGAGATGGGGGGCGGCAGCGGGGACGACGGGTCGAACTCGACGGCTTCGGCGGGGCGCGGAGTGGGGATCGAGGCGTGGGCGCCGACGGGAAGCGGTGCCGTCGGCTGCCCGGTGGCGGGGCGCTTGGCGGCGGACCGCGGCGCGCCGTGGCGGAAGTCGGCGCGGCGGAAGTCGCCATGACCGGCGTCGGCGCGGCCTGGCTCGGCGTGCTGCGCGGACGCGGGCTGCCCTAGGGCTGGGCGGTGGCCGTCCGGGGTCCGTCCGGCCGCCGCCTCGGAAACCTCCAGGCGGCGCGCGGCGTCCGGGCGGTCGGACGTGAGAGCGCCGCCGGGGCTCTTTGCGGCGGACGGCCGGTCCTGGCGCGGGGGCGACGAGTGGGCGTCGGGGTCAGTGAGGGCCGCCGGGGGCGGGTTCTCGGACGCGATGACGAGGGCGCGGTGCTCGGTGCGGGCCCGGGCAGCGCCGGAGCCGCCGTCCATGCCCTCGGGGAGGCGATCGTCGTCCCGTCCGGCCGGCGCGGTTCCGCCGTCGGTGCGGGCCGCGGCACAGGCGCCGTCGGGGCGCTGCGCGACGGCGACCGCCTCGGCGGAGATCGTCCGGGCAGGGGCCGTCTCGGCGGTGGAGGACGCCCGGGCGGGGGCCGCCTCCGCGGTGTGGGACGCCTGGCCGGAGTTCACCGCGCCCGGTGCGCCGCCGGAAGGAGCGGCAGGCGGCGCCGCGTCGGGAGGCCCGTCACCGGCGGTGGCCCGCTCCTGGTCGAAGAACACCCCGCCGGAAGACGCCGTGCGGTCGGACGAGCGGGCGTCCTGGTGCCTCCGGGCGACGGCGGGCTCGCGACGCGCGGTGGACGGCGCGTTGACGGACGGTTGCCGCTTGTCGACGGCGCTCATGGCCGCCAGGGCGCCTCCCTGCTGCCCGGACAGGGAGGCGGACGCCTTCGGTGCGGCTCCCGCGCCCGGACCCATGTCGCCTACCTCGTCGGCGAGTTGGTGGACGAGGATGCCGTGCCGGAACGCCACCTCGCCGACGTCCGCGCAGGTGCTGCCGTAGACGGACAGCCGGTTGCCGTCCTCCCGGACGACTTCCACGGAGCGGCGGCCCGTGCGCGCCTCCTTGGCCAGCAGGTCCGCGAGGCGGGCGGCATGCGGGGTGCGCACGGCGACGCGGGGGCGCAGCCGGTGGCGGGCGAAGTCGGTCGCCTCCTGGTCGGCGACGAGCACGCCGCGTTCGAGGGTGAGGACGCGGTCGGCCGTGCGGGCCGCCTCCTTGGGGTCGGCCGTGGTCAACAGGACGGTGCCGCCGCGGTCCGCGTGGGCCCGCAGCATGCCGTGCAGCCATCGGCCTTCCCGCGCCGAGAGTCCGTCGACCGGGTTGTCGAGTACCAGCGCGTGGGGCTCGGGCAACAGGGCGCAGGCCAGCCCCAGACGCCGGTCCATGCCGCGGGAGAGGGTGCCCAGCCGCTCCTCGCGGAAGCTGACGAGCCCGACGGCCTCCAGGACTTCGTCGGCGCGCCGGGCGGGCAGACCGGCCGCCGCGCACAGCATGCGCAGATGACCCCGCACGGTGCGGGAGGGATGACCGGGGACGTCGCCGAGCAGCGCGCCGACTTCACGTGCCGGACGGGGGATGCGATGCAGCGGCCGCCCCCTGAAGTAGGTGATGCCCCGGCCCGGTTGGAGTTCGAGCATGAGTCTGAGCGTCGTCGTCTTGCCCGCGCCCGCAGCCCCCAGGAGCGCGGTGACGCGCCCCGGGGGCACTTCGAAGGAAACGTCGTCGACGGCGGAGGGAAGGTCCTTGCGGGAGTCGCTGGTCAGTCCGAAGGCCTGGATCACCCGCAGCAAGATAGCGCGTTATGTCCCTTTTATTGTGATCACGACGCGCGTTCGGTGGCCACCGAAGCCGTCGCTCGCCCCTGTGTTCGCCTTTCGTGAGAACAGTTCATGCGCGGCGCCCCGCACGGCCCCGGAGGAAATCAGACTTCGGGGCGGAGCATGGGCGGGTTGAGCAGCGTGGCCCCACCGGCTCTGAAGAGCTGTGCCGGGCGCCCGCCCTGGCGGGTGGTCGTGCCTCCGGTGGGTACGAGGAATCCCTGAGTGCCCGTCACCTTGCGGTGGAAATTGCGCGGATCGAGGGCGACGCCCCATACCGCTTCGTAGACCCGGCGGAGTTCCCCGACCGTGAACTCGGGCGGGCAGAACGCCGTGGCCAGGGACGAGTACTCGATCTTCGACCGGGCCCGCTCCACGCCGTCCGCGAGGATCCGCGCGTGATCGAAGGCGAGCGGCGCCACCGGTTCGCCGTCGCGGCCGTAACCCTCCTGTCGGAGCAACTCCGCCACGGGCGCCCAGCGGGCGTCGCCCGCGTCACCGCCCGCCCGGGGTGCGGGCAGGTCGGGGGCCAGGGCGAGGTGGGCGACGCTGACCACGCGCATCCGGGGATCGCGCTCGGGATCACCGTAGGTGGCGAGCTGCTCCAGGTGGGCGCCGTTGTCCGAGCCGGGCGACGACGGGTCGTGCGCGTGCAGGCCGGCTTCCTCGGCCAGTTCCCGCGCCGCCGCCTGCGCCAG
The DNA here is from genome assembly GCF_040683715.1 of Streptomyces sp. NPDC093260. NCBI lineage: Bacteria > Bacillati > Actinomycetota > Actinomycetes > Kitasatosporales > Streptomycetaceae > Streptomyces > Streptomyces sp. NPDC093260. The sequence goes on from NZ_JBFBEK010000033.1 coordinate 10,437, forward strand.
GTCCTCATCGGCCCGCACGAAGCCGCCGGGGAGCGCCCAGCGCCCCTGGAACGGGGGCTCCGCCCTGCGCACCGCCAGCGCGCACAGGGCATGGCGGCGCACGGTCAGCACGACCAGGTCCACGGTGACGGCGAAGGGCGGAAAGGCTGACGGGTCGTAGGGCATGCGGCGATCATAGTCGTCTGCCTGACGATAAACACTCCCTTCGCCGGTCATGAGGGCGGCGGCCCCGCGCTCGCCCGCGCGGTCGGAGGCGCGCGCCATCCCACGCAGCCTGGTGCCGAGCCGAGTCGTCGGAGCCTGGTCATGCCCGCCCCTCGGGGGTGTGCCGTCGAAGGCCGGCTCCGGGCTGACGTGCGTCCTGACGCCGGGCCGCCGCCCCCTTCTCCGCGGCACGGGAGCGGGTGCGGCTCGGTGCCGAGGAGGGGCCGGGACGGGTGCGGCCGCCTCGGGGAGGCGCCGGGCGGGTGCTCCGGGAAGCCGGGTGGACTGCCGCACCGGACCCGTCGGGAAGCCGGCGGCGCCGACGCGTCGGCGCCGCTTCCGGTACCGCTCGGGTGGCAGCCCGGTCGCTGTGTGCCGTCGCGCTCCGTGCCCCGGCGTCCGCGTCGTCCCCTGCGGGAGGAGCATCCTGACGGACTCCGACATCGGTTCCTCCCCCGCCGCGCACCCCGACCGCTCCGCCTCCGCTCTGCGCTCCTCCCGCACCGCTGTCGCCTTCCGGTGCGGGTCCCTCCGCCGGGCCGTCGGCCCCGTCACCGGCCGGCCGAGGGCGGGCCTCGCGCTCCGTGCGCAGGCAGCGCCGTACCGATTCCGGGTCCAGGCCCTCGTTGCAGGCCTGGTGCAGGAGGCGGGCGAAGAGGTAGTCGGGGTCCGCGCCCAGGGCCATGGCCAGCGCCTCACGGGCCTCGATGCCGTCACCGGTCGACCAGGCGACCCAGCCCGCGAGGGTCAGCGGCGCCGCCGCGTGCTCGCCGTACGGACCGACGCAGCGGCGGGCCAGGGCCCGCCACAGCCGGAGCGCCGGACCCGCTTCGTCCCCCTCCATCCACTCGGCGGCGCGGTCGCGGGTCGTGCGGTCCTGGAGACCGAGGATCAGCGAGGCCGCCTCCTCGTCGCGGAGCAGTGCGTCGTCGCGCAGGTCGGCGGCGGGCGCTTCGGCGAGGAAGGGCACCTCCGCGAACCGGCGCATGACGCGTTCGGCCAGGTCCAGGGTCTGCGCGGCCACCTCCGCCCGCCTGTCCTCGTCGAGGATCCTGGGCACCAGCGCACTGTTGGCGGCGTCGAGCGCGCTCTCCTGGCCGCGGTCCGCGCCGGTCTCCCGGGGGAGCAGCCTGGCCCGCAGCTCCCTGAGGCTGCCCCGCACCCGGATACCGGCGTAGGTCGCCGCGGCGGCCAGCACGGAGGTGCCCGGCAGCCCCATGGGCAGGCCCTCGTCGGGGCAGCATCCGGTGCTGGGGCAGCAGTAGGACCAGAATCGCCCGGCGGAGATGCACAGCGCCTCGATCACGGGCACGTCGAGGCGACCGCATTCCGTGCGCAGTTTCTGCGCCAGTGGCCGCAACCTGAGCATGACCTCGCGTCCCGTCTCGCCCGGCGACGGTTCCTGGCAGACGAAGGCGACCATCTGTTCCGGCTTGGCGCCCCGGCGCTCGCTGCCGGTGATGAGGCCCTGGGCCAGCTGACGGGCCGCGGACGGCCAGTCGGCCGGGTTCGGCGGGATGCCGAGACGGGCCCGGCCGCCGAACCTGCCACGCCCGCCCTGGTCGTGCAGGGCGGCCAGGACGACGCTGTCCTCGGGCGGATATCCGAGCAGATACGGCAGAGCGTCGGCCAGCTCGGCCGGGGTGCGCAGGGTGACCTGGTGTTCGGGGCCGGGGCCGCCGTAGGTGATGTCGCCGTTTTCGGACGGTCCGGTCGTTTCGCTGTGATTCGTCATGCGCCGACGATCTCGCGGATCGCTGATTTCCGCTGGGCCTGTGGATAAGTCCGACCAGGGACACGTCAACCAGTACCGCGGCCGCCCCTCCGGTCCGGCCGGACGGTCCGGTCCACCCCGGCTGTCAGTGCCGTTGTCAGTGCCGTCCTGTTGTATGGAACGCATGGAGCACACGAGCAACGCGGAACTCCGGGCGGCGGCCGACGCGGTCCTCGCCCGCCTCGTCGGCGACGCCACGGGCACGGCCCGGCTGCGCGAGGACCAGTGGCGGGCGATCGAGGCGCTGGTCGCCGAGCGGCGCCGGGCCCTGGTCGTCCAGCGCACCGGCTGGGGCAAGTCCGCGGTCTATTTCGTGGCCACCTCCCTGCTCCGGGCGCGCGGCAGCGGCCCCACCGTGATCGTCTCCCCGCTGCTCGCGCTGATGCGCAACCAGGTGGACGCGGCGGCCCGCGCCGGCATCCACGCCCGCACGATCAACTCGGCCAACACCGAGGAGTGGGACACCGTCCAGGCCGAGATCGCCGCCGGCGCGGTCGACGTCCTGCTGGTGAGTCCCGAGCGGCTGAACAACCCCGACTTCCGCGACCAGGTGCTGCCCAAGCTGTCCGCCGCGACGGGGCTGCTGGTGGTGGACGAGGCGCACTGCATCTCCGACTGGGGCCACGACTTCCGGCCCGACTACCGGCGGCTGCGGACCATGCTCGGCGAGCTGCCGCCGGGAGTCCCGGTCCTCGCCACCACCGCCACCGCAAACGCGCGCGTGACGGCCGACGTGGCCGAGCAGCTGGGCACCGGCGACTCCTCGGACGCCCTGGTGCTGCGCGGTCCGCTGGACCGGGAGAGCCTGAGTCTGAACGTCCTTCGGCTGCCGGACGCCGCGCACCGGATGGCCTGGCTCGCCGACCACCTCGACGAGCTGCCCGGGTCCGGGATCGTCTACACGCTCACGGTGGCCGCCGCCGAGGAGGTGACCGCCTTCCTGCGGCACCGCGGGCACACCGTCGCCTCCTACACGGGCAAGACGGAGAACGCCGACCGGCAGCAGGCCGAGGACGACCTGCTCGCCAACAAGGTCAAGGCCCTCATCGCCACCTCGGCCCTCGGCATGGGCTTCGACAAGCCCGATCTCGGTTTCGTGGTGCACCTGGGTTCGCCCTCCTCCCCCATCGCCTACTACCAGCAGGTGGGCCGCGCCGGCCGAGGTGTCGAGCACGCCGAGGTGCTGCTCCTGCCGGGCAAGGAGGACGAGGCGATCTGGGAGTACTTCGCCTCGCTCGCCTTCCCCTCCGAAGAACTGGTGCGCCGGACCCTGGACGTGCTGGCCCGGGCCGAGAGGCCGCTGTCGCTGCCCGCCCTCGAGCCCCTGGTGGAGCTGCGCCGCTCCCGGCTGGAGGCCATGCTCAAGGTGCTCGACGTGGACGGGGCCGTCCGGCGGGTCAAGGGCGGCTGGGTCTCGACCGGTCGGCCCTGGACGTACGACGCGGAGCGCTACGACTGGGTCGCGCGGCAGCGGGCGGTCGAGCAGCAGTCGATGCGCGAGTACGCGGCCACCTCCGGCTGCCGGATGGAGTTCCTCCAGCGTCTGCTGGACGACGAGAGCGCCAAGCCGTGCGGCCGCTGCGACAACTGCGCGGGCGCCCGCTTCACCGCCGACACCTCCACGGCCGCGCTCGACGCCGCCCGCGTCGATCTCGGGCGCGCCGGGGTGGAGGTGGAGCCGCGCCGTATGTGGCCGACGGGCCTGCCGGCCATCGGGGTGGATCTCAAGGGCCGCATCCCGGCCGGTGAACAGGCCGCCATGGGGCGGGCGTTGGGGCGGCTGTCGGACATCGGCTGGGGCAACCGGCTGCGCCCGATGCTCACCCCGCACGCACCGGACGGCCCCGTGCCCGAGGACGTGGCGCGGGCCGTCGTGGGCGTGCTGGCCGACTGGGCGAAGGGACCCGGCGGCTGGGCCGGCGGGGCGGCGGACGCCCAGCCGCGCCCGGTCGGCGTCGTCACGGTGGCCTCCCGTACCCGGCCCCGGCTGATCCGGTCCCTGGGCGCGCACATCTCGCAGGTCGGCCGGCTGCCGCTGCTGGGGTCCCTCGAGTACGCCGAGGACGCGCCCCGGGTGCCCCGGAGCAACAGCGCGCAGCGGCTCAAGGATCTGGACGGGGCGCTGACGGTGCCGCCCGCGCTGGCCTCCGCGCTCGCGGACAACCCGGGCCCGGTGCTGCTCGTGGACGACTACACCGAGACCGGCTGGACACTGGCGGTCGCCGCCCGACTGCTGCGCAGGGCCGGTGCGCAGGGGGTGCTGCCGCTGGTGCTCGCCGTCCAGGGCTGAGCCGGAGTCGCATCGGCGCCGGCCAAGGGTGACTCGAAGCCCCGTCGACTCCGACCGGGGTCGAGTCGGCGCCGCACCGGACGGTGGGCCGTCGCGGCCCCGCCCGTGCGCGTCGCGCCTCACGGACAGTGATCGGACCTGCCGGCTCCCGAGTGGCCGTCCGGAAGGCCGTACACGGCCGCTGACCGCCGAGTCTGCGTGCCACGGCGGGGAGAGGGCGCCGGCCTGTCGGCGCCTCAGGCGTCGTAGGGCAACACCCTGGGTAGGGATATATGACGCGGGTCGTCCGATAACGGTCGGTGGACCCGATTGCTCGTTGCCGCATCCAAGTTCGACAGGAAGAATCGAAGTCCGCTCCCCGCACGGCCCGGCCGTGGTCCGGCAGGGCTCTACCGCGGTGTGCGCCCCCCGAATTCCCACCCCGCCCGCAGTGTGGGCGCGTAGCCGAAGGGAGGAACGTGACCTTCGGATTCGCTCCGTCCTCGGCGGCATCGTTGTCTGCGTCCGCCGCCTCCGCCCATCGTGTGCTCGAACCCGCGGAGTGGGCCGCCGCGGGCATACCCCTGCTGCGCAACCCGCGGGAAGTCGTCAGCGGACTGCACACCCGGCACCGTCCCGGTCCCGCCACCGCCGTGGTCGCGGTCCTCGACCCGGACGAACGGCTGCGGGCGAGCGCGTCGTTCGCCCGCCGTTCGGCGGCCGCCGACGGCTGGCTGTTCCGGAACGCGCTGCTGGCCCAGCTGCGCAGGGTCATCCCGCACGATCTGCGCCGCCGCACCCCCGTGCGCACCGCCGTGCTGCTCTACTGCCGTGAGGGCGACGCGCGTTGGACGGAGGAGGACGGGGCGTGGATGTGGGGCCTGCGGGACGCCTGCACGCTGCACGGGCTGCGCTGCGGGGCGTACATCACGCTGACCCGGGACGGCTGGCAGGTCCTCGGCGAAGGCCGTGGCGGCCGGCGGCCGAGCGCCGGCTCCGCGCCCGAGCCCTTCGGCTCGGCCGGGACGCAGCCACCGCCCTCCCGCACCGGCGGAGCTGCCTCCGAGGTGCTGCGGCGAGCGGTCGCACGCTGACCCTCCGGGCCATCTGTGGACCGCCTCGGCGCCCGTCTCCGGCCGCCGCACCACGTCCGTGACCCGGCCGGGGTCCACGGTCCGGGCACGCCGAAGCGGCCGTCGCGCGGTGGTCCCGCGACGACGGCTGCGGTCCGGCCCGGCCCCGGGACGGCTGAGCCTTCCGGACGCGTCCGGAGGACTCAGACGCCCGCGCCCAGCACCGAGTTGATCTGCTGCGGGTCACCGCAGACGATCAGCAGGGCGCCGGCCCGGGAGTGGGCCAGCGGCAGGACGGTGGCGGCGACGCCGTCGGCGCCGCCGTTGACGGCGACCACGACCACGGGACGCGAGGCGGCACGGGAGGCGACGGTGGCGTCCGCGTAGAAGACGTCGTCGCCCGCGTCGTGCTGCGCCCAGTAGGACGCCTCACCGAAGGACAGCTCGTGCGCGGCCCAGGGGTGCGGGTCGCCCGTGGTGATCACCAGGATGTCACCGGGGGCGCGCCCCGACTCCAGGAGCAGGTCTACGGCCTCCTCCGCGGCGTCCAGCGCACCCTCGACGGGAGCCGGGAGCAACTGGATCTGCGGGGCGGCGGGGGTAGCCGGACCCGAGGGTCCGGGCTTGGCGGCGGCCACGTCCCGCGCCGTGCGCTGCACCGGCGGCGCCGGCCGCGCGGGGCCAGGACGACCGGGGCGCGACGGAGCCGCGGGACGGGGGCCGGGTACGGGACGGGGGGTCGGCGCGGTGCGGCCGGTGGCCGGGGTGACGCGGGGACCCTGGGCGCTCTCGTGAATCTGAGGCTCCTCGGGAATGAGAGGCATGGGCTGATATTTATCAAACGTTGGTGCGGCTCGCGCGGGCGGGTGGCAGATCCGGACAGGCGGAACCGTCAGAAGTCGAAGCCGAGCTGGCCCTCGATCTCCGGAACGCCTCCGTCCGCCGGGACGCGGGCCTTTTTGAGGTGCTGCCACCGCGGCAGCGCATCAAGATACGCCCACGACAGCCGGTGGTACGGGGTGGGTCCCCGCTCCTCCAGCGCGGCCTTGTGCACGGGCGACGGATAGCCGGCGTTGGCCGCGAAACCGAAGTCTGCATGCTCGTTGCCGAGTTCGGCCATCATTTTGTCGCGATGGACCTTGGCGATCACCGAGGCCGCCGCGACGGCCACGCAGGACCGGTCGCCCTTGATGACCGTACGGACCTTCCACGGGGCGCCGAGGTAGTCGTGCTTCCCGTCGAGGATGACCGCGTCGGGACGGACCGGAAGGCCCTCCAGGGCCCGCGAGGCCGCGAGCCGCAGCGCCGCGGTCATCCCGAGGTCGTCGATCTCCTCGGGCGAGGCGTGGCCGAGGGCGTACGCCGTCACCCACTTCCGCAGTTCCGCGTCGAGTTCGTTGCGTCGCTTGACGGTGAGCAGCTTGGAGTCGGTGAGGCCAACGGGGGGCCGGCGCAGTCCGGTCACCGCCGCGCAGACGGTGACGGGGCCGGCCCACGCGCCGCGCCCCACTTCGTCGACACCGGCAATGACCTTCGCTCCGGTCGTGGCTCGGAGGGAGCGCTCGACGGTGTGAGTGGGTGGTTCGTACGGCATGGCGCCCTTAGCCTACGCCGCCCCGATCCCGGTGCGACACCCCGGTTTCCGTCACCGGCCGAACCATCGGATCGTTCACTCCCGCACACGTCATAGCGGTGAGCCGTCCCGCCCCGGACCGAGGGGAGGGCTCAGCCGTCACGCACGGCTTGTCGCATCCCTGCCCGCCTGATCGCGGGTTTCATCACTCCCCATGGAAGGCCGGGACGAGTTACGCGACCGGTGACGGTCTCGGTGGACCGGCTCCCCGTCCTCCGGGATCGCATTCGGGAATCGTGGAGCGAAGTGAACGGTCCGGGCGGGCGGCCGTCGGCACCCGCCCGCTCACACCGCCGACAGCACCCACTCCGGCAGTGCCTCCGTGCGCCGTACCCACTCGGCCGACGGCCTCCCCGCCGTGCCCGAGGCCAGTACGCCGCCCACGATGGCGCACGTGGTGTCCACGTCGCCGCCGGCCTGGGCGGTCGTCCAGAAGGCCTCCTCGTAGTCCCCGAGCCGGCGGGCGGCCGACCACAGCGCGAACGGCACCGTGTCGTGGGCCGTCGTACGCCGTCCGCAGCCGAGGACGGCCGCGACCGTGCCCGCGTCGCCGAAGTCGAGCATGTCGCGAGCCCGGCGCAGCCCCGCGCCGACGGCGCTGCGCGCCGGTACGAGCGCGATGACGCCGTCGAGCAGCGCCTGCGGGCTCGGCGTGCCGCCGGGAGCGGCGGCCAGGGCGGCGGCGGCCGCCACGGCCATGGCGCCGACGACCGCCTCCCGGTGCTGATGGGTGGGGTAGGCGGAGATCTCTGCCTGGTGGGTGGCCTGCTCGGGGTCGTCCGCGTACCAGGCGCCGAGGGGCGCGATGCGCATGGCGGCGCCGTTGCCCCAGGAGCCCTGGCCGTTGAAGAGGGCGGCGGCCAGCTCCCGCCAGTCGCCGCCCTCGCGCACGAGGCGCAGCAGGCGGTTGACCGCGGGGCCGTAGCCCCGGTCGAAGTCGTGGTGCCGGGCGAAGGACTGGGCCAGGGCGTCCTGGTCGATGCGCCGGTGGGCGGCGAGCACGGCGACGACGGAGCAGGCCATCTCCGTGTCGTCCGTCCACTGCCAGGTGCCTGGGGGCAGCTCGCGCCGCTTGAGGAGGGGGTAGTTCGCCGGGACGAAGAACTGGGAGCCCAGGGCGTCCCCCACCGCGAGTCCGCGTGCGCTGGCCAGGGCGCGTTCCAGGCGCCCGCCGAAAGAGGGGTCAGGGGTCATCGCTCAGCCACTCCATCCAGTCGTCCCGTGCTGTCCGGTGATCCCGTAGGGTTCCGGTTCCCGCCAGCGATCGAACGGCCGGTTCAGGACGTATCTGCCGTCGTCACCGAGAACGAGCATCCGCATCTCGCCGTTCCCCGGATTGGACAGCGACTCGAACTCAGCGACGGTCCAGTGGAACCAGCGCATGCAGAACAGCCGCATCGCCAGGCCGTGGGTGACCAGGAGGACGTTGGGCGGGTGGTCGGGGGCCTCGAAGCTGCGGAAGAGACTCTCCAGGAAGCCGCCGACCCGGTCGTAGACGTCGGCGCCGGACTCGCCCTGCGCGAAGCGGTAGAAGAAGTGCCCGTAGGCGTCGCGGTAGGCCTTCTGGAGGCGTACGTCGTCGCGGTCCTGCCAGTTGCCCCAGTCCTGTTCGCGTAGCCGCGGCTCCTCGCGCACCCGTATCAGGTCGGGGTCGAGGTGGAAGGCGCGCAGGGTCTCGTGGGTGCGGCGGTAGGGGGAGACGTAGACGCTGACGCGCTCCCTGCCGAACAGGTCGCGCAGTTCCTTGCCCGTCTCCTCGGCCTGCCGGCGGCCGCGCTCGGTGAGCGCCAGGGCGTGGTCGGGCTCGCGCTCGTACACCGAGTCGTCGATGTTGCCCTCCGACTCGCCGTGCCGGACGAGGACGATGCGCCGTGGTCGTGCCATGCCGAAACACTAGATCGGGCGAGGGCCGATCGAAGACTCGAGCGGCCCCCGTACGGTGCACGTCACACGGATCGGGGGGACTGCCTGCGAGGCCGCCCGGCGGTCCGGGCGAGCGCCGCTACACCGTCCAGGCGGGTTCCAGGGCCACGATGTCGCCGGTGAGCGCGGCGACGTCCGCCTCCGTCTGGGCGCGCAGGGCGAGCCGTTCCACCCGTTCGGTGCGGTACTTCCCGTGCTCGGCGGAGGACCGCCACATGGACAGCACCAGGAACTCGCTGCCCGGGGCCTCGCCGAACAGCCCGCGGATCATGCCGGGAGAGCCGGCCATCGCCGGGTTCCAGACCTTCTCCTGCATCAGCGTGAAGTGCTCGGCGCGCTCCTCGTGGACGCGGCACAGGGCGACGCGCAGCAGATCGGCGTCGGTGAAACGAGGCTCGAACCCCGTCTTCACATCGAACCGGTGGTCGAACAACCGGACCTGGGCGTCCTTGAAGGTGCCGTTCTGGGCCGTCGCCAGCCGGTCGTGGGAGCGAGCCATGAAGGAGTCGTAGAAGGCGCGGCTCTCCCAGAAGGCGAAGACGTGCGCCACGTCCTGCCGCCCCCGGCTCCAGCCACCCCCTTGTCCCCGGAACCCCGGCTCCCCCAGAAGCCCCGCCCACTTCCGCTGCCCCCGCTCGAACCCCCGGCGGTCCACCACGGTGCAGCGAGTCCACTTGACCAGCACCGCGCCATCGTACGGCCCCGGAGGGTGGCGTTGGTCACTTCTGTGGGGACAGTGCCCGCGCGGGCACCCCTGCGGACGTGGCACGATGGGACAACCAGCGCCCGCCGTGAGGCAGTTGAAGCAGAGAGGGCGCACGGGAACCGGGAAGGGGGAGTCCGGTGAGCGGGCTCAGCAAGGGGATCCGCAAGGTCGAGGTCGCGGTCAAGTGGGATCCCAGTCCGGCGGGCCAGCCGCCCACCGACCTCGACATCGTCGCGGGCACCTATCTGGCGAGCGATCCGTACGGCGCGGCCGACTATCTGGTGCACTTCGACAGCCGCTCCCCCGACGGCACGATCTACCTCAACCGGGACAGCACCGACGGCAGGGGCTTCGGCTGGGACGAGGTCATGACGCTGGAGCTCGAGCGGCTGTCCGAGCGGTACGCGCGCGTGGTCGTCGGTGTGGTCATCCAGCAGCGTTCCGCCCCGCGCACGTTCTCCGGGGTGCTCGACGCGGGGCTGCGCATCCGGGAGGGCTACACCGTGCTCGCCGAGGACGACTTCGGCGGCGTCCCGTCGGCGACGGCGGCCGCCGTGGCCGAGTTCGCCCGCGACGGCTCCGGGAGCTGGCAGTTCCGTCCGGGCGTCCTCGGCTTCGAGGGCGACCCGGCGGAGTTCACCCGGACCATGGGCGCCGTGCACCGGCCCTGACCGGAGCGTACGGGTCATACGGGTAAGGGGCGTCGGCCATGGCCGACGCCCCTTACTTCATCACATGCCCGTCAGATCAGCTGCAGCCGCTGGTCGAGCCGCAGCCCTCGCAGATGTAGCAGGAGCCGGCTCGCTGCATCTTGGTGCCGCAGGAGAAGCACAGCGGGGCATCGGCCTGGATACCGAGCTGCATCTCCACCAGTTCGGCGCTGGTGTGCGCCTCCTTCGGAGCGGGCGCGGCCGCCTCGGCCTCGGCCTTCGGCGTGGCGACGGCCTTCAGGTCGGTCTGCCGCGGCGCGGACTGGGCCAGGCCTTCCACGTCGACGTCCTCGTCGACCGGCTCGTAGGAGCCGGTCTCCAGGTGGCGCTGACGCTCCTCGGCGGAGTGGATGCCGAGCGCGGAACGCGTCTCGAAGGGCAGGAAGTCCAGCGCCAGGCGACGGAAGATGTAGTCGACGATCGACTGCGCCATCCGCACGTCCGGGTCGTCGGTCATGCCGGCCGGCTCGAAGCGCATGTTGGTGAACTTCGAGACGTACGTCTCCAGCGGCACGCCGTACTGCAGGCCCACCGAGACGGCGATGGAGAAGGCGTCCATCATGCCCGCGAGGGTCGAGCCCTGCTTGGACATCTTGAGGAAGACCTCGCCGAGACCGTCGTCCGGGTAGGAGTTGGCGGTCATGTAGCCCTCGGCGCCACCGACGGTGAAGGACGTGGTGATGCCGGGACGACCCTTCGGAAGGCGCTTGCGGACGGGGCGGTACTCGACCACCTTCTCGACCTTGGCCTGCGGCTCCTCGACGGCCTCGGTCTTCTTCTCCGAGTCCTTCGTCTTGGCGGACAGCGGCTGGCCGACCTTGCAGTTGTCGCGGTAGATCGCCAGCGCCTTGACGCCGAGCTTCCACGCCTCGTAGTAGATCTCCTCGACCTCCTCGACGGTCGCCGTCTCCGGCATGTTGACCGTCTTGGAGATGGCGCCCGAGATCCACGGCTGGATCGCGGCCATCATGCGGACGTGGCCCATCGGGGAGATGGCACGCTCGCCCATGGCGCAGTCGAACACCTCGTAGTGCTCCTGCTTGAGACCAGGCGCGTCGATCACGTTGCCGTGCTCGGCGATGTGGGCGACGATCGCCTCGATCTGCTCCTCCTGGTAGCCCAGGCGGCGCAGGGCCTGCGGGACGGTGCCGTTGACGATCTGCATCGAGCCGCCGCCGACCAGCTTCTTGAACTTGACCAGGGCGAGGTCGGGCTCGACACCGGTGGTGTCGCAGGACATGGCCAGGCCGATGGTGCCGGTCGGCGCGAGGACGGACGCCTGGGAGTTACGGAAACCGTTCTTCTCGCCGAGGCGCAGCACGTCCTGCCAGGCCTCCGTGGCGGCGGCCCACACCGGGGTGTCCAGGTCGTCCATGCGCACGGCGGCGGCGTTGGCGTCGGCGTGCTGCTTCATGACGCGCTGGTGCGGCTGGGCGTTGCGGGCGTAGCCGTCGTAGGGGCCGACGACGGCGGCCAGCTCGGCGGAGCGCTTGTAGGCGGTGCCGGTCATCAGGGAGGTGATGGCACCGGCGAGGGCGCGGCCGCCGTCCGAGTCGTAGGCGTGGCCGGTCGCCATCAGCAGGGCGCCGAGGTTGGCGTAGCCGATGCCGAGCTGACGGAAGGCGCGGGTGTTCTCACCGATCTTCTGGGTGGGGAAGTCGGCGAAGCAGATCGAGATGTCCATCGCGGTGATGACCAGCTCGACGACCTTGGCGAAGCGCTCGACCTCGAAGGACTGGTGGCCCTTGCCGTCGTCCTTGAGGAACTTCATCAGGTTCAGCGAGGCGAGGTTGCAGGACGTGTTGTCCAGGTGCATGTACTCGCTGCACGGGTTCGAACCGTTGATCCGGCCGGACTCCGGGCAGGTGTGCCAGTGGTTGATCGTGTCGTCGTACTGGATGCCCGGGTCGGCGCAGGCCCAGGCGGCCTCGGCCATCTTGCGGAAGAGGGACTTGGCCTCGACCTCTTCGATGACCTCGCCGGTCATCCGGGCGCGCAGGCCGAACTTGCCGCCCTGCTCGACCGCCTTCATGAACTCGTCGTTCACACGGACGGAGTTGTTGGCGTTCTGGTACTGGACGGACGTGATGTCGTCACCGCCCAGGTCCATGTCGAAGCCCGCGTCGCGCAGGGCGCGGATCTTCTCCTCCTCCTTCACCTTGGTCTCGATGAAGTCCTCCACGTCGGGGTGGTCGACGTCGAGGATGACCATCTTGGCGGCGCGGCGGGTGGCGCCACCGGACTTGATCGTGCCGGCGGAGGCGTCGGCGCCGCGCATGAAGGAGACGGGACCGGAGGCGTTGCCGCCGGAGGAGAGCAGCTCCTTCGAGGAGCGGATACGGGAGAGGTTCAGGCCCGCGCCCGAACCGCCCTTGAAGATCATGCCCTCTTCCTTGTACCAGTCGAGGATCGACTCCATGGAGTCGTCGACGGACAGGATGAAGCAGGCGGAGACCTGCTGGGGCTGGGGCGTGCCGACGTTGAACCAGACCGGGCTGTTGAAGCTGAAGATCTGGTGCAGGAGGGCGTAGGCCAGCTCGTGCTCGAAGATCTCGGCGTCGGCGGGCGAGGCGAAGTACTTGTAGTCCTCACCGGCCTTCCGGTACGTCTTCACGATGCGGTCGATCAGCTGCCTGAGGCTGGTCTCGCGCTGCGGGGTGCCGACGGCACCGCGGAAGTACTTGCTGGTGACGATGTTGACCGCGTTCACCGACCAGAAGTCGGGGAACTCGACGCCACGCTGCTCGAAGTTGACCGAGCCGTCGCGCCAGTTGGTCATGACGACGTCACGGCGCTCCCAGGCCACCTCGTCGTACGGGTGTACGCCGGGGGTGGTGTGGATGCGCTCGATGTGCAGCCCCTTGTTCCCCGCCTTCGCGCCCTTGGCTCGGGAACCTCGTGCCGGACCGCTCGCCGTCTCTGTCATGCCGCCTCCCTGTACGGGCGAAAACGCCCTGAAGTGCCCCGATGTTCCGAGACACGGTGTTCTGTCTGGTGCTGCGGGCACCTGTTCCGCTGCCGCCCGCAACCGTCTTTCCCGCCGCCGCTGAGCCGGCCCCGGATGTGCGTCCGGACCGGCCCGCCTGTCAGTCGGCGGCGCGCGCGGGCGCGGGGACGTCGGCCGTCCCGCCATGCCCGCGTTCGTCTTCTCCCGGGCCCCCCGCGACGGCTTCCTCGCCGTCCCGCTGCTCGGCGGCGGGGCGCCGCGCGCCATCCCTGAGTTCCGTGATGGCGGCCTCGAAGTCCTCCAGCGAGTCGAACGCCCGGTAGACGGACGCGAACCGCAGGTAGGCGACGAGGTCGAGTTCCTGCAAGGGGCCGAGTATGGCGAGCCCCACCTCGTGGGCGGCGACCTCGGCGCTTCCGCTGGCCCTGATCGCCTCCTCGACCCGCTGCCCGAGCTGGGCGAGCGCGTCCTCGGTGACCGGCCGTCCCTGGCATGCCTTGCGCACACCGTTGATGACCTTGGTGCGACTGAAGGGCTCCGTGACGCCGGACCGCTTGACCACCATGAGCGAGCACGTCTCCACGGTCGTGAACCGACGGGAGCAGTCAGGGCACTGGCGGCGCCTGCGGATCGACGTGCCGTCGTCCGTCGTACGGCTGTCGACCACACGGCTGTCGGGGTGCCTGCAGAAGGGGCAGTGCATGGACTCCAACCCTCCTCACAGCAGACTCAGAAGCCTCGTCGGACCTCTTGGGCCCCGCGAAGCAGCCCCCAGCATAGGCGATGAACGAGGCGCCGCAGACCCGGGTCACCACAACTTCTGGGATGCCTTGACCGGACAGCCACTAGATGTGGGGATCGACTCGCGCGCAGTCACCATCGGCGGCGTGTCGCGCGCAACGACTGCGGCGTCTCGCGGCAAAGCGGCCTGAAGCCGTATGCCCCGGCCGCGGCGGCGAACACCCCCGGTGGGCGCCCGGCCCGCGCGGACGCGCGAGGGGATGCCGGGCGCGCCTCGTGGGAGGAGCCGTGCGCAGCCCAAGGAGATGATGTGCGGCCACGGCGCGGAAGGGTGCCGGTGCTCGGCGGAGAGAGCGTCGGGTGGCAGACTGTGGCGCGGACGACGGGGTTCCGCCCCGGCGGTGAAGAGTACCGCAATGGGACCTTTTGTCCGCGAGGTGCGGCGCGAGCCTATACACCCCGAGAGGTGATCAAGTCCGGCTCTCCCCGTTTTTTCACTCGAACGTGTGTTTGGCGCAACCTTTCGAAAGCCACTACCGTTGTGCCGGAGGGAGACCATCGAGAGGGGCCGACGTGACCACCACCGCAGACAGTGCCACCATCACTGCCCAGGACCGCCCCCAGGGCCGACTCGAGCCGGTGCATGCCATGAACGAAGCCGTGAACCCTGAGGGGCCCAAGCGGTCCCTGCCGGGCCGACCTCCAGGGATCCGGGCGGACAGCTCGGGCCTCACCGACCGGCAGCGCCGGGTGATCGAGGTCATCAGGGACTCCGTCCAGCGGCGCGGCTACCCGCCGTCGATGCGCGAGATCGGCCAGGCCGTCGGCCTCTCCAGCACCTCCTCGGTCGCGCACCAGCTGATGGCGCTGGAGCGCAAGGGCTTCCTCCGCCGCGACCCGCACCGCCCGCGCGCCTACGAGGTCCGCGGCTCGGACCAGGCGGCCACGCTGCAGCCTACGGACACCGTCGGCAAGCCCGCCGCGTCGTACGTCCCGCTGGTCGGCCGGATCGCCGCCGGCGGCCCGATCCTCGCCGAGGAGTCGGTCGAGGACGTGTTCCCTCTGCCCCGGCAGCTGGTCGGCGACGGTGAGCTGTTCGTGCTGAAGGTCGTCGGCGACTCGATGATCGAGGCCGCGATCTGTGACGGCGACTGGGTGACGGTCCGCCGTCAGCAGGTCGCCGAGAACGGCGACATCGTGGCCGCCATGATCGACGGTGAGGCCACCGTCAAGCGCTTCAAGCGCGAGGACGGCCATGTCTGGCTCCTGCCGCACAACGCGGCATACGAGCCGATCCCGGGTGACGACGCGACCATCCTCGGCAAGGTGGTGGCCGTCCTGCGGCGCGTCTGAGCGACTGCCGAGGACGCGCTCGCCGCGCCCCCCCTGATCGGGCCCCGGAACCTCTGCGCCGGTTCCGGGGCTCCGTGCTGTCCGCGCCGGACCGCGCCGGACCGCCTGCTTCCCGTCGGGCGGCCCGCCGTCCGTCAGGCCGCCCGGGGACGCGCTGCGGCCGTCACTCCCCCTCCGTCTGCCGGGCCGCCGCGTCGATCGCGGCCAGGGACTTGCGCACCTGGTTGCGGTCCGTGGTGTACCAGAAGTCCGGGAGCGAGGCCTTCAGGTAACTGCCGTAGCGCGCCGTGGCCAGCCGCGGGTCCAGGACGGCGACGACGCCCCGGTCCCCCGTGGCGCGGACCAGACGCCCGGCGCCCTGAGCCATCAGCAGCGCCGCGTGGGTGGCCGCGACCGCCATGAAGCCGTTGCCCCCGGCGTCCTCGACCGCCTTCTGGCGGGCGCTCATCAGCGGGTCGTCCGGACGCGGGAACGGGATCTTGTCCATGACCACCAGCTGGCAGCTGGGGCCGGGGACGTCCACGCCCTGCCAGAGCGAGAGCGTGCCGAACAGACAGGTCTTCGGGTCGGCGGCGAAGTTCTTGATCAGCTCGCCCAGCGTCTCCTCGCCCTGGAGCAGGACCGGGAACTCCGGGAGCCGGCCGCGCAGCTCCTCCGCGGCGAGCTGAGCGGCCCGCATCGAGGAGAACAGGCCGAGCGTCCGGCCGCCGGCCGCCTGGATCAGCTCCGTCAGCTCGTCCAGCATGTCGCCGCGGTCGCCGTCCCGCGCCGGGCGGGCCAGGTGCTTGGCGACGTAGAGGATGCCCTGCTTGCGGTAGTCGAACGGCGAGCCGACGTCCACGCCCTTCCACTGCGGCACGTCGTCGCCCTCCGTACCCTCCGGGGCGAGGCCGAGGGATGCCCCCACGCCGTTGAAGTCGCCGCCGAGCTTCAGGGTCGCCGAGGTCAGGACCACTGAGCGGTCGGTGAACAGCTTCTCGCGCAGCAGCCCCGACACGGACATGGGCGCCACCCGCAGGGACGCGCCGAACCGGTCGTGTCGCTCGTACCAGACGACGTCCCACTCGGAGCCGTCGGTGATGCGCTCGGCCACGTCGTGCACGGTCTCCACGGAGGCCAGGGCCTGCTTGCGGACCGCGTCCTCGTCCTGCACCGACTTGTCCCGGGTCGCGCCGATCCCCGAGATCACGTTGCGCGCGGCGTCCCGCAGCGCCAGCAGCGCGTAGCCGAGGTCCTCCGGGATCTCCTCCAGGCGGCCGGGCAGGGCCAGCTCCATCAGCCGCTCGAAACCCTCGGCGGCGGTCTGCAACTGGTCGGCGACCTTCTCGTTGACCAGCTTCGCCGCGCGCCGCACCGCGCGGTTGACCTGCCCGGGGGTCAGCTCGCCGGTGGCGACGCCGGTGACCCGCGACACCAGCTCGTGGGCCTCGTCGACGATGAGCACCTCGTGCTGCGGCAGCACCGGGGCGCCCTCGATCGCGTCGATCGCGAGCAGCGCGTGGTTGGTGACGACGACCTCGGCGAGTTTGGCGCGCTCGCGGGCCGTCTCGGCGAAGCACTCGGCGCCGTAGGCGCACTTCGAGGCGCCCAGGCACTCCCGGGAGGAGACCGACACCTGCGCCCAGGCCCGGTCGGAGACGCCGGGCGTGAGGTCGTCGCGGTCGCCGGACTCGGTCTCGTCCGACCAGTCGCGCAGCCGCAGCAGGTCCTGCCCGAGCTTGCTGGTGGGCGCCGCCGCCTCGAACTGGTCGAACAGGCCCTCTTCCTCGTCCTGCGGGACGCCCTCGTGCAGCCGGTGCAGGCACAGGTAGTTGGAGCGGCCCTTGAGCATGGCGAACTCCGGGCGGCGGCGCAGCAGCGGGTGCAGGGCGTCGACCGTGCGCGGCAGGTCCCGCTCGACCAGCTGGCGCTGGAGGGCGAGGGTGGCCGTCGCCACGACGACCCGCTCCCCGTGGGCGAGCGCGGGCACGAGGTAGCCGAGGGACTTTCCGGTGCCGGTGCCGGCCTGGACCAGCAGATGCGATCCGTCGTCGATCGCGTCCGCGACGGCCTGGGCCATGGTCACCTGGCCGGGGCGCTCCGTGCCGCCGACGGCGGCGACCGCGGCGTGGAGGAGTTCGGGGAGGGAGGGCTTCGTCATAGCGCGACCACCCTACGGCCCGGGACTGACAAACGTGTCCCCGAGCCGGGGACGGGCGGCTCACCCCGGTCTCACTCCGCTCAGGACCGATCAGATCCGGACACAGCCGTAAGGCCCACCTGAGCAATGCTCGCCATGCCCCCCTGCACCGGGGGACAGGACCTAGGGCACGGCCGCCGTCACATCAGGTGCCGCAGCGATCGGTCCCGGATCATGAGGGCGGCCCGCTTGTCCGGCAGGTCGAGCTCGGCCGCGTAGCGGAAGCCCGCTGCGAGGAACGCGGTCACGGAGGGCGCGTTGCGCAGGTCCGGCTCCGCGACGACGCGCGCGCAGGCGGGCCGCATGTCGAGGATCAGGTCGGCGACGGCCCGCAGCAGGCCGCTGCCGAGTCCCCGCCCGCGGTCGGCGCCGCTGCCGATGAGGAGGTGGACGCCGGTGTCGTGCGGGCGGGCCGGGTAGTGGCGGGCCAGCGGGTCGAGATCGGCCCGGTAGATCTCCCAGTAGCTCATCGGGGTGCCGTCGAGCAGCCCGAGACAGGGGAGGCTGCGTCCGTCGCCGGCGAGCTGCCCGCGCAGGTGGACCTCGGTGAGCCGCTGTTCGCCGGCCAGCTGCCAGAACGCGGCGACGGCCGGGTCGTTCATCCAGCGGGCGACGACGGGCAGGTCGCGTTCGAGGCGGACGGGCGTCAGCTCGAAGACCCCGGCCCGGGTTCCGATCGGGCCCCATTCGCCGGCCCCGTTCAGCAGGTCGTCCGCGAGCGGCCGGCCGGCTTCCTCGGTGAAACGCGCGACGAAGTCGTCGGGCAGGTGCAGGTCGAGCGTGTCCTCGGTGTCGGGCTCACCGCCGCCCCGGGTGTCGGCGACCGTCGGCGTGGGCGGATCGGAGAGCTGGACGGCGTCGGGGGCGGTCGAGGCGGCGGAGACGTGTTCGACGGCGGTGCCGGCGTCGGTGGGAGGCATGGCGCGCTCCTCTCGGAGGTCGGGGAGGCGGGTTGGTGGGTGGTGCGAGACGAAGTCCTGGGTCGAGACGAAGTCCTGGGTGGGCAACGGCTGGGTACGGCCCTGCGGCGACGGTGCCGGCGTACGGACCGTGCCGGGGCGTACGCCGGATCGCCCTACGGCGGCGGGCGCGGGACCGGATTCGGTCAGGTGTGCAAGGGGTTGGCGACGGTGACGTAGACGGACTGGGTGTCGACCGGGCCGACGAGTTCGTCCAGGCCGTGCAGCCGGGTCAGCAGATTGGCCTTGCAGCGCAGCAGCGGGGAGTCGAGCAGCCGGGCCGGCAGGGTGGAGCGCATCCGGGCCGGACCGGCGGCGGCGTCGCCGAGGAACCGGCGGAAGGCGGCCAGCAGCAGTGCCTCGTCGGCGAGCCGCTGGGAGCCGAAGGCGCCGATGAGGCCGAAGGCGTTGTTGACGGCGAGGTAGTAGGCGAAGCGTTCGTCGGCGACCTCGTCGGCCACGAACGTGTCGCTGCGCTCGCCGATGCCCGGCAGCCGCGCCGCCAGTTCCGCCTGCCGGGAGGCCCGGAAGTAGTAGCCCTGGTTGTCGCGGTATCGGCCCCCGGCAGGCCAGCCCTCGGAGTCGAGCAGCACCAGCGTGTTCTGCTGGTGGGCTTCGAGGGCGATGCCCACCTCGCCGTCCAGCCAGAGCACGGGCCGGATCACCTGTTCGAGATAGCGCAGGAACCACTCGGCGGCGACGGCTCCGCGCGGGCGGCCGGTGCGGGCGGCGAGCCGCGTGACCAGATCGGCCAGGCGCGACCGCGCACCGGGAACGGCAGCGGGCTGTGCGGAGCCGGCGGGACGCGGGTACGGCCGGGGCGCGACGAGTCCGGCGACGCAGGCGACGTCGTCGGTCGGGGCGAACGGGTTGTGCCGGATCATCACGTCCAGGCCGGGCACCGGCGCCCCGTTCTCGTCGTTGACGGCCAGCCAGGCCGGGTCGCGGACGATGTCGAAGCCGTCGTGCGCCGCCTGCCACTCCTGCCGCAGACCGCCGCGCAGCAGGCGGTGGACCTCTACGCCGCGGTGCAGTTCCTTGCGGAGGTTCTCGCGGCGGGAGTTGGTGATGCGCAGCCCGAGGGAGAGCTTGAGCATGGCGGCGGCACCGGTGCGGTGGACGGTCCGCACGGAGGAGGTGGGGTGCCAGGCCGGGCCGTGCGGACCCAGGTCGCGCAGGAGACCCGCCGCCAGCAGCGCCGCCGTGCCGGGGCGGTGCCGGACCTCGCGTGCCTGCCAGGGGTGCAGCGGCAGGGCGGCGTGGCCGTCGGGGAGCGGCAGTGCCGTCCCGGCGAGGCGTTCCGTGAGCCGGTCCGCGGGCACCGGGCGGCCGCCCTCGGTCCACGCCGAGTCGGCGGCGAGGAGGCGGCGCGGGACCGCCATCCAGTGCAGCGGGAAGGAGCCGCGCAGTTCCGGCGAGCAGGACCCTGCCTCCGCTTCGGTCAGGCCCTCCCGGCTCTTGGGGGCCGGGTGCAGCGGGTGTCCGAGGACGAGCGCCTGTTCGGCGGCGAGGAAGAGGTCGGGGCCGTCGGCGGGGTGCTCGCGGCGGTCGGCGAGGAAGAGCGCGGTACGGCGGACGGAGTCGGCGACCCGCGCCACGAGGTCCACGGCGTCGGCCGGGGCGGTGGCGGTCTCCCCCGGAGCCTCCTGTCGCCTCTGCCCCGGGTTCTCGTCCGGATGACCGTCCCGGCCCGCTTCCAGGGCCGCCTCCGGTGCCTGCCCCGTCGCCTCCCGGGTGAGCAGCGCGGCGACCGTGACCGCGTCGGCCGGGGCGGCGGAGGCCGGGGCGCCGGCGAGGCGCGGCAGGCCGAAGCGGTGCCAGCCGGTCGGGGACCAGTGGCGGACGGGCACGAGCAACGCGGTGCCGCTGGCGGGGAGGGGGATGCGCAGGACGTCGCCGTCGGGGGCGGCGACACCGGTCTCGCGCACCCAGCAGCGCAGCAGGTTCTCCACCCCCGCGGCCTGGGCGGCGGTGTGCGGGTCCGGGTGGTCCAGAAGGTCGGTGACGCCGTGGTCGTCCCGCCCTCGGCGGTGGGGCGACCCGGGGGCTTGGCGGGGAACCGTGTCGGCCGGGTCGTGCGGGTCCTGCGCAGAAGTCGGGTGGCCGTGCGGGGGCGGAGCGGTGGTCAAGACGGTTCCTCAGGGGTCTCGTGCTGATCGAGTCGTACTGATCGCCCGTCGGGGGCGGCGGAGACCGGACGCGGGGTTCGGTCCGCGCGGTCCGCGGGCGCGGTGGTGGAACGTCGTGCGGGACCGCCACGACCTCGGTGGCGACCGGCGCGCCGCCGCGGCAGGAAGCGGCGGGTCACGGGCGGGCGATCCCGCCCGCGTGGTCCCGGGCCACCGCGTCGACCGCGTCGGCCAGCCGGTCGAGCACGGCCGCGGCCTGCTCGTCGGTGATCGTCAGCGGCGGAAGCAGGCGTACGACGCTCGCGTGCCGGCCGCCGAGTTCGACGATCAGGCCACGCCGCAGGCACTCCCGCTGGACCGCGGCGGCGAGTGCGGGCGCGGCGGGCCGGGGCTTCGGGAAGCTGCCCCACATCGGGGCGACGCCCTGGTCCTCGGCCGCCGTGCCGGTACCGTCGGCCGCGATGCCGGAGTCGTCGCGGCCCGGCTCGGTCTCCGGATCGACCAGTTCCACGCCGAGCATCAGCCCGCGCCCCCGGACCTCCCCCACGCACGCGTGTTCCTCGGCCAGCCGGCCGAGTCGCGCGAGCATGCGGGCGCCCAGGGCCGCGGCGCGTTCGGCGAGGCGGTTCTCGCGGACGTGGGCGAGGGTGGCGGCGCCCGCCGCCATGGCGAGCTGATTGCCGCGGAACGTGCCCGCGTGCGCGCCCGGCTCCCAGACGTCCAGGTCGTCCCGGTAGACGACGACGGCCAGCGGCAGGCTGCCGCCGATGGCCTTGGACAGCACCATCACGTCCGGTGTCACCCCGCTGTGGTCCACCGCCCAGAACGCACCGGTGCGGCCGACTCCGGTCTGGATCTCGTCGGCGACCAGCGGGATGGAGCGCTCGGCGGTGATCCGCCGCATGCGCCGCAGCCACGCGTCCGGCGCGGGATGGACGCCGCCCTCGCCCTGCACGGGTTCCAGGATCATCCCGGCCGGCTGCGGCACCCCGGATTTGGGGTCGTCCAGCACGGACTCGGTATAGCGGGCGGCGAGTTCGGCCCCGCGCGCGCCGCCGACACCGAACGGGCAGCGGTAGTCCTGCGGGTACGGCAGCCGGGCGACCCGTACGTCGCCGGCGTGCCCGGAGGCGGCGGAGGCTCCGGCGGTCATCCCGTGGTAGGCGCCGGTGAAGGCCATGACCGTGGTGCGGCCGGTGGCGGTGCGGACCAGTTTGAGGGCCGCCTCCACCGCGTCCGTGCCGGCCGGGCCGCAGAACTGCACGCGCGCGCGGGCCGCGAGTCCGGGCGGCAGCGTGGCGAAGAGTTCGGTGACGAACACGTCCTTGACGGGAGTGGCCAGGTCGAGCGCGTGCAACGGGGCGCCCGACTCCAGCACCTTGCGCACGGCGGCGAGGACCACGGGGTGGTTGTGCCCGAGGGCGAGGGTGCCGGCGCCGGAGAGGCAGTCCAGGTAACGGCGGCCGTCCGCGCCCTCGATGGTGAGCCCGCGCGCCCGCACCGGGACGATGGGCAGGGTGCGGGCGTAGGTGCGCGCAGCGGACTCGCGCGCCGACTGGCGCCGCAGGATCCCCTCATGCAGGGCGTGCTCGTCCGCGGAGGCGTGTCCTCCGGGCGCAGACTCCGTCACGGTCACGGTTTCCCGTCCTCCCGCCGTCCCAAGGTCTCGGCCGCCACCTGTCCCGAGGGGCCCGGCTCCCACTCCCCGCACGACAGCGCACGTCAGCGGCGGGGACCCGGACGCGGACAGCGGGCCCCCGCCGCTACAACCGCCGGCCGTCCGCCGGGTTACGGGTTGCGGCGAGATCCACGCCGACGCAGCAGCCCCGCCCCGGCGCGCCTTCCCGCCGCACCCCCCGCAGCAGGCGTCGCCCGGCGCCGGCCGCCTCCGCGAAACCGCGTCGAACCGGCGGAACTCCGGCCGATCGTCCAGGTCAGCGGCTGTAGCCGAACCGTTGCCGTTCCGTCGGCACCACCCCGCAGCGACCGCATAGTGTGTGGTGGCGTTCCGGCCCGCCGTGACACGCCCCTGTCCGTACGGAGTTGGGCGCGTGGTCGCGGCGGCAGCAGCGAGTTTCGTTCATCCCAGGGGGAGTCAGAGCATGCGACCCATACGCCCGTCCGTCACCGCTCGTCGGGGAGGGAGCGCCCGGCGCGGAACCTCCCCCGTACTGGCCGCCGCCGCGCTGGTCTCGGTCATGGCCCTCACCGCCACCGGCTGCGACTCGGGCGACGACCACGCGGACGCGAAGTCCTCGCCCTCCGCGGTCGCCGACGGGTCGGGCGCCACCGGCGACGGCAAGATCAAGATCCCGGACGAGCTGCGCCGGAAGCTCAAGGACCACGGGATCGACATCGACAAGTGGAAGAACGGCGCCTGGAAGAACTGGGACAAGGACGACTGGCTGCGCGAGGCCAACGACTTCGTCAACCCCATCATCCAGGGGCTGTGGAACCCGGACCGGATGCGCCGGGCCAACGACCCGGACAAGGGCGTGGACGACAACGACATCTCCGGTGACCAGGGCGTCACGGATCCGACGCCGGCCCCGGTCAAGGCGCAGGCGGTCGCGCCGAGTTACCACGCCAACGCGGCCACCGCGGGCAAGGTGTTCTTCGACTCCCCCGAGGGAACGATGGTCTGCTCGGCGACGGTCGTCGAGGACCCCGCCCACCCGGGCAAGTCCAACCTGGTGTGGACCGCGGGCCACTGCGTGCACGCGGGCAAGAAGGGCGGCTGGTACCGCAACATCGCGTTCGTGCCGTCGTACAACGACGCGGGCCGCAGCGCCGCCCAGTTGCAGGGCGCGAGCCGTGACGAGGTCGCCCCGTACGGCGTGTGGTGGGGCGACTGGGCGCGGACCTCCGACCAGTGGATCGCGAGCGGCGGTGCGACCGGCGGTCAGGGCGCGCCGTACGACTACGCGGTGATCCATGTGACGCCGGAGAAGGGCGGGAACGGCAAGTCCCTTCAGGAGACGGTCGGGGCGGCGCTGCCCGTGGACTTCGACGCTCCCGCCGTGCCGAAGGTGAGCAGCATCACCGCGACCGGCTACCCGGCGGCCCCGCCGTACGACGGGCAGCGGCTGTACCGGTGCCAGGACAAGCCCGGGCGGCTGTCGGTGACCGTCTCCGACCCGACGATGTACCGCATCGGCTGCACCATGACCGGTGGTTCGTCCGGCGGCGGCTGGGTCGAGACGGGCGCGGACGGCAAGCCGGCGCTGGTGTCCAACACCTCGATCGGCCCGGTGTCGGCGGGCTGGCTGGCCGGGCCGCGGCTGGGGCCGGTGGCCGAGAAGGTGTACGACTCGGTCAGCAGGAAGTTCGCCGGGCAGTGAACGCCCTTCGATGAGCGCGCGATGACCACGCCGCGACAGGCGCACGGTGAACGCACAGGCGGCGGGGCGCCGGACACCCGCACCCCGCCGCCGGCCGGTACGGCGCGCCGCGATCAAGAAGCACGTACGAAGCCGAGCAGCAGCAGACGGACCGACGGGGGTTCCTCGCCCATGCCTTCCACCCACATGTCGCCTCTCTCCTCCCGCCCGCCCCGGCGCGGACGCCGGTGCACCCTCGTCGCCGCCACCGGGCTCGTCGCGGCGCTGACGCTCACCGCGACGGCCTGCGGCGGCCCGGACGAGGACCACGCGAGCGGCGGTCCGGCCGCCGCCTCACCGGCCGCGGGCGGCAGCGGCAGCGGCAGCGGCAGCGGCAGCGGCAGCGGCAGCGGCAAGGTGCACGTCCCCGCCGGGATCGCCGACAAGCTCAAGAAGCACGGCATCGACGTCGACCAGTGGGCGAAGGGCGGCTGGAAGGACTGGGACAAGGACAAGTGGCTCAGCGCGGCCGAGGACTTCGCCAACCCGGTGATCGAGGGGCTGTGGAAGCCCGAACGGATGCGGACCGCCAAGGAGGCCGACAAGACGGTCACTTTGGACGCCGCCGCCGGCCAGGGGGTCAGTGATCCGGTGCCGGTGCCGGTCCGGGCGCAGCCCGAGAAGACCCCGTACCACGAGCACGCCGCGCCGGTCGGCAAGGTGTTCTTCGACTCGCCCGAGGGCTCGATGGTCTGTTCCGGCACGGTCGTCAAGGACGTGAACCATCCGGGCCGGTCCAACCTGGTGTGGACCGCGGGCCACTGCGTGCACGCGGGTCAGGGCGGCGGCTGGTACCGCAACATCGCGTTCGTCCCGGCGTACAACGACCTCGGCCGGCCCGCGGCCGAGCTGAACGGCGCCCCGTCCTCCGAGGTCGCCCCCTACGGCGCCTGGTGGGCGGACTGGGCTTCCACCTCCGGCCAGTGGATCCAGGGCGGTGCGGAGACCGGCGGGGCGGGGGCGGCGTACGACTACGCGGTGCTGCACGTGCGGCCGGAGTCCGGCTCGAAGTCGCTGGAGGAGACGGTCGGCTCGGCGCTGGACGTGGACTTCTCGGCGCCGCCGGCGGCCGGGGTGGCCACGATGGGCGCCTGGGGCTACCCGGCCGCTCCGCCCTACAGCGGCGCGACGATGTTCCGCTGCCTGGACCGGCCGGGCCGGCTGTCGCTCAGCACGGCCCTGCCGACGATGTACCGGATCGGCTGCACGATGACCGGAGGCTCCTCCGGCGGCGGCTGGTTCCGGGTGGTGAACGGGAGGACCGTGCTGGTCTCCAACACCTCGATCGGCCCGGCCGACAGCACCTGGCTGGCGGGCCCGCAGCTGGGCCGGGGCGCTCAGGCGCTGTACGAGAACATGAGCCGCACCCACGGCGGCGGGTGACACGCGCCCCGGCACCAGGCACGACCACGAGGCACGGCACAGGGCCGCCCCTGGGGACGACGAGGGCCCGCTCCCGAAAGAATCGGGGGCGGGCCCTCCTGTCGTGCGTCCGGCGAGCAGGGTCGCCCGGTCGCCGCCTACAGCGCGGAGGCCGGCACGTACGGCGCCAGGTCGGCCGCCAGCTCCTCGTGCACCCGGGCCTTGAGCAGGGTGCCCTCCGCGGTGTGCTCCTCGGAGATCACCTCGCCCTCGGTGTGGGCGCGGGCGACGAGCTTGCCGTGCGTGTACGGCACGAGCGCCTCGATCTCGACGGACGGGCGGGGCAGCTCGGCGTCGATCAGGGCGAGCAGCTCGGGGATGCCCCGGCCGGTGCGGGCCGACACCGCGATGGAGTGCTTCTCCACCCGCAGCAGCCGCTGGAGGACCAGCGGGTCGGCCGCGTCCGCCTTGTTCACGACGACGATCTCGGGCACGTCGGTGGCGCCGACGTCCCTGATCACCTCGCGCACGGCGGCCAGCTGCTCCTCCGGGTTCGGGTGCGAGCCGTCCACCACGTGCAGGATCAGGTCGGAGTCGCCGACCTCCTCCATGGTGGAGCGGAACGCCTCGACCAGGTGGTGCGGCAGGTGCCGCACGAAACCGACGGTGTCGGCCAGCGTGTAGAGGCGGCCGCTCGGGGTCTCGGCCCGGCGCACGGTCGGGTCCAGCGTCGCGAACAGCGCGTTCTCGACCAGGACGCCCGCGCCGGTGAGGCGGTTGAGCAGGGAGGACTTGCCGGCGTTGGTGTAGCCGGCGATGGCGACGGAGGGCACCTTGTTGCGGCGCCGCTCCTGGCGCTTGAGCTCCCGGCCGGTCTTCATCTCCGCGATCTCCCGGCGCATCTTCGCCATCTTCTCGCGGATCCGCCGCCGGTCCGTCTCGATCTTGGTCTCACCGGGGCCTCGGGTGGCGAGGCCGCCGCTGCCGCCGCCCATCTGCCGGGACAGCGACTGACCCCAGCCGCGCAGCCGCGGCAGCATGTACTGCATCTGCGCGAGCGCGACCTGCGCCTTGCCCTCGCGGGACTTGGCGTGCTGGGCGAAGATGTCCAGGATCAGGGCCGTACGGTCGATGACCTTGACCTTGACGATGTCCTCGAGGTGGATCAGCTGGCCGGGGCTCAGCTCACCGTCGCAGATGACGGTGTCCGCGCCCGTCTCCAGGACGATGTCCCGCAGCTCGTCGGCCTTGCCGGAACCGATGTAGGTGGCCGCGTCGGGCTTGTCGCGGCGCTGGATGACGCCGTCGAGCACCATCGCGCCGGCGGTCTCCGCGAGGGCGGCCAGCTCGGCGAGGGAGTTGTCCGCGTCCTGCACGGTCCCCGAGGTCCAGACGCCGACGAGCACGACCCGCTCCAGCCGGAGCTGGCGGTACTCGACCTCGGTGACGTCCTCGAGTTCGGTGGAGAGGCCCGCGACGCGGCGCAGGGCCGCGCGCTCGGAGCGGTCGAACTGGTCGCCGTCCCGCTCCGTGTCGACCTCGTGGCTCCAGGCGACGTCCTCCTCCATCAGGGCATCGGCCCGAAGACCTTCGGGATAGGTGTGCGCGAGGCGCTTGGTGGCCTGGGAAGAGGAAGAAGAGGAGGTCATTGGGTCCTTACGTCGTTGGGGAATCCGTGGTGCGGCGCGCGGCGCGGCCGCACGTCCCGTGCGCCGCGACGGCCACTCCGTCACTGTCGACAACGTCCGGGCGGTCCGGGAGATTCCCGGCGCCGGGCCGCGCCGACCGGAAGATGGTCGCACGGCACGGCCCGTCTCGTCACGGTGTTATTTCCCCGCTCGCCCGTCCTGTCACCTCTTCCCGGGCCTCGATCCGCCCCGCCACGTCACTTCTTCGTCTTCACCGACTTCAGGGGCGGCTGCTGCTTCCAGTCCGGGTGGCCGGGCATGGGCGGGGTCTTCTCTCCGTAGAGCCACGCCTGGAAAAAGGCGCTCAGGTCGCGGCCGGCGATCTGGGAGGCGAGGCGCTCGAAGTCGGCGGTGGTGGCGGTGCCGTCCTCGTGGTCGCGCACCCAGGAGCGCTCCAGGCGTTCGAAGGCCGGCCTGCCGATCTCCTGACGCAGCGCGTACAGGGCGAGGGCCGCGCCGTCGTAGATGTTGGGGCGGAAGATGCTGATCTTCTCGCCGGCCTTCGGGGCCTTGGGCCGCGCGGGCGGTCCGCCGGCCGCGCGCCAGCCGTCGGAGGCGCCGTAGGCGGCCTTCATCCGGGCTTCCATGGGCCGGTTCGCCTTCTCCTCGGCGTACAGGGCCTCGTACCAGGTCGCGTGGCCCTCGTTGAGCCACACGTCGGACCAGGAGCGAGGGCTGACGCTGTCGCCGAACCACTGGTGGGACAGCTCGTGCACCATGACCGACTCGACGTACCACTTCGGGTAGGCGGCGTCCGTGAACAGGTCCTTCTCGAAGAGGGAGAGGGTCTGCGTCTCCAGTTCGAAGCCGGTCTTCGCCGACGCCACCAGCACGCCGTACGTCTCGAACGGGTACTCGCCGATCTTGTCCTCCAGCCAGGCGATCTGGTCCGGGGTCTTGGCGAGCCAGGGTTCGAGGGCGGCGCGGTCCTCGGCGGGGACGACGTCGCGCACGGGCAGGCCGTGCGGGCCGGGGCGGTGCAGCACGGCGGAGCGGCCGATGGACACCTGGGCCAGCTCGGTGGCCATCGGGTGCCGGGTGCGGTACGTCCAGGTGGTGCCCGCGCGGCTGCGGGCGGCCTGGACGGGCAGGCCGTTGGCGACGGCGGTGTAGCCCTCGGGCGCGGTGACGTGGATGGTGAACATCGCCTTGTCGGAGGGGTGGTCGTTGCACGGGAACACCAGGTGGGCGACGTCGGCCTGGTTGGCCATGGCCAGTCCGTCCGCGGTCTGCACCCAGCCACCGTCCCGGCCCTTCTCGGGGACGGGGTTGCTGGTGTGGCGCACGGTGATGCGCGTCCGGCGGTGCTCGGGCAGCGCGTGCTTCGGGGTGATCACAAGGTCCTCGCCGGCGAAGGCGAAGGCGGCAGGCTCGCCGTCGACCTCGACGGAGTCGACGGTGCCGTGGGTGAAGTCCAGGTTGACGCTGTCCAGGGTCCTGGTCGTGCGGGCGTCGATCGTGGTGACGGCCTGGAGCGGCCTGCCGTTGTCGCCGGTGTAGGCGAAGGAGAGGTCGTACGCCGACACGTCGTACCCCGGGTTGCCGAGGTACGGGAAGAGCCGGTCGCCGACGCCGAGCGGTACGGGCGGGGCGCTCGCGGCCAGCAGGCAGACGCAGGCGGCGGAGGCGGCGGACGCGAGGAGGGGCGCCTTCAGGCGACGCGGGACGCGGTGACGGAGGGTGCGCGGCATGCACACACCGCTATCAGCGCCCGGCGCGAGTACGGCGGCGGCGCGCGCCCGGGCCACCCGAACGGGTTCTTCCGGAGCCAGCGCTCAGTCTTCCGCCCGGCGCACTCCCGTACGCCCCGGCGAGTGCCCGCTCACGCCCCCGGCGGCTGCGGCTGGGCGCGGCTGACGTCGTAGACGCCGGGGACGCTGCGCATCGCCCGCATGAGGGCGGGCAGCCGGGCGGCGTCGGGCAGGTGCAGGGTGTAGGTGTGGTGGACGCGTTGCTGGGCCGGCGGGGCCACGGTGGCCGAGACGATCTCGACGCCTTCCAGCGCGATGGCCTCGGTCAGATCGGCGAGCAGATGGGGGCGGCCGAACGATTCGGCGAGCAGCGTCACCCGGCAGGCGGTGGTGTCTCCCCAGCGCACGCCGACCTCCGGGCGCCCCGTGCCCTTCATCCGGGCGGCCCCGGCGCACTCGACGCGGTGCACGGTCACCACTCCCCCGCGCACGGCGAACGCGGCGACCCGGTCGGGCGGTACGGGCGTACAGCAGCCGGCGAGCCGTACGGCGGTGTGGGGGCCGTCCACGACGACGGCGCACGCCGCACCCGACCGCCCCCCGCGCGTGCCGGTCACGGACCCGTCGGGAGCGCCGGGAGCCGGACCGCCGCAGGCATCGGCAGCCGGCCTGCCGAGCGCACCGGCCGCCGCGCCGTCGGGGGCGTCGGGGGCGTCGGACGCCGGCTCGACCAGGGCGTCGAGCATGGCGGCGGGGTCCGGGGCCGCCGTGTCGCGCAGGTCCCGTTCCTCCTCCGGCTCGTCGCCGGCCGGGGCCGGGTGGGTCGCCAGCCAACGCTGGATGGCGATGCGGGCGGCCGGGGTGTGGGCGTGCTCCAGCCACTCCCGGGAGGGTTCGGAGGCCGGGTCCTGGCCCATGAGGAGCTGGACGGTGTCGCCGTCCTTGAGGACGGTGCTCAGCCTGGCCAGGCGGCCGTTGACGCGGGCGCCGATGCACGCGTGCGCGTCCTCGCCGTACTGGGCGTAGGCGGCGTCCACGCAGGTGGCGCCGTCGGGCAGACCGAGGGTGCCGCCGTCCGGCCGGAAGACGGTGATCTCGCGGTCCTGGGCGAGGTCCTCCCGCAGGGTGGACCAGAAGGTGTCGGGGTCGGGCGCGGCCTCCTGCCAGTCGAGGAGGCGGGAGAGCCAGCCGGGGCGGGTGGGGTCGACGCGCTCGCCGTCGCCCGCGCTCTGCTCCTCGGCGGGGGTGGCGTAGGGGTTGCCGAGGGCGACGACGCCTGCCTCGGCGACCTTGTGCATCTGGTGGGTGCGGATGAGGACTTCGACGACCTGGCCGTCCTCGCGGGCGACGGCGGTGTGCAGCGACTGGTACAGGTTGAACTTGGGGACCGCGATGAAGTCCTTGAACTCCGAGACCACCGGCGTCATACAGGTGTGCAGTTCGCCGAGGACGCCGTAGCAGTCGGCGTCCTCGTTGACCAGGACCAGCAGCCGGCCGAAGTCGGCGCCGCGCAGTCGGCCCCGTTTGCGGGAGACCCGGTGCACGGAGACGAAGTGCCGGGGCCTGACGAGGACTTCGGCGGTGATGTCGGCCTCGTGCAGCACACCGCGCACCTGTTCGGCGACCTCGGTGAGCGGGTCAGCGGGGCGGCTCGCGTTCTCCGCGATCAGCTCGCGGGTGTGCTGGTACTCCTCGGGACGGAGGATCGCGAAGACCAGGTCCTCCAGTTCGGTCTTGAGGGCCTGCACGCCGAGCCGTTCGGCGAGCGGGATGAGCACGTCCCGGGTCACCTTGGCGATCCGGGCCTGCTTCTCCGGGCGCATGACGCCGAGGGTGCGCATGTTGTGCAGCCGGTCGGCGAGCTTGATCGACATCACCCGCACGTCGTTGCCGGTGGCGACGAGCATCTTGCGGAACGTCTCGGGCTCGGCGGCGGCACCGTAGTCGACCTTCTCCAGTTTGGTGACGCCGTCCACGAGATAGCGGACCTCGGCGCCGAACTCCTCACCGACCTGGTCGAGCGTCACATCCGTGTCCTCGACGGTGTCGTGGAGCAGGGAAGCGGTCAACGTCGTGGTCTCCGCCCCGAGTTCGGCGAGGATCAGGGTCACGGCGAGCGGGTGCGTGATGTACGGCTCGCCGCTCTTGCGCATCTGGCCGCGGTGCGAGGACTCGGCCAGGACGTAGGCGCGGCGCAGCGGTTCGAGGTCGGCGTCCGGGAAGTGGGCCCGGTGCGCCTCGGCGACATGGCCGATGGCGTCGGGCAGGCGGTCACGGGCGGCGGGGCCGAGCAGTGCGGCCCGTCCCAGGCGGCGCAGATCGAGCCGCGGGCGGGCCCTCCTGCGGGGCGCGGCCGGCACCACCGCTCCCGGGGCCGCGGGATTCGTGGCATCCGCACTCATGGGCACCTCCGGCTGCGTGGACCGGTGGACGGGGTGCCCCAGGGCGTACACGGCTCAGGGGTTGGCGTCGGATCCCCCGTCCGGGCCGGTGCTTGATGCTACCGAGCCCAGCACACTCGGCCGACCACCTCTCGGGGAGCGTGAAACGGATCACCCATTCGAGCGACGATCCGGAGGTTTACGGTTTTCGGTCACCTGGCATGCGGGTGACCGTGGATTCCCGCGCTCGTCCGGATCTCTGCCCTGGGTCCTGTCGATCTTGCCGCGCACCGGCCTTGCGATCGGCCGGCGGGGGCACGGTCAGGCGGCGACGCTTTCCAGCCAGTCCGCGGCGATCTCGCCCTCGGCGACGATCACCGCGGCGCCGGTCATCTCGATCTCGCCGTCCGGCCGCTCGGTGATGACGAGGGTGCCGCCGGGCACGTCGACCGTGTACGTCGCCGGGGCGCCGGTGACGGCGGGGTCGGCGCGGTCGCGGCGGGCGGTGGCCACGGCGACGGCGCACGCGCCCGTGCCGCACGAGCGGGTCTCGCCCGAGCCGCGCTCGTGCACGCGCATCGCGACGTGGCGGGGGCCGCGGTCGACGACGAACTCGACGTTCACCCCGTCCGGGTAGGCGTCGGCCGGGCTGAACGGGGGCGGGGAGAACAGGTCACCGGCGTCCGCGAGGTCGGCCACGAAGGCCACCGCGTGGGGGTTGCCCATGTTCACGTTGCGCGCGGGCCAGCTGCGCCCGCCGACGCTCACGGTGACGTCGCCCTCGGGCAGGCGGGCCTTGCCCATGCCGACGGTGACGTCGCCGTCCTTGGCGATGTGGATCTTCTTCACGCCGCCCCGGGTGGCGATCGCGAGGTCGCCCTCGGCGGCGAGGCCGGCGTGCTGGAGGTACCGCGCGAACACGCGCGTGCCGTTGCCGCACATCTCCGCGACGGAGCCGTCGCCGTTGCGGTAGTCCATGAACCACTCCGCCTCGGCCGCCATGGCGCGGGCCTCGGGGTGCGCGGCCGACCGGACGACGTGCAGCACGCCGTCGCCGCCGATGCCCGCGCGCCGGTCGCACAGAGCGGCGACGGCGGCCGGGGACAGGTCGAGGGCGTTGTCCGGGTCGGGGAGGATCACGAAGTCGTTCTCCGTGCCGTGCCCCTTGAGGAAGGCGATGCGCGAGCTCATGCCTCGATCGTACGGCGTGGGCAGGACGGGGCCGGGTCGGGCGGCCCTAGCGCAGGCGGGCGACGCGCCAGACGGCGAGGACGACGGCCACGGCGACGATCAGGGCGTAGGCGCCGATCAGCCGCCAGTCGGCACGGCGACCGGCGCCCCGCGGCGGCAGACCGGGCCAGGTGTAGCCCACGCGGAGCGCGGCCATCATGCCCCAGCCGGCCGCGCAGGAGCAGATCAGGAGCCCCAGCATGGCGATCACCGCGCCGCTGTCGCCGTCGAAGGCGAGCGGGAAGGCGAACATCAGCGAGCCGACGGCGGCCAGGCCCACGATGGGCGCCAGCTGCCAGATGCGCAGCCGCCGCTGCGGGCGCAACTCGACCTCCACCTCGGGCCCGGCGAACATCTCCTCGGGCCCGGGACCGTCCTCGGTCACCCCGCCCTGCGTCCCGTCGGGGCCGTCGGGGCTGAGCGTCGGCTCGTCCGTCTCCGCATCGGCGTGCTCGGCTGTGATGTGCTCGGTGCCGCCTTGTGCGGTGTCGCGAGGGCCGGCCTCCATCGCCACGCGCCCTCCCAACTAGGACCTCATTCGGTGGATCGAAGCACGATGATGGCACGCCGCCGGAGGCCTGGATGACGGCCTGGGCGTCCCGATGCCATCACGTGATCAGGCTGTAACCGGTCGTTCCACCAACGCCAGCGCCAGGTGCGGAAGTTCCGTGACATCCGCGGCGGCCCCGCTCAGCCAGTGCACGCGCGGGTCGCGGCGGAACCAGGAGTCCTGGCGGCGCGCGAAGCGCTTGGTGGCGCGGACGGTCTCCGCGCGCGCCTCCTCCAGCGTGCACTCCCCCGCGAGCGCCGCGAGGACCTGCTGGTAGCCGAGCGCCCGGGAGGCCGTACGCCCCTGCCTGAGGCCCCGCGTCTCCAGCTCGCGCACCTCGGCGACGAGCCCCGCCTCCCACATCCGGTCCACCCGGCGCGCGATGCGCTCGTCCAGCTCGGGACGGGCCACGTCGACGCCGATCTGGACGGTGTCGTAGACGGAGTCGTGGCCGGGGAGGTTGGCCGTGAAGGGGCGGCCGGTGATCTCGATCACTTCCAGCGCGCGGACGATGCGGCGGCCGTTGCTGGGCAGGATCGCGCGCGCGGCCTCGGGGTCGGCGGCGGCCAGGCGCGCGTGCAGGGCGCCGGAGCCGCGCAGGGTCAGCTCCTCCTCCAGCCGGGCCCTGACCTCCGGGTCGGTGCCGGGGAACTCCAGGTTGTCGACGGCGCCGCGGACGTAGAGGCCCGAGCCGCCCACCAGGATCGGCCAGCGCCCCTCGGCGAGCAGGGCGTCGATCCGCTTCCGGGCGAGGCGCTGGTACTCGGCGACGGAGGCGGTGACCGTGACGTCCCACACGTCCAGGAGGTGGTGCGGTATGCCGCCGCGCTCTTCGGGCGTCAGTTTCGCGGTGCCGATGTCCATCCCTCGGTAGAGCTGCATGGAGTCGGCGTTGACGATCTCGCCGCCGAGGCGCTGGGCCAGGAAGACGCCGAGATCGGACTTTCCGGCGGCGGTCGGGCCGACGACGGCGATGACGCGGGGTGCGGGGGGTGCGCTGCTCACCGCACCAGTTTCGCAAACCCCGCGGGGGTGTCCCGAACGAGTTACGTGACGGCGCGGTCACGGCCTCGTTGCCCGGTGAGAGGTACCCGCGCCCGGATCGCGTCAGGGCGATGGCACGGGCGCCGCGAACGGACACAGCGGACCACGCGGGATTTCGCCCGCACAAGTAACGTATGGAGTTGACATGGGCGTTTTTGCGCGACTTTTCCGGAGGTCCGAGGCTGTGGAGGGCACGTCGGTCGCCGAGGAGCCGGCCGGACCGGCGTCGGTCGGCCCGGTGAACGCCGGTACGGCGGCGGACGACGACGCCGGGAGCGACCCGGAGGCGGCGGAGGCCGAGGACGGCGGAGCCGTCCACGAGGCCGCGGCGGACGCCGGGGGCGACGGCGTGGAGATCCCCAAGCAGCAGTCCGCCGAGGAGGCGGCCGAACAGGAGACCGGCAAGGGCGCCCGCACGTGATGTCCCGCAAGGGAGGCTGAACCATGGGTCTGCTGGACAACATGAAGGCCAGGCTCGGCCCGGCCAAGGAAAAGGTCTCGGACCTCGCGCAGCGGCACGGGGGCCAGATCGGCCAGGGTCTCGACCGGGCCGCCAAGGTGGTCGACGAGAAGACCAAGGGCAAGTACCGCGACAAGATCCACGCGGGCACGGACAAGGCGAAGGAGGCCGTGGACCGGCTCGCCCACCAGGGCGGCGACGCCGGTGCCGGACCTGGCCCCGGCGCCGGTCCTGGTGCCGGCCCCGAGGGCCGGGGCGGCGACGAGCCGACGGCCCCGCGGACGCCTCCGCCGCCGGTGTCCTGAGCGGGCGCTCGGGCGCGGCCCGGGACGCGCCGCCGCGGGTGAAGGAACGCGGGGGTGCGGTGCCGTCCGGCCGGGAGCACATCGGCGGGTGGCCGGGGAGTCGCTGCTCGTCGGCCACCCGCCGGGGCGTCTCCTCTCGGCCGCCGGTCGGCGCCGGCCGCGGCGCTGCGGCCGACGCCGACCGGCCGGGGACCGTCAGGTCCAGGTGGCCACCAGGTAGCCGACGCCGTAGGGGGCCTCGTCGTAGAGCAGGGCACCGGAGAGGTTCGCGGGCTCGGCCGCCCCCGCCAGGACCTGCCACGGAGCACGGCCCGACGCCTTCAGCTCGGCGGCCAGGGCGGCGTCGAGCGCCGCGAGCGCCGACAGGTCCGCCGCGCCCAGCGCCCGGGCGACCTCGGCGTCGAAGGGCTCGGCCCGTTCGTCCAGGTATCCAGGCGCCTTGAGCGACCGGCAGGCGCTGGCGTCGCCCATCACCAGCAGCGCCACCCGGTCGGCCCGTCCGGCGAGGTCGCGGCCGGTGGCCAGGCAGCGCTCGGGCGCCAGCGAGGCGTGCACGCCCAGTCCCTCGACCGGGGCGTCGGACCAGTCCGTGCGCTCCAGCAGGTAGGCGCCG
This sequence comes from Streptomyces sp. NPDC093260, assembly GCF_040683715.1. Lineage (NCBI taxonomy): Bacteria > Bacillati > Actinomycetota > Actinomycetes > Kitasatosporales > Streptomycetaceae > Streptomyces > Streptomyces sp. NPDC093260. Next base: position 45,741 of record NZ_JBFBEK010000033.1, read on the forward strand.
ACGGCGAGCGAGGGCGGCAGCTCGCGGTCCGGCGCGGTGCCGCCGCCCTGACCGAGGCGTACGTCCGCGTCGACACCGAACCCGCGGAAGGAGCCCCGGGCGCCCTGCGGGTACGGGCCGTGCCCGGCTTCCTCGGTGGGGCCCACGACCATGAGGCGGTCCGGCCGGGCTGCGGCGAGGACGCCGAGCGCGTCCGTGCACGCGGCGCGCGCGGCGTCCAGTTCGGGCGCCGCTCCGGCGGCGACCACGGGTACGAGAAGCGGCGGGCAGGGGCAGACTGCGGCGGCGACAAGCATGATCGGCAGCGTAACCCCGTGGGCGGGCCGGTCGCCGCGCCCCCGGCGGCGTCGCTCCGGCGGCGGGTGCCCGGAGGCGGGGCGCGCCGTTCCCCGCGCCCCTCGCGCCCCCGCAGGCGCGTCAGTCGCAGCCGCAGCCGTTGCCCGCCGGGACCGGCAGCGGGGCCGGGGCGCCGATCTTCGGGAGGCCGAGCATGACACCGGCCGGCTTGGCGGCCTCCGCTGCGGTGCGCTTCTGCCAGGCGTCGCCCGCGCGGGTGCGGCGTACGGCCAGCGTCGAGCCCTCGGCCAGGAGGTGGTGCGGGGCGGCGTAGGTGATCTCCACGGTGACCACGTCGCCGGGGCGGACCTCCTCGTCCGGCTTGGTGAAGTGCACGAGGCGGTTGTCGGGCGCGCGGCCGGACAGGCGGTGCGTGGCGCCGTCCTTGCGGCCCTCGCCCTCGGCGACCATCAGCTCCAGCGTCCGGCCGACCTGCTTCTTGTTCTCCTCCCAGGAGATCTCCTCCTGGAGGGCGACCAAGCGCTCGTAGCGCGCCTGGACGACCTCCTTGGGGACCTGGTTGTCCATCTCGGCGGCGGGGGTGCCGGGCCGCTTGGAGTACTGGAAGGTGAACGCCTGCGCGAACCGCGCCTCACGCACCACGTGCAGCGTCTGCTCGAAGTCCTCCTCGGTCTCTCCGGGGAAGCCCACGATGATGTCGGTGGTGATCGCGGCGTGCGGGATCGCGGCGCGGACCTTCTCGATGATCCCGAGGTAGCGCTCCTGGCGGTAGGAGCGGCGCATCGCCTTGAGGACGGTGTCCGAGCCGGACTGCAGCGGCATGTGCAGCTGCGGCATGACGTTCGGCGTCTCGGCCATCGCCGCGATCACGTCGTCGGTGAAGTCGCGCGGGTGCGGCGAGGTGAAGCGGACGCGCTCCAGGCCCTCGACGTTCCCGCAGGCGCGCAGCAGCTTGCTGAACGCCTCGCGGTCGCCGATGTCGGAACCGTAGGCGTTGACGTTCTGGCCGAGCAGCGTGATCTCGGACACGCCCTCGCCGACCAGCGCCTCGACCTCGGCGAGGATGTCGCCGGGACGGCGGTCCTTCTCCTTGCCGCGCAGCGCCGGGACGATGCAGAAGGTGCAGGTGTTGTTGCAGCCCACGGAGATCGAGACCCACGCGGCGTACGCGCTCTCGCGCCGGGTCGGCAGCGTGGAGGGGAACGCCTCCAGCGACTCGGCGATCTCGACCTGGGCCTCCTCCTGGACGCGGGCGCGCTCCAGCAGGACGGGCAGCTTGCCGATGTTGTGCGTGCCGAAGACCACGTCCACCCAGGGCGCCTTCTTGACGATGGTGTCCCGGTCCTTCTGCGCCAGGCAGCCGCCGACCGCGATCTGCATCCCGGGCCGCCGCGCCTTCTTCGGGGCGAGGTGGCCGAGGTTGCCGTAGAGCCGGTTGTCGGCGTTCTCGCGCACGGCGCAGGTGTTGAAGACGACGACGTCCGCGTCGCCGTCGGAGCCCTCCGGCGCCCGCACGTAGCCCGCGTCCTCGAGCAGCCCGGCGAGCCGCTCGGAGTCGTGGACGTTCATCTGGCATCCGTAGGTGCGGATCTCATAGCTGCGAGTGACGCCCACTTCTCGGCTCCGGTCGATGCTGCTCATGCCATAAGGGTAGGCGCTCGGCGAAGTGCCCCCGGACGGCCCGGGCCACGGGCGGACGGCTCCGGCCGGATGGCGGCACGAGCGCCCGCCCGGATCGCGACACGAGGCGGAAGCTGCCTCCCATACCGGGACCGCAGCTCCAAAATAGGGACACTCCGCACCGCTCGGTGTCGGCACGTCCGCACCGCTCACGCCCGCCCGGCCCGAGCGGCCCCGCACAGTGACAGGTACCCGATGCAGCTTCGTGACGCCGTGCGGGCCTCCGCACCGCGGGCGCCCGCGGCCCCGGCGCTGCGCGCCTGGCTCCTGCGGCCGGCCGGTCCGGTCCCGGTCGCCGTCCTCGCCCTCGTCCTGCTGGCCCGCGCGGCGCACGTGGCCTTCGTGCATCCGCAGGGCGGCATGGACAACGCCTTCGTCGTCCACGCCGGGCGGGTCTGGCTGGACGGCGGCGCCCCGTACGGCGACCGGCGGTTCCTGTATCTGCCGAGCGCCGTGCTGTTCGCGGCGGGGCAGGCGCTGCTGCCGGCGCCGTTGCTGCGGGTGGCGGCGCCCCTGGTGTGCGTGGGGCTCGTCACGGCCGGCTGGTGGTGCGCCGTGCGCCTGTTCCGGGTGCCGGCGTGCTCCCGGTTCGCGGTGCTGGGGCTGCTGGGCCTGGTGCTGTGCTGGGTCCCGGTCGGTCATCTGATCGACCTGGGGAACTGGACCGCGGTGAGCGTCCTCGCGCTGCCGGCGGCGCTGCTGCTGGCCGACCGGGGCCGCTGGGACGCGGCCGGGGTGGTGCTCGGACTGTCCGTGGCGGTGAAGCCGCTGCTGGTGCCCGTGGTGCTGCTGCTGGTCCTGGCCCGGCGGTGGCGGGCCCTGGCCTGGATGGTGCTGGTGCCGGCGGCGCTGTCCGCGGGCACGGCGTTGATCATGCCGGACCCGGGCGGGTTCCTCACCCGTACGCTGCCCTTCCTCCTCAGGGGCGGGGACGCCCTGATGCGGCCGTTCGACTGCTCCTGGCCCGCGGTGCTGCCGCGCCTCGGAGTGCCGCCGGTCGCCGCCGAGGCGCTGGCCCTGATCGCGGCGGTGGCCGGGGTGGTGTGCGCCGGGCTGCGCTGGCGGCGCGGCGACGCGGGTCCCTCCCGGCTCGTTGAGACGGCCGCGATGCTCATGCTGGCATCGCTCCTGGTCTCCCGGCCGTCCTACGAGCACTATCCGGTCGTCGTGGTGCCGCTGCTGCTCGCCGGGGCGACGGCCGCCGACTCGGTGACGCACTCGCCGTGGTTCTGGGCGGCGCTCGTGCCGCAGACGGCCGGCTTCGTCTTCCCGGGTCTGGAGCCCTCGACGCGCAGGGCGTTCAAGGACGTGGTGACGCTGACGGGACTCGCGCTGGTGCTGGCGGTGCGGTGCGCACGCCCACCGGCCCGGCAGACGGCCGCGCCCGCGGGGAACGGCCCGGCAGCGGACGTACCGGCCCCGGCGCCCTGAGCCCCCGGCGAAAGGGCCTTCGGCCGCCGCTCAGGCCGCCTCCGGGTCCCATCCCTGGCGGCGCAGTACGGCCGCCACGTCGGGCGCGCGGTAGTGGTCGCCCTTGAGGACCTTGCCGTCGGCGCGGCGGGCGACCTCGCCGTCGGGGCCGAGCTTGCTCATGTTGGCGCGGTGGATCTCGGCGATCACCTCGTCGAGGTCGACGCCGTGCACCAGGGCGGTGCCGTAGGCGACGTAGACCACGTCCGCGAGTTCGTGCGCCAGCCGGTCGAGCGGGCCCTCGACCGCGACCTCGGCGACTTCGGCCGCCTCCTCGGCGAGCAGTTCCCCGCGGTGCGCGGCGAGCGCCGGCGGCACCCGCGTCGGCGTGCTGCGGGCGTCGAGGCCGAAGGCACGGTGGAACTCACGGACGAGATCGGCGGGCGAACTGCTCATACGGCGACTCTATCCGCCGTCGCCGACAGTCCCCGGCGGCCTGGTCAGCACCGGCCTCCGGCTGGCAGGATCGCGCGCATGTCCAAGCTCTCCTCCTCCCTCGGCAGGCGGCGCGGCCTGCAGGGCGCGGCCGTCGGCGCCGTCGTCCTCGGGCTGCTGTTGTGGTGGCTGCTGCCGCTGGGCGAGCGGCCGCCGAGCGGGACGATCACCTTCAGCACGGGGACCACGCGCGGCGTCTACCAGGAGTACGGCGAGCGGCTGCGCACCGCGTTCGGCAAGGACATGCCGCATCTGACGGTGAAGCTGCTGACCAGCGACGGTTCCCAGGAGAACGTCACGCGGGTGGCGACCGGCAAGGCCGACTTCACGATCGCGGCAGCCGACGCGGTGGACACGTACGAGCTGGAGCAGCGGCCGGGCGCGGCACGGCTGCGCGGGGTCGCCCGCCTGTACGACGACTATGTGCAGCTGATCGTCGCGCGGGACTCGCGGATCAACTCGGTGGCGGATCTGCGGGGCAAGCGGGTGGCGGTCGGACCGCCGGAGTCGGGCGTCCGGCTGATCGCCGAGCGGGTCCTCAAGGCGGCCGGGATCGATCCGCACCAGGACATCGAGCCGATGGCCGACGGCATCGGCACCGGTCCGGGGCGGCTGCGGCAGGGCTCGATCGACGCGTTCTTCTGGTCGGGCGGGCTGCCGACGGACGGGCTCAAGCGGCTCGCCTCGACGTTCGCGTACCGGTTCGTGCCGATAGAGCCGGAGCTGGTGAGCAAGCTGCACGCCGAGGGCGGCGCCATGCGCTACTACCGCGCCACCAACATGCCGGAGTCGGCGTATTCGACCGTCCAGAACGGCTCGACCGTGCCGACCATCGCCGTCTCCAATGTGCTGATGACCCGCGAGGACGTGGACCCGAGGCTCACCGAGTGGGTGACCCGGACCGTGATCAAGAGCCGGGACGGCATCGGCGCCCACGTCCACTCCGCGCAGCTGGTGGACCTGCGCACCGCGATCTACACCGATCCGCTGGTGCTGCACGAGGGCGCGCGCCGCTACTACCGGTCGGTCAAGCCGTAGTCCCGACCGGTTCCCCCACCGCTACGCCGGCCGCGGGTCCGGCCGCCGCGGGTCCGTCCGCGGGACGCTGACCGTCACCTTCAGTCCGCGCGGCTCGCGGTCGTGGTGGTGGTCGTAGGTCAGCGAACCGCCGCCGGCGGCCAGCAGGGCGCGGGTGATGGACAGGCCGAGGCCGGAGCCCTTGATGTTCTGGTGGCGGCCGCTGCGCCAGAACCGGTCGCCGACGCGGGCGAGTTCGTCGTCGGTGAGGCCGGGTCCGTCGTCGGCGACGACGACCTTCGAGGTGTCGCCGCCGCCGGAGACCGTCACCGTCACGCTCTTGCCCCCGGGCGTGAACTTCACGGCGTTGTCGATCACCGCGTCCAGCGCGGAGGACAGGGCCACGGGGTCGGCCCAGGCGGTGGTCGCCGGGCAGTCGCCGGTCAGCCGGACGCCCTGGGCGTCGGCGGCCGGCGCCCAGGCCGCCACGCGCTCCGCGGTCAGCTCGCCCATGTCGATGAGCTGGAGGTCCGCCTCGGCGTGCTCGGCGAGCGCGAGGTCGAGCAGGTCGTCCAGGACCTGTGCGAGGCGTTTGCCCTCGGTGCGCACGGAGGCGATCTCCTCGTTGCCCTCGGGCAGTTCGAGGGCGAGCAGTTCGATGCGCAGCAGCAAGGCGGAGAGCGGGTTGCGCAGTTGGTGGGAGGCGTCGGCGACGAAGGCGCGCTGCTGCTCCAGCACGTTCTCGACGTTGTCGGCCATCTCGTTGAACGACCGGGCCAGCCGGCGGAGTTCCGGTGGCCCGCCGGCCGCGGCCACCCGGGACTTGAGCCGTCCGGTGGCGATGTCGTGGGTGGTGGCGTCGAGCACCCGTACGGGCCGGAGCACCCAGCCGGTCAGCCGCAGCGCCGCGCCGACGGCGACCAGCATGGCGACGATCTCGCCCGCGCCGACGAGCAGCCAGCCGTGCAGGGTCCGCGAGCGCATCTGCCCGGTCGGCGAGTCGGTCACGACGACGGCGACGACGTCACCGTCCCGGATGACGGGCGAGGCGACGACGAGCCGGTCCCGCTGCCAGGGCCACACCTGTGCCGGGTCGTGGCTGCGGCGGCTCAGCAGGGCCTCGTCGAAGGCCTCGCGCACCTCGCCCTCGAAGGGCGGGGACCAGGCGGAGGGCGCGTTGGCCATGGGCGTGCCGGAGCGGTAGAAGACGCCGGCGCGGATGCCGTAGACGTTGTAGTAGCTGGCGAGTTCGCGGCTGAGGGTCTCCAGGCGCTCGTCGGGGACGGTCTGCCGGGAGCCGGAGGGCCGGTCGGTGACGAACTGGGCGAGGGCCGCGAACCGCGCCGTGTCGTCGATCCGGTCGACGACCACCTTCTGCTGCTCGCCCGCGGCCATGCTGACGGCGAGCGGGAAGCCGAGGGCGAGCAGGACCGCCGCCATCAGGACGATGAGCAGCGGGAGGAGACGTGTGCGCACCCGGCCCCGCTAGGCGGCCGGGGCGACGAGGCGGTAGCCGACGCCGCGTACGGTCTCGATCAGGGCCGGCATGCGCAGCTTGGCGCGCAGGGAGGCGACGTGCACCTCCAGGGTGCGGCCGGTCCCCTCCCAACTGGTGCGCCAGACCTCGCTGATGATCTGCTCGCGGCGGAACACCACACCAGGGCGCTGGGCGAGCAGGGCGAGCAGGTCGAACTCCTTGCGGGTGAGCTGGACGACGGCGCCCGCCACGCTGACCTGCCGGGTGGGCAGTTCGATGCGCACGCTCCCGAGGGTCAGGGCGCCGTCGCCGTCGTCGCCGGGCGTGTCCTCGTGGACGGTGCGGCGGCTGACGGCGTGGATGCGGGCGAGCAGTTCGCCGGTGTCGTAGGGCTTGACCACGTAGTCGTCGGCGCCGAGGTTGAGGCCGTGGATGCGGGAGCGGACGTCGGAACGGGCGGTGACCATGATCACCGGGATCGTCGTGCGCTTGCGGATCTTGCCGCAGACCTCGTAGCCGTCCTGGTCGGGCAGGCCGAGGTCGAGCAGGACCACGCCGAAGCCGGCGCCCTCGGGGACCAGCGCCTGGAGGGCCTCCTCGCCGCTGCGGGCGTGGGTGACGTCGAAACCGTGCCGGGCCAGGACCGCGGACAGGGCGGCCGCCACATGGTTGTCGTCCTCAACGAGAAGCAGTCGCATCCGGCCCCCTCCGGTTCATCGTCATCCGGCCCCCTCCGGTTCATCCGTCGTTCGGTCGTCTCTGCATACGGGCGTTTCGAGCAGTGGTGTGCGCAGGCGTGCACGCAGCGCGAGTGAGCGCGCGCGGGCGTCACCCCACCATGGCAGTCACGCCGATGGACAAGGATGACGTCAAGAGGCTTCCGGTTGCCCGCCCGCGTCGTTACCCAGCCGGTACTCGCCCGGGCACGGTCCGCTACGAGACGTGTCCGGCCGCTACCGGATCGTGATGCTCAGATCTCCCTCAGATGTGGTGACGCCGGACACAACGCCTGGCTATGGTCCCCCAAACCGAGGAGGACGGAGCCCGAAAGCGATGACCGAAGTATCGATGGCCAAGGAAGAGGTGGCCTCGACCGGCGATCTGGTCGTCCTGAAGAGCGTCAACAAGCATTTCGGCGCGTTGCACGTGCTCCAGGACATCGATCTGACGATCGCCCGCGGCGAGGTCGTCGTGGTCATCGGACCCTCCGGGTCCGGCAAGTCCACCCTGTGCCGCACGATCAACCGCCTGGAGACCATCGACTCGGGCGAGATCTCGATCGACGGCAGGCCGCTGCCCCACGAGGGCAAGGAGCTGGCCCGGCTGCGCGCCGACGTCGGCATGGTCTTCCAGTCCTTCAACCTCTTCGCGCACAAGACCGTGCTGGAGAACGTCACGCTCGGCCAGGTCAAGGTCCGCCGCAAGGACAAGAAGCAGGCCGAGGAGCGGGCCCGTACGCTGCTCGACCGGGTCGGGGTGGGCGCGCAGGCCGACAAGTACCCCGCGCAGCTCTCCGGCGGCCAGCAGCAGCGCGTGGCGATCGCGCGGGCGCTGGCCATGGAGCCGAAGGTCATGCTCTTCGACGAGCCGACCTCCGCACTGGACCCGGAGATGATCAACGAGGTGCTGGAGGTCATGCAGCAGCTCGCCCGCGACGGCATGACGATGATCGTCGTCACCCATGAGATGGGCTTCGCCCGGTCCGCCGCGAACCGGGTGGTCTTCATGGCCGACGGCCGGATCATCGAGCAGGCCACGCCGGACCAGTTCTTCAGCAACCCGCGCAGCGACCGGGCCAAGGACTTCCTGTCCAAGATCCTGCACCACTGACCCCGGCCGGACCCGGCCACGCACCGAATCGCCCCTCCGAACCGCCCGGCCGGCGACGGGCGCCGTACCACCGCAGGACCGGACCGCACCGCCTGCGGCCGGACCGCCGGGCGGCCGGCCCCGCCGCCGGACCGGCCGCCCGGTACCGCCGCCGCCTCCCGGCGCCGCCCGGCCGTCCGGTCCGGCGCCCTCGAAGCCGGCCCGCACCTCCTCATACCGAAGGATGTTCACCATGAAGCTCCGCAAGGTCACCGCCGTCTCGGCCGTCGTGCTCGCCCTCGCCGTCTCGGCGACGGCGTGCGGTTCGGACGACAAGAAGGACGAGGGTTCCTCGGGCGGCGGCAAGAAGATCGCCATCGGCATCAAGTACGACCAGCCGGGCCTCGGCCAGAAGACGCCGCAGGGTTACTCCGGCTTCGACGTGGACGTGGCCAAGTACGTCGCCAAGAAGCTCGGTTACAGCGAGGACCAGATCGAGTGGAAGGAGTCGAAGAGCGCCGACCGCGAGACGATGCTGCAGCGCGGTGACGTCGAGTTCATCGCCGCCACCTACTCGATCACCCCGGCGCGCGAGAAGAAGGTCGACTTCGCCGGCCCCTACCTGCTCGCCCACCAGGACGTCCTGGTCCGCGCCGACGACACCTCGATCAAGTCGCCCGCCGACCTGAACAGCAAGAAGCTGTGCTCGGTCACCGGCTCCACCTCGGCGCAGAACATCAAGGACACGCTGGCGCCCAAGGCGAACCTGCTGAAGTACCCGACGTACTCCGCCTGTCTGAACGGCCTGCAGACCAAGGCCATCGACGCGCTGACGACCGACGACTCGATCCTGGCCGGTTACGCCGCGCAGGACCAGTTCAAGGGCAAGTTCAAGCTCGGCGGTCTGAAGATGACCAACGAGAACTACGGCATCGGCGTCAAGAAGGGCAGCGACCTCAAGGCCAAGATCAACAAGGCCCTGGAGGAGATGGTCTCCGACGGTTCCTGGCAGAAGGCCGTGGACGCCAACTTCGGTCCCGCCAACTACAAGAACGAGCCGGCGCCGAAGATCGGCGACATCAAGAGCTGAGTCAGCGCCCGCCGGTGCGCCGCCCACGGGGGAGCGGCGCACCGGCGCCCATCAACACGCGGAAGCGCGGGAGATCGTGTTCGACTTTCTTTCAGGCTATGACCTGCTGGGAGCCTTCTGGGCGACCGTGCAGCTGACGCTGCTCTCGGCCGCCGGCTCCCTGGTCTGGGGCACCCTGCTGGCCGGTATGCGCGTCGGCCCGGTTCCCCTCATGCGCGGCTTCGGTACCGCCTACGTCAACATCGTGCGGAACATCCCGCTGACGGTGATCGTCCTGTTCACCTCGCTGGGCCTGAACCAGACCCTCGGCGTCAACCTGGGCAGCCAGGACTTCGACACCATCAACTTCCGGCTCGCCGTCCTCGGTCTGATCGCCTACACCTCGGCGTTCGTGTGCGAGGCGATCCGTTCCGGCATCAACACGGTGCCGGTCGGCCAGGCGGAGGCCGCCCGCGCGCTCGGGCTGAGCTTCACACAGGTGCTCACCCTGGTGGTGCTGCCGCAGGCGTTCCGCTCGGTCGTCGGCCCGCTGACCAACGTCCTGATCGCGCTCACCAAGAACACCACGGTGGCCGCCGCGATCGGCGTCGCGGAGGCGGCCCTGCTGATGAAGGAGATGATCGAGAACGAGGCCCAGCTGCTGCTGATCTCCGCCGTGTTCGCGTTCGGGTTCGTGTGCCTGACGCTGCCGACCGGCCTGATCCTCGGCTGGGTGGGCAAGAAGGTGGCGGTGAAGCGATGAGCGCCTCGGTGCTGTACGACGCGCAGGGCCCCCGGGCCAAGCGGCGCAACGTCGTCTACTCGGTCGTCTTCGTCCTGGCCCTCGCGGCCCTCGTCTGGTGGGTCTACCAGGGCCTGAACGACAAGGGGCAGCTGGACTGGGCGAAGTGGAAGCCGCTCCTGGCCGGTTCCGAGTCCTGGACCACCTACATCCTGCCGGGTCTGAAGAACACCCTGATCGCGGCGGCCCTGTCGATGGTCATCGCACTCCCGCTGGGAGCCTTCTTCGGCATCGCGCGGCTCTCCGACCACGCCTGGGTCCGGGTGCCGGCCGCCGTGGTCGTGGAGTTCTTCCGCGCCATCCCGGTGCTGATCCTGATGATCTTCGGCAACGCGCTGTTCGCGCAGTACACGGACGTCAGTTCGGACGACCGGCCGCTGTACGCCGTCATCACCGGCCTCGTCCTCTACAACGCCTCCGTCCTCGCGGAGATCGTGCGCGCCGGCATCCTGGCACTGCCCAAGGGGCAGACCGAGGCCGCCCAGGCGATCGGCCTGCGCAAGACCCAGGTCATGACGTCGATCCTGCTGCCGCAGGCGGTCACCGCGATGCTGCCGGCGATCGTCAGCCAGCTGGTGGTGATCGTGAAGGACACCGCGCTCGGCGGCGCGCTCCTCACCTTCCCGGAGCTGCTGGCGTCCGTCGGCCCCATGAGTTCGTACTACGGCGCGAACACCATCGCCTGCTTCACCGTCGTGGCCGTGATCTACGTCGTCCTCAACTTCGCCCTCACCAGCTTCGCGAGCTGGCTGGAGCGACGGCTGCGGCGCGGCAAGAAGTCGACGGGGGCGGTGCTCGCCCCGGCGGCGGTGGCGGGCACCGAGTCGGCGGGCACAGCCGCCTGACGGGCGGTCGGCCGCACGGATGCGACACAGGGGCAGTGGAGTGATCACCACTGCCCCTGTCGCTTGACGTGGGCACCGGCAATAGGTTGCATACGTTCTGTGATCGTGCACCCTGCTCCAACGATTTGTTCACGTCTGTCCGTCAGGACGCCGCCGCGGGCAGGGAGCGTCGCGCCGTGGACCCGGTGATCGTCGTCGGGGCGGGGCCCGTGGGGCTCGCGCTCGCCCTGGCGCTGGCCCGCCAGGAGGTGCCGTCCGTCGTCCTCGACGAGACGCCGGGCCGGGACGCGCCGCGCGCCGCCCGCACCGTCGTACTGCGCGAGGACACGGCCGCCCTCGTGGAGCGCCTGGCCGGCGTGCCGCTCGGCAGCGCCGGACTGCGCTGGTCCGGATGGCGGTCGCTGCGGCGCAAACAGGTGACGAACGAGGTCGCCTTCGGCGACGCCGAACCCGCCCCGCTGCACATCGCCCAGCACGTGCTGACCGGCGCGCTGCGCGCGGCCGTCGCCCGCGAGCCCCTGATCGAACTGGCGCTCGACAGTCGGCTCGACACCATAGAGCAGGAACCGGGGGGCGTCACCGCCCACACCCGCGGCCCGAACGGAACGTGGTGGCGCGGAAGTCACCTGGTCGGCTGCGACGGTCCCCGCTCGACCGTGCGCAAGCTCCAGGACATCCGCTTCCCCGGCCGCACCGCCGTCGAACGGCACGCGGTGGCGGCGCTGCGCACCGAACTGCCCCGGCCCGAGGAAGCGTTCCTCCACCGCAGCCCGCCGTGGCGGACCTCCGGCCCGTTCGCCGGGGAGATCACCGCCCGCCCGCTGCCGGACGGCGTATGGCGGCTGGACTGGCTGCTGCCGCCCGGAAAGGACCTGGTCACGCCCGAACTGCTGCTCGCCCGCATCCGGGAGACCCTCACCGGATGGACCGGCGAGGGCGCACCGGCGTACGAGCTCCTGGACACCGGCGTGCACACCGTCCACCACCGGCTGGCCCGCCGCTGGCGCGCAGGACGCGTCTTCCTCGCCGGGGACGCGGCCCATCTGCTGGGCGCGCTCGGCACCCACGGACTGGACGAGGGGCTGCGGGACGCCGACAACCTCGCCTGGAAACTGGCGACGGTCCATCACCACGGCCCGCACGAGGCGCTGCTGGACAGCTACCAGACCGAGCGGCGCGCCGTCGTCGCCGCCCGGCTGCGCGCCGCGGACCAGGTGCTGCCGGTGCTGCGCGGGGGCGGCGGACTGCGGTCCTACGTCCCCGGGGCGGGACGCCAGTACGACGCGCTGCTCATGGACGGCCATCTGGGGCACGGGGCGCTCGGCGCGCCCGGCTCGTACGCCGGCTCACCGCTCGCGCCCGACCCCGTGGACGGGGAGACGCCCGTGGACACGCCGGTGGGCGAAGCTGTCGCCGACGTGGTGGTGACCGCGGAGGACGGCACGTTCGTGCCGCTGCGGGAGCGACTGGGCCGGGGTGCGCTGCTGGTGGTGCTGGTGGCGCCGGGCACGGTGGTGTGGGAGCGGCGGCACTGGGTGAGCGCCGGGATCATGCCCCGGCTCGCGGCGGCGGTCGCCGCCCTGCCGCACCCCGCCGAACTGCTGGTCGCCGAGAGCTACCCGGGCGCGGCCCCGCACACCGTGCTCCTGGTCCGCCCCGACGGCCATCTGGTCACCGCCCTCGGCGGCGTCCACCCGGCCGCCCTCTACACGGCGGCCGAGGCCGTCCTGGGCGGCGGCACGGCAACGACCCGAGCGGAGGAACACGCGGAAGCGGGGGCGCGGTGAGGGAAATGGCCCACGGGCGTGGGGCGGATCCCGGGGCCCGGTGAGGGGCATGAGGGCGGAACTTCTGGTGCGGTGATCGGCCGTCGGTGGCGCTGGGGCGAGAGCGATGAGGTAGGGGCGCGCCGGCGCTCGCCGGGCCAGGGGTTGCGAGACGGCGCGCGGTGAAGTCGGCGCAGGGGGGCGCGTGGGAGCGGACCGGCCGTGGGGCTGATGGGGTGGACACGCGACGGGGCCGGGGCCCGGCCTGCTGCCGGAACGGCCCAAAGGGAGCGGGAGCCTCGGGGGTGCGCGGGCGCGGAGGACTGCCGTGGTGGGGGCGGCGCCCGGCGGCGGCGATGTGCGCCCCCTGCCGTAGGGTCCGTCATCGTCCGGTCCGCATGGTGACGGTCGGTTGACCGTGTCCCGGGGGCATGGTGTACTCCCGATCGTGACCGACACCGACGTGCGCCTGTGGCGGAGGGTCCATATGGACCTCGTCCGCTATGCGGGCTGCGTGTGTCGCCCCTCCTGCTGAACTCGCGTCTTGCTCCCCCCTTCGCGCGCGCACCGTTCCCGTGGCGCCGCGCGCTTCCGCGAACGTTCCTCAGGACGGTGTACGTGTCTGCCTCCTCCGCTGTGTCCGCTTCCGCCGCCTCCCTGTCCGCCCCCGCCGCTCCGGGACCGGACGACACCTCCGCGGGCGCCGCCGCTTCGGCGCCCACCGAGGCGGAACTCCTCGACTTCGTCCGGCGCGCCGCCGCCGACCCCGAGCTGATCGCCTCCCTGCCGCTCGACCCGGAGGGCCGCACCTGGGTGCGCCTGGAGGGGCCCAAGGGCAGCGAGGCCTGGCTGATCGGCTGGCCAGCCGGCACCGGCACCGGCTGGCACGACCACGCCGACTCGATCGGCGCCTTCCTCACCGCCGACGGCGAGCTGACGGAGTACTCGCTCGCCGCCCGGCTGCCCACCGACGGCTGGAAGACCCTCGAACTCACCGACGGAGTGGACCGTACGCGCAGCCTGCCGGCCGGCCGGGGCCGCGCCTTCGGCCGCCACCACGTCCACGAGGTGCTCAACGAGTCCGCCGACCGGCACGCGATCTCCGTGCACGCCTACTACCCTCCGCTGCCGCAGATCCGTCGCTACAGCCGTACCGGTCAGACGCTGCGCCTGGAGCAGGTCGAGCGCCCGCAGGACTGGCAGTGAGCGAGGCGCGACCGCCGGTCGGGATCGACGACCTGCTGGAACGGGTCCGCCGGGGCTACGCACGCATCGAGCCCGGCGAGGCGTACGCGGCCTCCCGGGCCGGCGAGGCCCTGCTTGTGGACATCCGGTACGCCGCGCTGCGCGAGCGCGACGGGCTGGTCCCCGGCGCCCTCGTCGTCGAGCGCAACGAGCTGGAGTGGCGTCTGGACCCCTGGGGCAGTCACCGTCTCCCGGAGGCCACCGGCCACGACCTGCGCGTCGTCGTGATCTGCAACGAGGGCTACGCGTCGAGCCTGGCCGCCGCCTCCCTGCACCAACTGGGCCTGCACCGGGCCACCGATCTGGTCGGCGGCTTCCAGGCCTGGCGAGCGGCCGGGCTTCCGGTGACGACGCCGTAGTGCCCGTGGCGCGCGAGGTGCGGCTGCTCGGGCGGCGAGGGCATGACCTCGCCGCCCCCGTCCGGCCGGGCGGACGGACGGGGTCACCATCGGGCCGGAGCAAGTGCCGCGCCTGACGGGAGCGGGTGTCGCGCCTGACCGAAGCAGGTCGCGCCTGACGGGAGCGGGTGTTCGCGGCCGACGGGTGCTGAGGCCACGCCTGCCCGGCCTCAGAACTCCCCGTCCTCCAGGAAGTCCGTGTCCTCGCCCTCCTCCTCCAGCGCCTGGCGGACCACCTTCAGGGCGAGCCCCTGTGAGTAGCCCTTGCGGGCGAGCATGCCGGCGAGGCGGCGCAGCCGCTTGTCGCGGTCCAGGCCCCGGGTGGAGCGCAGCTTGCGGGCGACCAGTTCGCGCGCGGTGGCCTCCTCCTGGTCGGCGTCGAGCCGGCCCACCGCCTCGTCGATCAGCGTGGCGTCCACGCCCTTGGTCCGCAGTTCCCGGGCCAGCGCGCGCCGGGCCAGTCCGCGCCCGTGGTGCCGGGACTCCACCCAGGCGTCCGCGAACGCGCTGTCGTCGATCAGCCCGACCTCCTCGAACCTGGACAGCACCTCCTGCGCCGCCTCGTCGGGGATCTCCCGCTTGCGCAGTGCGTCCGCGAGCTGTTTGCGGGTGCGCGGGGTCCCGGTGAGCAGGCGCAGGCAGATCGCGCGCGCCCGCTCCACCGGGTCCCCCGGAGACTCCCCCCGCTCGGCCCTCGACAAGGAGGAAGCGTCTCCATCCACCGCGGACGCCTCGCCGAAGTCCCGTCGGCGCCCGCGCCCGCCGTACGGCCCGCCGTCACGCGAGCCGCCCCGGCGTGCTCCTCTCGCCCGTGGGCCGCCCGTGCCGCGCGTCCCACCGTCGCCCTGGTCGCGGCCGTCGGCCGGCGCGTCGTCCCCGTGTCCGCCGTACCTGCCGTGGTGCCCGGATCCGTCGGCCGGGCCGCCGTCCGCGACGCCGGTCTCCGGCCCGTGCACCCCGTCACCGTCCGGCCGGTACGGGTCGGCGCCCCGGTACGCGTCCGCGCTGTCCGCCCCGGCGCCGGGTCGGTTCCCGGTGCCCCTCCCCCGCGGGGCACCGGGATCGGCGTGGCCGTGGTCGTACTCATGTCCGGCCTGGTACTCGGTCCAGTCGGTTCGCCGTGTCACGGGTCAGCTCTTGGCTGCGGCGGCCTTGGGCTTGGTGGCCTTGGCGGCCGCCGGGGCGGACACCGTCTTGGCCGCGTCGCCCGCGGCGGAGACCGCGGCGTCCGCGACCGGCTCGGCGGCCGGCTCCTCCGGTCGCACGCCGACGCCCAGCTTCTCCTTGATCTTCCGCTCGATCTCGTTGGCCAGGTCGGGGTTGTCCTTCAGGAAGTTGCGCGCGTTCTCCTTGCCCTGGCCGAGCTGGTCGCCCTCGTACGTGTACCAGGCGCCGGCCTTGCGCACGAAGCCGTGCTCCACACCCATGTCGATCAGACCGCCCTCGCGGCTGATGCCCTGGCCGTAGAGGATGTCGAACTCCGCCTGCTTGAAGGGCGGCGCGACCTTGTTCTTGACGACCTTGCAGCGGGTGCGGTTGCCGACCGCCTCGGTGCCGTCCTTCAGGGTCTCGATCCGGCGGATGTCGATGCGCACGGAGGCGTAGAACTTCAGCGCGCGGCCACCGGTCGTGGTCTCCGGCGAGCCGAACATCACACCGATCTTCTCGCGCAGCTGGTTGATGAAGATCGCCGTGGTCTTGGACTGGTTGAGCGCGCTGGTGATCTTGCGCAGCGCCTGGCTCATCAGACGGGCCTGCAGACCCACGTGCGAGTCGCCCATCTCGCCCTCGATCTCCGCGCGGGGGACGAGCGCCGCGACCGAGTCGATGACGATGAGGTCGAGCGCGCCGGAGCGGACCAGCATGTCCACGATCTCGAGCGCCTGCTCGCCGTTGTCCGGCTGCGACAGGATCAGGTTGTCGATGTCGACGCCGAGCTTGCGCGCGTACTCGGGGTCGAGGGCGTGCTCCGCGTCCACGAAGGCGACCTGGCCGCCGGCCTTCTGCGCGTTCGCCACGGCGTGCAGGGTCAGGGTCGTCTTGCCGGAGGACTCCGGTCCGTAGATCTCCACGACGCGCCCGCGCGGCAGGCCGCCGACGCCGAGGGCCACGTCGAGCGCGGTCGACCCGGTCGGGATGACCTCGATGGGCTCCTTCGACCGCTCGCCCATGCGCATGACGGCGCCCTTGCCGAATTGTCGTTCAATCTGTGCGAGCGCGGCGTCGAGCGCCTTCTCGCGGTCGGTTCCTGCCATGGGTTCCACCCGGTTTGCTTGAGTCGATCGCTTCACGTCAAAGACGCTAACGCCTGCCACTGACAATGCGCCTCGACGCATGTCCGGCCTGTGGATAACTAAGGTGCGGATCGCCCTGAAACCGGGCGAATCACCCTTCGGTCAGTCTCGCCGGAACCTCAATAAGAATAGATGTTCGATTTTCGTGTCAAGCGAGCCACCCGGGCACCGCCCCACTGTCCCGCTCCGCCCGGAGCAGCCCGGGGGCCTCCTCCCGGACGACGACAGGCGGCTCCTTCGCCACGACGCTCAGGGCATGGCAGTCTCCGTGTCCCGACCGTGCTCCTCGCCCCTCGCGGCTTCCGTACGCGCTCTGCGCCCCGCCGAGCGGCTGTGCCACGCCACCGGCCTCCTCCTCGTCCTGTCCGGCCTGGTGCACCTGGCGGTGTTCGCGGTCGACGGCGGGCCGTGGGACGGGCCCGCCTCCTGGCGCAAGCCCGTCACGTTCGGGCTGTCCTTCGGGGCGACGCTGATCGCGCTCACCTGGGTCACGTCGCACCTGCGGATCGCGGAGCGGACGCGGACGGTGCTGCTCGGGGTGTTCGCCGCCGACTGCGTCGTCGAGGTGGGCGGCATCACGCTCCAGGCATGGCGCCGGGTGCCCTCGCATCTGAACATGGAGACGCCCTTCGACACGGCGGTGTCGATGACGCTCGCGGTGGGCGGCGGGGTCCTCGTGGTGCTCCTGACCGTCTTCGCGGTCGCGTCCTTCCGGCGCGCGCCCGCAGGCCCCGCGGGGATGGCGCTCGCGGTGCGCTCCGGGTTCGCGATCCTGCTCGTCGCCCTGGCGTCGGGCACCGCGATGATCGCGCGCGGGGTGCTGCTGACCCGGACCGGTCACCAGCAGGCGGCGTACCACTCGACGGCCCCGCTCAAGCCGCTGCACGGGATGAGCCTGCACGCGGTCCTGGTGCTGCCCGCGCTGGCCCGGCTGCTGTCGCGCACGGCGTGGAGCGAGCGGGCCCGCCGACGGGCCGTGGCCGCCGCCGTCGGCGCCTACGCGGCCGCCGTCGCCGCCGCCGGCCTCTGGCCGCTCCTCGGCCGCTGACTCGGCGGGGCCACCCGGCCGCGGCGGTTCACGCGTCCGCGCCCGGAGCGCTCGCGTCCGCCGTCGTCCCGGCGCCCGCGTCCGCCGCGGCTCCGGTCCCGGCCGCCGCCGGCTGGGCCCACAGCCGGCGCACGCGCGTGAACAGGCCCGGCGTCGGGGGCCGGCTGGGGTGACCGTGGACACGGGGGTCGTCGGTGACGTCGTACCGCTTCACGTACGCGCCCAGGAAGGCCTGGAGCGTGGCGACGGCCGGGATGGCGATCAGCGCACCCACCGCGCCGAGCAGTGCCGTGCCGGCGATGACCGAGCCGAAGGCGACCGCGGGGTGGATGTCGACGGTCTTGGAGGTCAGCTTGGGCTGCAGCATGTAGTTCTCGAACTGCTGGTAGACCACGACGAAGATCAGCACCCACACCGCGTACCAGGGGTTGACCGTGAAGGCGATCAGCATCGGCAGGGCGCCGGCGAGATAGGTGCCGATGGTCGGGATGAACTGCGACACCAGCCCCACCCAGACGCCGAGCACGGGCGCGTACGGCACGCCGAGGGCCTGGAGCAGGACGTAGTGGGCGACTCCCGAGACGAGGGCCATCAGGCCGCGCGAGTAGAGGTAGCCGCCGGTCTTGTCGACGGCGATCTCCCACGCGCGCAGCACCTCGGCCTGGCGGGCGGGCGGCAGCACGGAGCACAGCGCCCGGCGCAGCCGGGGGCCGTCGGCCGCGAAGTAGAATGAGAACAGGGTGACCGTCAGCAGCCGGAACAGGCCGCCGAGCACCTGCGCGGAGACGTCCAGCACGCCCGCGGCGCTGTTCTGCGCGTACTTGCGCAGCCAGTCGGAGTGGAGCAGCCCCTCCTGGATGTCGACGCGCCGCAGATGGCTGTGGAACGTGGCGTTGACCCAGTTGATGACGGAGTCGAGGTACTCCGGGAAGCCCTCGATCATCTTGATGATCTGACCGGCGAGCATCGAGCCGAGCAGGGTGACGAAGCCCGCGGTCGCTATCGCCAGTCCGAGGAAGACCAGGAAGGTCGCGAATCCCCGGCGCATGCCGCGGGAGGCCATGCGGCTCACCGCCGGCTCGATCGCCAGGGCCAGGAAGAACGCGATGAGGATGTTGATCAGTAGGCTGGTGACCTGGTGGAACGCCCAGATTCCGAACTGGAAGGCGGCGATGAGCGCGAGTGCGAGCACCATGGCCCGCGGCAGCCAGCGCGGCATGCGCGCGCCGGGCCCGGCGGCGCCCGCGACCGGCGGGTCGGAGGGCGGCGTCGTAGTGGTGGAGGGTGCTTGCCGGGCCGTCAGCCCGGACTCGTCAGTGCGTGCCACGGTGCAAGTCTCGCCCACGCCGCCGACGATCGGGTACGCCCCCGCCCGCGCGGCCCCCGGTCAGCGCCTCTCCCCCGGGACGTCCATGACCTGGCAGACCACGCGCCACACGTCCTTGGCCGCCCAGCCGTCCGCCAGCGCCTCGTGCACCGTGCGTCCGCCCAGCTCCGACATCACGTGGTCGCGGGCGAAGGTCTCGGCGTATCCCGCGCCGAAATGCTCCGCCATCCGCTCCCAGAAGACCGTCAACCGCATGCGTCCAGTATCCCGCCCCTGCGGGTGACCCCGGACCGGGACGGGCTGCCGAGACCGCTTTCCGCCCTACGGTCGGACCATGGCCGAAACCGCAGCTGCCCCCTCCGTCCCGGCGCCGGCGGCGTCCTCCCCGCTGGCGCGCGCCGAGCGCTTCGTGTGGCTCACCGCGCGCGTGCTGGAGCAGCGGATCTTCGCGCACGAGTTCCGGGACGGCGGCGCGGACCCCGTGGAGACCGCGCTGGACGCCTACCGCAACGACGACGGCGGGTACGGTCACGCGCTGGAGCCGGACCTGCGCGGCCCCGTCAGCCAGCCGCTGCACACGGCGCACGCGCTGCGCGTCCTGGACCTGATCGGGCGCTGCGGCGGGGCGCGGGTGGAGCGCGTGTGCCGCTATCTGACCGCCGTCTCCACCCCGGACGGGGCGCTTCCGGCGGTCGATCCCGGCCAGCGCGGTTATCCGGCGGCCCCCTTCGTGCCGGTCGTGGACGACCCGCCGAGCGATCTGCTCACGACCGGGCCGGTGGTGGGCCTGCTGCACCGCAACGCGGTGTGGCACGCCTGGCTGTTCCGGGCGACGGACTTCTGCTGGCAGCGGATCGAGTCCCTGGAGAGCTCCCATCCCTACGAGGTGGAGGCCGCCGTCGCCTTCCTGGACTCGGCGCCCGACCGCCCGCGCGCGCAGGCGGCGGCCGAGCGGCTCGGCCGGCTGGTGCGCGAGCGGCGGCTCGCGGTGCTGGACCCGGCGCGCGCTGGGTCCTGGCCGCTCGCTCCCGGCTACGGCCCGGGCGAGCACCACTTCCCGTACGACTTCGCGCGGACCCCGGACTCCCTCGCGCGCGCGTGGTTCACGGACGAGGAGATCGCCCGCGCACTGGACTTCCTCGCCGGCCGGCAGCAGGAGGACGGCGGCTGGCCGGTCACCTGGCGCCAGTGGGCTCCGGCGCCCGCGCTGGAGGCGCGCCCCATGGTGACGATCGAGGCGCTGCGCACCCTCAGGGCGTACGGCCGCGGCATCGGCTGAGGACGCGGGCAGCGGCGGCGGCCCGCGGCCTGCCGTCGTCCGGCTCGCTCCTGCCCTTGTCCGCCGCGCCTCAGCCGCCCATCGCCCGCACTCCCGCCGTGACCACGACGGCGGCCGCGACGACGAGCAGGAACGGCGCCCGCAGCACCAGCGCGACCGCGGCGGCGCCGAGCCCTGCCGCCCGCGCGTCCAGGACGAGCGTGTGCCCGTCGGCGAACGTCTGCTGGGCGGTGAGGGCGGCGAGCAGCGCCACGGGCAGCAGCGCGGCGAGCCGCCGCACCAGCGGGCGTTCCAGGACGCCCGCCGGGACGAGCAGTCCGGCGAGCTTGACGGCATAGCAGCCGACGGCGGTCACGGCGACCGCGATCCAGACGTTCACCGGTCTTCCTCTCGTACGTCTCGAGCCTCTCGTGCCTCTTGTGCGCCGTCCCGCGCGCGTGGTTCTCGTCCGTCGTCCCGCGCGCGTGCCGCGCGGCGTCCGGTCAGGTACAGCACGGCCGGTGCGGCGAGCGCCGCCGCCAGGACCGGCACCCCGGCCGGCAGCACGGGCAGCAGCCCGAGCCCGAGGAGGACGGCAAGCAGGGCGACGGCGCGCTCGGTGGCGGTCTTCAGCATCGGGGCGAGCAGGGCCAGGAACACGGCGGGCCCGGCCGCGTCCAGCCCCCACGCGTCGGTGTCCCCGAGCGCCTTGGCGCCCAGCGCGCCGAGGAACGTGGTGAGGTTCCACAGCACGTACAGGCTGGCCCCGGTGACGGTGAAGCCGATCCGCGCGCCGCGCCGGGTGGGCTGGGCCAGGGTCACCGCCGTGGTCTCGTCGATGACCCATTGGGCGGCGAACGGCCGCACCGCGCGCGGGAGGGCCAGCAGCTGCGACAGACGCAGTCCGTAGAAGGCGTTGCGCACCCCGAGGAAGAAGGCCCCCGCGGCGGCCGTGAACGGGTTGCCGCCCGCCGCGAGCGCTCCCACCAGCGCGAACTGGGACGCCCCCGTGAAGACCAGGAGGCTGAGCGCGCAGGTCTGGAGCAGGGTGAGCCCGCTGCCCGCCGAGGTCACCCCGAAGGCGAACCCGGACAGTCCTACGGCGACGCCTACCCCTAGGGCGTCCCGGACGACGGCGGCGTCCGGTTTGCCGTCGTCGGCTCTTCCCGGTCCGTCGGATCGTATGTCTGCGAGAGCTGTGTCTTCTGCCACGTTCCGGACGGTAGGAGAAGGCCCGGCCGATCGTCTTGTACGTTCTTGCGCTCGCGCTGGTAGGCGCCTGGAGGCACGCCCACGATGCGGGAGAAGTGGCGGCTCAGATGGGACTGGTCGGTGAAGCCGACGGCCGCGGCGACCGCCGCCGGGGCGGCGCCCGCGTCCAGGAGTCGGCGGGCCCGGCGCACCCGGGCGTCGGTCAGCCAGCTGTGCGGGGGCATCCCGTAGGCGTTGCGGAAGGCGCGCAGCAGGGCGAACGGGCTGACGCCGAGGTCGGCGGCGAGCCGTTCCAGGGTCGGCGGTCCGGCCAGGCGCTCCTCCAGGACGGCACGCGCGCGTGCCGCGATCCGGGTTCCGGCCGTGCGCACCTCGCGCCGCGGCAGGGGCCCGCCGTTCAGGTGCAGCAGCCGGGTCACGGCGACCCGCAGCAGGGTGTCGGCGGCCAGCGCGTTGCCCTCGTCCACGGCCCGGAGCACCTGGTGCACCAGGGCGGCGGCCCGGGGATCGTCCAGGACCGGGGCGACGAAGCCGGGCGTCCCGCGGAGCGAGGTGGTCTCGGCCGCTATCTCGGCCACCAGTCCGGGTGCCGGGTACACCGCGCCGTACCGCCAGCCCTCGGGCACGCCGGCCCGGCCCGTGTGCGGGGTGTCCGGGTTGACCAGCGCGAGCGCCCCCGGGCCGGCGGACACGTCGCCCCCGCCGTGGTGGAACACCTCGACGCCCTCGGCGATGGCCGCGATCACGAAGTGCTCGTGGGTGTGGCGCACGAACTCCTTGCGGACGTACCGGGCGCGCAGCAGGTCCACACCGGGCAGTTCCTCGTACCGCCAGTGCCGTGCCTTCTCCTCGCCGGTCACCGCCATGGCCCCATTGTCCGCCGCCATCCGGCCCGGTCGTCTCGCCGCCCGGCCGCACCGCACCGCCGCGCACTCGCGGGGCAGGCCGTACCGCCGCCCGGTCGGCGCGGGCGAAGGCGCAGGTCAGCGCGTTTGTCAGTGGCCGGGTGCAGGATGGAACGCATGGCAGGCGATCCGCACCCCGCCCTCGGCGGCTTCTCCCCCGCGACCCGCGGCTGGTTCACGGGGGCCTTCTCCGCGCCCACCGCGGCCCAGGCAGGGGCGTGGCGGGCGATCGGCGAGGGCTCGGACGTGCTGGTGGTCGCCCCGACCGGCTCCGGCAAGACGCTGGCCGCCTTCCTCGCGGCCCTCGACCAGCTCGCCTCCACGCCGCCCCCGGCCGACCCGAAGAAGCGCTGCCGGGTGCTGTACGTCTCCCCGCTCAAGGCCCTCGCCGTCGACGTGGAGCGCAACCTGCGCAGTCCGCTCACCGGCATCCGGCAGGAGTCGGTGCGGCTCGGGCTGCCCGAGCCGGAGGTGAAGGTCGGCATCCGCTCCGGCGACACCCCGGCCGCCGAGCGCCGCGCCCTCGCCACGCGTCCGCCGGACATCCTGATCACCACCCCCGAGTCGCTGTTCCTGATGCTGACGTCCGCCACACGCGACGCGCTGGCCGGCGTCGAGACGGTGATCCTGGACGAGGTCCACGCGGTCGCGGGCACCAAGCGCGGCGCGCATCTCGCGCTGTCCCTGGAGCGCCTGGACGAGCTGCTGCCAAGGCCGGCCCGCCGCATCGGCCTGTCCGCGACGGTGCGCCCGGTCGACGAGATCGCCCGCTACCTGTCGCCGCGCCGCAAGGTGGAGATCGTCCAGCCGGAGTCCGGCAAGGAGTTCGACCTGTCGGTCGTCGTCCCGGTCGAGGACCTCGGCGAGCTGGGCGGCTCCCCGGCGTCCGACGGCGGTGACGGCGCGGAACGGCCCTCGATCTGGCCGCACGTCGAGGAGCGGATCACCGACCTCGTCCAGGCGCACCGCTCCACCATCGTGTTCGCCAACTCGCGCCGCCTGGCCGAGCGCCTGTGCAACCGGCTCAACGAGATCGCCTACGAGCGGGCCACCGGCGAGTCCCTGGACGAGCACCACTCCCCGGCCGAGCTGATGGGCGGTTCGGGCGCGGCGCACGGCGCGCCCGCCGTCATCGCCCGCGCGCACCACGGCTCGGTCTCCAAGGAGCAGCGCGCCCTGGTCGAGGAGGATCTGAAGGCGGGCCGTCTGCCGGCGGTGGTGGCCACCTCCAGCCTGGAGCTGGGCATCGACATGGGCGCCGTCGACCTCGTGGTGCAGGTGGAGTCGCCGCCGTCCGTGGCCTCCGGCCTCCAGCGGGTGGGCCGGGCCGGGCACCAGGTCGGCGCGGTCTCCACCGGCGTCGTCTTCCCCAAGTACCGCGGCGACCTGGTCCAGGCCGCGGTGGTCACCGAACGGATGCGCTCGGGAGCCATCGAGTCGCTGAGGGTGCCCGCCAATCCGCTGGACGTCCTCGCTCAGCAGCTCGTGGCGATGACGGCACTGGACACCTGGCAGGTGGACGACCTGCTCGCCACGGTCCGCCGGGCGGCGCCGTTCGCGTCGCTGCCCGAGTCGGCGTTCACGGCCGTGCTGGACATGCTCGCCGGCCGCTATCCGTCCGACGCGTTCGCCGAGCTGCGCCCGCGCGTGGTGTGGGACCGCGTGGCGGGCACGGTCACCGGGCGCCCCGGCGCGCAGCGCCTCGCCGTCACCTCCGGGGGCACGATCCCGGACCGGGGCCTGTTCGGGGTCTTCCTCGCCGGCAGCGACCCCAAGAAGGGCGGCGGCCGGGTCGGCGAGCTGGACGAGGAGATGGTCTACGAGTCCCGGGTCGGCGACGTCTTCACGCTGGGCACCAGCTCCTGGCGCATCGAGGACATCACCCGCGACCGGGTCCTGGTCTCGCCCGCGCCGGGCGTGCCGGGGCGGCTGCCGTTCTGGAAGGGCGACCAGCTCGGCCGCCCGCTGGAACTGGGCCGCGCGGTGGGCGCGTTCCTGCGCGAGGTCGGCTCCCTGTCCCAGGAGGACGCCCGCCTCAGGCTGCTGACGGCCGGCCTGGACGCGTGGGCCGCCGACAACGTCCTGTCCTACCTGGCGGAGCAGCGCGAGGCCTGCGGCCATGTGCCCGACGACCGGACGATCGTCGTTGAGCGCTTCCGCGACGAGCTGGGCGACTGGCGGGTCGTCGTCCACTCGCCCTTCGGCGCGCAGGTGCACGCCCCGTGGGCGCTGGCGCTCGGCGCCCGGCTCTCCGAGCGGTACGGCATGGACGCGCAGGTCATGCACGCCGACGACGGCATCGTGCTGCGGCTGCCGGACGCCGACCTCATGGGCCTGGACCTCCTCGACCAGGAGCCCGTCCGGGCCGGCACGCAGTACGACGCCGGGCAGGCGCCGGTAGGGGCGGCGGACGTCGCCTTCGACAAGGGCGAGGTCGACCAGATCGTCACCGACCAGGTCGGCGGCTCGGCCCTGTTCGCCGCCCGCTTCCGTGAGTGCGCCGCCCGCGCCCTGCTGCTGCCCCGCCGCAATCCGGGCAAGCGCACCCCGCTGTGGCAGCAGCGCCAGCGCGCCGCGCAGCTGCTGGAGGTGGCCAGCGAGTTCGGCTCGTTCCCGATCGTTCTGGAAGCGATCCGCGAGTGCCTCCAGGACGTCTTCGACGTGCCCGGACTGGTCGAGCTGATGGGCGACATCGAGTCCCGCAAGGTCCGTCTGGTCGAGGTGACCACACCGGAGCCGTCCCCCTTCGCGCGCTCCCTCCTGTTCGGCTACGTCGCGCAGTTCCTGTACGAGGGCGACTCCCCGCTCGCCGAGCGCCGGGCCGCGGCGCTCTCGCTGGACTCCCGGCTGCTGGCCGAACTGCTCGGGCAGGCGGAGCTGCGCGAGCTGCTGGACGCCGAGGTGCTGGCCGAGCTGGAGCGGGAGCTGCAGTGGCTGACCGAGGACCGCCGAGTCAAGGACGTCGAGGGCGTCGCCGACGTCCTGCGGCTGCTCGGCCCGCTCACCGACGCGGAGCTGGCCGAGCGGGGCGCGGAACCCGGCTGGGCCGAGGAGCTGGCCCGGGCCCGCCGCGCCATCCGGGTCCGCATCGCCGGCACCGACCACTGGGCGGCGATCGAGGACGCGGGCCGGCTGCGCGACGCGCTCGGCACGGCGCTGCCGGTCGGCGTCCCCGAGGCGTTCACCGAGCCGGTCAAGGACCCGCTGGGCGATCTGCTCGCCCGCTACGCCCGCACCCACGGCCCGTTCATCTCGGCCACGGCCGCCGCCCGCTTCGGCCTGGGCGTCGCGGTCACCGACGGGGCGCTGCACCGGCTGGCCGGGGCGGGCCGGGTCGTCCAGGGCGAGTTCCATCCGGCCGGCATCGGCCAGGAATGGTGCGACGCGGCGGTCCTGCGGCGGCTGCGGCGGCGTTCGCTGGCCGCGCTGCGGCACGAGCTGGAGCCGGTGCCGCCGGCCGCGCTGGCGCAGTTCCTGCCGCAGTGGCAGCACATCGGCAAGGGCCACGGCCTGCGGGGCGTCGACGGACTGGTGCGCGCGGTCGAGCAGTTGCAGGGAGCCTCGGTACCCGCCTCCGCGCTGGAGAAGCTGGTCCTGCCCTCCCGCGTGGCGAACTACACCCCGGCGATGCTGGACGAGCTCACCGCGGCCGGCGAGGTGGTGTGGGCGGGGGCGGGCGCGCTGCCCGGCAAGGACGGCTGGGTCTCCCTGTACCTCGCCGACGCGGCCCCCCTGCTCCTGCCGCCACCGCACCCGCTGGAGCTGACGCCGCTCCATCAGTCGGTGCTGGACGCCCTGTCGGGCGGCTACGGACTGTTCTTCCGTCAGATCGCCGACCAGGTCCGCGCGACCACCCACCCGGAGGCGACCGACCCGCAGCTGGCCGACGCCCTATGGGACCTGGCCTGGTCGGGCCGGCTCACCAACGACACGCTCGCCCCGATGCGGGCCCTGCTCGGCTCGGGCCGCACCGCCGGGTCCACGGCGCACCGCGCCAAGCGCGCCGTGCCGCGCGGGCGCTACGGCTCGCTGACCGCCGCCGCCCGTACCGCCGCCCGCACCGGGCCGCCGACCGTCGGGGGCCGCTGGTCCCTGCTGCCCGGCCGCGACACCGACGCCACCGTGCGCGCCCACGCCCTGGCGCGCACCCTCCTGGACCGGCACGGTGTGGTCACCCGGGGAGCGGTGTCCGCCGAGGGCGTGGAGGGCGGTTTCTCGGCGGTGTACCGGGTGCTGTCCGTCTTCGAGGAGAGCGGCCAGGCCCGGCGCGGCTATGTGGTGGAGGGGCTGGGGGCGGCCCAGTTCGCGATGGACGGCGCGGTCGACCGGCTCCGCGCGGTGGCCAACGCCCGCGAGCGGGGCGAGGGCCTGTCCGGCACGGAGTTCGGACGCGGCGGCGGGCAGGACGCCTTCGGATCGCTGCCCGCCGCCCCGCCGTCCGCCGCCTTCGAGCAGCCCCCCACCCTCGGCCAGGGCAACGGCTTCGACCAGGACAGCGGCTTCGGACCGCCCCTCGCTTCCCGACCGTCCAGCGGGTCCGCGCCGCCCGACGGGTCCGGACCGTCCAGCGGTTTCGGGCTCCCCGACGGATTCGGCGCGGACCTCGACGGCGACTTCGACTGGCTCGACGCCGACCGCGGCGCGCCGGGCGGCCGTGCCCCGGCCCGGGACTTCGGCGCCCCCGGCTACGGCGGCCCGCGGGGCGGAGACTCCGGCCGCCCCCGCACCTCCGGCTACGGAGAGCGGCGGGGACGCGGCAGCGCGGCCGACTCCCGGGTGATCGTCCTCGCCGCCGCCGACCCGGCCAACGCCTACGGGGCGGCCCTGCCCTGGCCCGAACCGCCGACCGGCGCCGGGCACAAGCCGGGCCGCAAGGCGGGCTCCCTGGTGGTGCTGGTGGACGGCGAGCTGACGCTCTACATGGAGCGCGGCGGGAAGACGCTGCTGGCGTGGCCGGCCGACCCGGACGGCTCGGCCACCGCCGACCCGCGCCTGAGAGCCGCCGCCGAGGCCCTCGCCACGGCCGCACGCGCGGGCTCCCTCGGCACGGTCACCGTGGAGCGCGTCAACGGCGCCGCCGCGCTGACCTCCCCCATCGGCGCCCTGCTGGAAGGGGCGGGTTTCATCGCCACTCCGCGCGGACTGCGCCTGCGGGCCTGACCGGACCGGACATGACCGAAGTGGACCCCTACGTCGAAGCGGACCCGTACGCCGAAACGAGCCCGCACCCCGAAGCGGGCCCGCACCTGATCGACACCGCGGCAGCGGAGGCGGCCGAAGCGCCGCGGCACGGCCGCGTGTCACCCTTGAGCCATGCCCGAAGGTGACACGGTCTGGCAGGCCGCCCGGCGGCTGCACGAGGCGCTCGCCGGCCGGGTGCTGACCCGCAGCGACTTCCGGGTGCCGCAGTACGCCACGGTCGACCTCTCCGGCCGCACCGTGCTGAACACGATCGCCCGCGGCAAGCACCTGCTCACGCGCGTCGAGGGTGGCCTGACCCTGCACACGCATCTGCGGATGGAGGGCGCCTGGAAGGTGTACGGCGACGGCGAGCGCTGGAAGGGCGGGCCGGCCCACCAGATCCGCATCGTGCTGGCCACCGCCGAACGGGCCGCCGTCGGCTACCGTCTCCCCGTGCTGGAGCTGCTGCGCACCAGCGAGGAGGACCGGACGGTCAGCCATCTCGGCCCGGATCTGCTCGGCCCCGACTGGGACCCGGACCTCGCCCTGGCCAACCTCCTGGCCGACCCCGCGCGGCAGCTCGGCGAGGCCCTGCTCGACCAGCGCAATCTCGCCGGCATCGGCAACGTCTACAAGAGCGAGCTGTGCTTCCTGCTCGGAGTGACTCCCTGGCTGCCCGTCGGCGCCCTGCCCGCCGACCGCGCCGCCAAGCTGCCCGTCCTCGCCAAGAAGCTGCTGGAGGCCAACAGGGACCGGGTGGTGCGCCGGACCACCGGCCTGCGCGGCCAGGACCTGTTCGTCTACGGCCGCGCGCCCCGCCCCTGTCTGCGCTGCGGGACCTCCGTCCGGGTGGCCGACCAGGGCGACGGCGTCCAGGAGCGCCCCACCTACTGGTGTCCCGCCTGCCAGAAGGGACCCGCCCCACCGCCCGGCTCACCCCAGAGATGGCGCGACCGCTACCGCCGTACGGACAGGTGACACCGACCGGCCGCCGGACCACCGCGGCTCACACCGCCGCGGCCTCGCCGCCCGCTCCCGCGTCCCCCTCGGCAGCCACGCCCTGCGCAGCCACGCCGCCCGCAGTCACGCCTTCCGCATCCGCCGTCCCAGCGGCCACCTCGTCGTCGCCACCGCCGACGACAACAGCCGCCGCACGCCCCGCGGCCCTCCCCGCCGCCTTGCCCTCCTCCTTCGGCACACAGTGCACCGGCAGTACGCTCACGCCCCAGCCGCCCGCCGTGATGGTCCCCTCGAGCACGCCCGCGTCCCTGGAGAACACCAGCCGCAGCACCGCCCACCACCACACCGCGCCGAGCCCCAGGGCGGCGCACCAGCGGACTGCCGGCCCAGCCGTCGCACCCACGCACCCACCTCCAGCCCGACGCTAGACCGCCGCCCACGCACGCAGGAGGGCGCACCGGGGTACGCGGGGGCGCTCGCTCATGCGTCAGCGCCGGTCGAGCACACCGCGGCCCGGCCTCCACCATCACCGCACGGCACCCCCACGGCAAACGCTCCGGACGCCCAGGACGGGGCCGCGCCCCGCGGCACACGCACGAAGACCCCGGCCAGGTCTCCCCCGGGATCTCCCGGAGAGCCCCGGCCGGGGCCTCACGAACGTAGGTGTCAGTGCACGCGCGTGCGACAGGTCACGCCGCTACCACGTCCACCGCCTCGGCGGGCGCCTTGATGGTCACCCGTTCCGGTGGCACACCGGTCACCGACACGGAACCCAGCATCGGGCGAACCGGCGTGGGCACGCTCTCGGTGGCCGCAGCAGACTGGGCCAGCTCGGCGAGGGCGAGCTCGTCGCTCACTTCCCTCATCAGCTCGGACATCCGTACGTCCAGCGCGTCGCAGATCGCGGAGAGCAGCTCGGAGGAAGCCTCCTTCTGCCCCCGCTCCACCTCGGAGAGATAGCCGAGCGAGACTCGGGCGGACGAGGAGACTTCGCGCAGAGTACGGCCCTGGCGTTGGCGCTGCCGACGCAGCACGTCACCCAGCAGGCGACGGAGCAGAATCATCGGTGGCTCCCTCCTCGGACCGCGTAGCCGCATCCTTCACGCCCCACCGTACCGCCTCGCGCTGCGGCCGTGCGGGGAGCGATGTCGTGTTCACTCAGGGCTGCAAACATCAAAACCCCCCGTTCCGTTCCGTATCCTGTGCCCGCTCATTCCCAGTCTGTTCGCCCGCAATCCGCTCCAGGAGCAGTGCGAGTACGCTCCGTACACTCTCCATACGAATTTCCGCCCGGTCTCCGTTCAACCACAGCTCGGCCGTTTTCCCGTCGCACGAGGCGCCGGAACCGGCCCCCGCGGGACCGCTCACGGCCACGAAAACCGTCCCGACGGGCTTGCCGTCCTGGGGGTCCGGGCCCGCCACACCGGTGGTCGCGATGCCCCAGTCGGCGCCGAGCGCCGTCCTCACACCTGCCGCCATCTCGGCCGCGACCTGCGGATCCACCGCACCGCGCTGCGCCAGCAGGGTGGCGTCCACCCCGAGCAGCCGATGCTTCAGCTCCGTGGCGTAGGCGGTGACGGAGCCCCTGAAGACCTTGGAAGCTCCAGGCACCGAGGTGATCTCGGCCGCGACCAGTCCACCGGTCAGCGACTCGGCGACGGCGACCGTCTCGCCCCTCACCGTGAGTAGTTGCACCACTTCGGTGGCCGGCGAACTCACCCTCGCGACTCCTCCAACGCCGCGCGGCGCTCGGCGATTCCCCGCCGCCGCAGCACGATGGCCTGCCGTACGTAGTCCAGCCCCGTCACCACGGTCAGCACGACGGCGGCGGCCATCACCCAGAACCGGAGGGTGGCCAGCCAGCCCGTCAGCGCCAGCACGTACATCCCGACGGCGACGCCCTGGGTGAGCGTCTTCAGCTTGCCGCCACGGCTGGCCGGGATGACGCCGTAGCGAATGACCAGAAAACGCAGCAGCGTGATGCCCAGTTCCCGGCCGAGGATCACCCCGGTCACCCACCACGGCAGATCGCCGAGGCCGGACAGACAGATCAGCGCCGCACCCATGATCGCCTTGTCGGCGATCGGGTCGGCGATCTTCCCGAAATCGGTGACGAGGTTGTACGTCCGCGCCAGATGACCGTCGAACAGGTCGGTGATCATGGCGATGGCGAAGGCGGCCCAGGCGAAGGAACGCCACGCCGGGTCGTAGCCGCCGTCGGCCAGCATCAGCGCGACGAAGCCGGGCACCAGGAGCAGCCGCAGCATCGTCAGCAGATTGGCGACGTTCCACACGCTGGCCTGGTTGACGGCGGCGGCCGTGATCTTCCCGCCGCGCGGGGTCCGGCCCCCGTCCTGCTGGGCGGCGTCGTCGCCCGCCGGGCGGGAGGCGGCACCGGAGGCGCCGGAATCACCGGAGCCGAGACGAGCGGTGCCCAAGGTCCCCGAGGTACCAGTGGTCCCGGGGGTCTCCAGGGCGCCGGTGGCGCCGCGCGCGTCGGCGCGGCCCGCGGCCGCTCCCTGCGCGCCGGAGGAACCACCCGCCGCGGATGCCGGGACTCCGGTCATCTGGCCGTCTCCTCACTGCACGCGAACGCGCCCGTCAGCGGCTCGGCCACCAGGTCGACACCCTCCGTGCCGACCACCTTCGCGTCGACCATACGGCCGACGGTCAGCCCCTCGGCGTCGCTGAGCCGTACCTGGCCGTCCGTCTCCGGGGCCTGGTGCTCGCCCCGGCCGAGAGCGCCCTCCTCGGCGTCCACGGACTCCACGAGTACCCGCACCGTCTCGCCCAGGCGCTCCTCGGCACGCTGGGAGACGAGTTCCTCGGCCAGCCGCGAGATGTGCGCCAGCCGCTCGTCGACGACGTCCTGGTCCAGCTTGTCCTGGTACGTCGCGGCCTCGGTGCCCTCCTCGTCGGAGTAACCGAAGACGCCGATGGCGTCCAGCCGGGCGCCGTTCAGGAAGCGCTCCAGCTCGGCGAGGTCGGCCTCGGACTCGCCGGGGAAGCCGACGATGAAGTTGGAGCGCACGCCGGCCTGCGGCGCCTTGCTCCGGATGGTGTCGAGCAGCTCCAGGAAGCGGTCGGTGTCGCCGAAGCGGCGCATGGCGCGCAGCACGCCCGGCGCGGAGTGCTGGAAGGAGAGGTCGAAGTAGGGGGCGACCTTCGGGGTCGAGGTCAGCACGTCGATCAGGCCGGGGCGCATCTCGGCCGGCTGGAGGTAGCTGACCCGCACCCGCTCGATGCCGTCGACCTCGGCCAGCTCGGGCAGCAGGGACTCCAGCAGGCGGATGTCGCCGAGGTCCTTGCCGTAGGAGGTGTTGTTCTCGGAGACCAGCATGATCTCCTTGACGCCCTGCTCGGCCAGCCAGCGGGTCTCGTTCAGCACGTCACTGGGACGGCGGGAGATGAAGGAGCCGCGGAAGGACGGGATGGCGCAGAACGAGCAGCGCCGGTCGCAGCCGGAGGCGAGCTTGACGGAGGCGACCGGGGAGCCGTCCAGGCGGCGGCGCAGCGGCGCGCGCGGTCCGGAGGCCGGGGCGACACCCTCGGGCAGGTCGGCCGGGCCGTGCCCGGGCAGGGCGACGGCGGCGCCTGCCTCCTGGCGCTCGGCCGGGCTGATCGGCAGCAGCTTGCGGCGGTCGCGCGGGGTGTGAGCGGCGTGGATGCCGCCGCTGAGGATGGTCTGGAGGCGGTCGGAGATGTCAGCGTAGTCGTCGAAGCCGAGCACCCCGTCGGCCTCGGGCAGGGCCTCGGCCAGCTCCTTGCCGTACCGCTCGGCCATGCAGCCGACGGCGACGACCGCCTGCGTTCTGCCGTGGTCCTTGAGGTCGTTGGCCTCCAGGAGGGCGTCGACGGAGTCCTTCTTGGCGGCTTCCACGAAGCCGCAGGTGTTGACCACGGCGACGTCCGCGTCCGCGGCGTCCTCCACGAGCTGCCAGCCGTCCGCCTCCAAACGGCCTGCGAGCTCCTCCGAGTCCACCTCGTTACGGGCGCAGCCGAGAGTGACGAGTGCGACGGTGCGGCGTTCAGGCATGGGCTCAAGACTACTTCGTCTCCGCGACGGCCCACGTCGAAGGGGTTGGCCGATCTTGGCCAACCCCTTGTCCGCGTGTCCTGCCGGGCCCCTGCTCACGGGCTATCCGACCTGCGGGTCACCCTTGGTGTACGTGAGGCGTTCCACTGCGCCGGGCTGGAACTGGTCCTCGATCTTCTTGCCGTTGACGTACAGCTCGATGGCGCCGGCGTCACCGAGGATCAGGTTGATCTTGGTGTTGTCCTGGAAGGTCTTGGACTCGCCCTTGTTCAGCAGGCCGTCGAAGAGCATGCGGCCGTTGTGGTCCTTGGCGGAGATCCAGCTGCGGCCGTCGGGCGCGCTGACCTGGACGGTCACCTTGTCCTGGGGTGCGGCCGCGATGGCGCTGTCGGACGGGGCGGGCTTCGGGGCGGCGGGCTTGGGCTTCTTCGGGGCCGGCGTGGCGGAGGTACCGGTGCTCGCCGTGGCGCCCTCGGCGAGCTGCGTCTTGTCGGAGCTGTCGCCGCCCCCGCCCTTGACGGCGGTGAAGCCGACGAAGCCGATCACGACGACGATCGCGGCGACCATGGCCGCGGTCCAGTTCGGGCCGCGCCGCTCGGGGCGGATACGTTCCGCCTCGAAGAGGGGGGCGGCCGGGGTGGGCGCGGGCCGGCCGCCGTGCTCG
The DNA here is from genome assembly GCF_040683715.1 of Streptomyces sp. NPDC093260. Lineage (NCBI taxonomy): Bacteria > Bacillati > Actinomycetota > Actinomycetes > Kitasatosporales > Streptomycetaceae > Streptomyces > Streptomyces sp. NPDC093260. The sequence continues at coordinate 78,936 of NZ_JBFBEK010000033.1, forward strand.
GCGGCGTACTGGGCGAGCAGCGGGGCGGGGTCGAGACGGACGGCGCGGGCCAGGGTCCGGATGTGTCCGCGGGCGTAGACGTCACCGCCGCAGGGGGCGAAGTCGTCGGCCTCGATGGCGTGCACGATGGCGATGCGGACGCGGGTGGCGGTACTGATCTCGTCGACGGTCAGGCCGGCGGCGAGCCGCGCGTCCTTCAGGACACGGCCGATGGAGGGGCGGGCTTCCTCGGAAACGTCTTCGAACGGACGCTCGTCTTCAGGGGAGTTGCCGATGGACACGGGGGCGCCTTTCGAGCGTGTAGCCGCCTGTGCTGGACATTCAGTCTAGGGGTGTGCCAAAGGGTGGAGCGACCCGGCGGTACGACTTTGTACGCCATCGGAATGGCCGGTCAATCCGATGACGGGACAGCTGCGGAACCCGTGGTGGGACTTGGTGGGTCCCCCACCGGACCTCTTGCTGAACTGGACGTGCGGCCGACGGAGAGGGTTGCCCGCCGGCGGCTAACGGGTGGATCACGAAACCGCCCGGCCCGCGCACCCGCGGCGGGCGTCACCGCCGGAGGAACGGCTCCCTGACGCCTACCCCGCGGACTCTCCCCGAATCAGGGCCAGTACACCGTCCAGGTCGTCGGGTTTCACAAGAACGTCACGCGCCTTGGAGCCCTCGCTGGGTCCGACGATGTTCCGGGACTCCATCAGGTCCATGAGCCGCCCGGCCTTGGCAAAGCCGACGCGCAGCTTGCGCTGGAGCATGGAGGTGGACCCGAACTGGGTGGAGACGACCAGCTCGGCGGCCTGGCACAGCAGGTCGAGGTCGTCGCCGATGTCCTCGTCGATCTCCTTCTTCTGCTTGCTGCCGACGGTGACGTCGTCCCGGAAGACGGGCGCCATCTGGTCCTTGCAGTGCCGTACGACGGCGGCGACCTCGTCCTCGGTGACGAAGGCGCCCTGCATACGGGTGGGCTTGCTGGCGCCCATGGGCAGGAACAGCCCGTCGCCCTTGCCGATCAGCTTCTCGGCGCCGGGCTGGTCGAGGATGACGCGGCTGTCGGCGAGCGAGGAGGTGGCGAAGGCGAGCCGGGAGGGCACGTTCGCCTTGATCAGACCGGTGACGACGTCGACCGAGGGCCGCTGCGTGGCGAGCACCAGGTGGATGCCGGCGGCGCGGGCGAGCTGGGTGATGCGCACGATCGCGTCCTCCACGTCGCGCGGCGCCACCATCATCAGGTCGGCCAGCTCGTCCACGATGACCAGCAGGTACGGGTACGGCTGCAGCTCGCGTTCGCTGCCCTCGGGCGCCTTCGCCTTGCCGCTGCGGACGGCGGCGTTGAAGTCGTCGATGTGCCGGAAGCCGTACGCCGCGAGGTCGTCGTAGCGCAGGTCCATCTCGCGCACCACCCACTGGAGCGCCTCGGCGGCCCGCTTGGGGTTGGTGATGATCGGCGTGATGAGGTGCGGGATGCCCTCGTAGGCGGTCAGCTCGACCCGCTTGGGGTCGACCAGGACCATCCGGACGTCCTCCGGGGTCGCCCGCATCATGATGGAGGTGATCAGGCAGTTGATGCAGGACGACTTGCCGGAGCCGGTGGCGCCGGCGACCAGGATGTGCGGCATCTTCGCGATGTTCGCCATCACGTAGCCGCCCTCGACGTCCTTGCCGAGCGCGACCAGCATCGGGTGGTCGTCCTCGGCGGCCGCGGCGAGCCGCAGCACGTCGCCGAGGTTGACCATCTCCCGGTCGGTGTTGGGGATCTCGATGCCGACCGCGGACTTGCCGGGGATCGGGCTGATGATCCGCACATCGGGGCTGGCGACGGCGTAGGCGATGTTCTTCGTCAGCGCGGTGATGCGCTCCACCTTCACGGCGGGCCCGAGTTCGACCTCGTAGCGGGTGACCGTCGGGCCGCGGGTGAAGCCGGTGACCCGGGCGTCGACCTTGAACTCGGTGAAGACGGTGGTGAGCGATTCGACGATCGCGTCGTTGGCGGCGCTGCGCGCCTTGCCGGGGCCGCCGCGCTCCAGCAGGTCCAGGGCGGGCAGGGCGTAGGTGATGTCGCCGGAGAGCTGGAGCTGTTCGGCGCGGGGCGGCAGGTCGCGGGTCGTCTCGACGGGCGGGCTCTTGGTGAGGTCCGGGACGCCGCCGGTCGGCTCCTCGCGCGCGGGCCGGGCGGCCGGCGCCTCCGCCCGGGTCCTCGCCGCCGGGGCGTCCTGCTCGGGACGCGCGGCGGGAACGGGCGTGGGAGCAGCGGCCGGGGGCGAAGCGGAGGCCGGGGCCGGCGTGGGGGTCGGTGCCGGGCCCGAAGCCTCCCCGCGCTCGCCGCCCGCGGTGACGCCCTGGGTGAGGTCCGCGACGACCGGCGAGGGCGGCATGCCGTGCAGCACGGCGCCGTCGAGCGCGGCGGCGGCAGCGGCGGCGACGTCCACGGCGTCCAGCCGCTGGTCCATGTCGGGCTGCGGCACGGCGGAACGCCGGGGGCGGCCGCGCCGCTTGGACAGCGCCTCCTGCTCGGCGCCCTCGGGGTCGTAACCCTGGGCGGCGCTCTGCCGCTTGCGGGGGCGCGCGGGCAGCGCCTCGCGCCACTGGTCGTCGTAGCGGGCGTCGTCCTCGGTGTACTCGGTGTACGCGTCGAACTCGTCGTCCTCCGGGTCCGGCAGAAGGCCGAGCCTGACCCCGAGCAGCCGCAGCCGCTGCGGGATGGCGTTGACGGGGGTGGCGGTGACCACCAGCAGGCCGAACACGGTGAGCAGCACCAGCAGCGGCACGGCCAGCATCTCGCCCATCATGTACGTCAGCGGGGTGGCCGCCCCCCAGCCGATGAGGCCGCCGGCGTCCCTTATCGCCTGCATCCCGTCGCTGCGGGCCGGCGAGCCGCAGGCGATGTGCACCTGCCCGAGCACGCCGAGGACGAGCGCGGACAGGCCGATGACGATACGGCCGTTGGCCTCGGGCTTCTCCGGGTGCCGGATGAGGCGTACGGCGATGATGCCGACCAGGATCGGCACGAGGAGATCCAGCCGCCCGAAGGCCCCGGTCACCAGCACCTCGACCAGATCGCCGACCGGCCCGCGCAGATCGGCCCAGGTGCCGGCGGCGACGATCAGGGCGACGGCGAGCAGCAGCAGGGCGACGCCGTCCTTGCGGTGCGCGGGGTCGAGGTTGCGGGCGCCCTGCCCTATCCCCCGGAACACGGCGCCGACGGCGTGCGCGAGCCCCAGCCACAGGGCGCGCACCACTCGGTACACGCCCCCGGTCGGACTCGGCGCGGGCCGGGGCGCGGGCCGGACGGCGGCCTTCTTGGCGGGCGCCTTCCGGGCCGGGGCCTTCTTCGCGGGTGGCCTTTTCGCAGCGGCCCTCTTCGCCGGAGCCTTGGAGGGAGCGGCCGCCTTCTTGGCGGGCTGCTTCTTGGCTGCGGAGGGACGTGAGGCCATAGGTGTGAGATTACCGGTGGAGAGGGCGCCGGACACGTGTGCGCCCGCCTTCACCCGTTCGTGTCGCCCGCGCGGGAACGTTCAGCTGACGCGGCCTCACCAGGGCCGCTGGGCGGCTGATTCACCTCGGGCCCGCCCGCCCGTCGACGGTTCCGTCCGGCAAGTCACGGAGACTGGCCACCCGTTACGACTCCCAGGGCCGAACGTGGCCCGAACCTGCCCTTCATGAAGCTTCTCCCCACCCCCGGCGGGAAGCCGCTCCCCAGCGAGGTCATCGCGCGCCCCATCACGACCGCGACCCGCGCTGCCCGGAGGCCAACCCGGCCCCACCCGGGCAACCACGCCGGCCTCAGCCCCGAGCGCCGCCCCCGGACCGCCCCGCAGGGCGGTCCCTCAAGAGGACACCGAAGCTCCGCTCCCGGCCCCCGGCTCCAGCGCGTCCAGGGCCCGGCGCAGGCCGGTCAGCTTCCGCTCGAGGTGCGCCGCCGTCGCGACGGCCGCCGCGTCCGCTGACTCGTCGTCCAGCTGCTTGGACAGCGCCTCGGCCTGTTCCTCGACGGCGGCCAGGCGCGCGGACAGCTCGGCGAGCAGACCGGCGGACTCCTTGCCCTCGCCGGTGCCGCCCTCCTTGCCGCCGCCCTCCAGCTGGAGGCGGAGCAGCGCGGCCTGCTCCTTGAGCTGGCAGTTCTTCATGTACAGGTCGACGAAGACCGAGACCTTCGCGCGCAGCACCCACGGGTCGAACGGCTTCGAGATGTAGTCCACCGCGCCCGCCGCGTACCCGCGGAAGGTGTGGTGCGGGCCGTGGTTGATCGCGGTGAGGAAGATGATCGGGATGTCCCGGGTCCGCTCCCGCCTCTTGATGTGCGCGGCTGTCTCGAATCCGTCCATGCCCGGCATCTGGACGTCCAGCAGAATGACCGCGAAGTCGTCCGTGAGCAGTGCTTTGAGCGCTTCCTCCCCGGACGATGCCCGCACCAGCGTCTGATCGAGCGCAGAGAGGATGGCCTCCAGCGCCAGCAGATTCTCCGGCCGGTCATCGACCAGGAGGATCTTGGCCTTCTGCACCATGGCCCGCCCTCCTCGCCCCGGCTTGGGGCCGCCCCTGTCCGCAGGAACCGGGGAGGCACCGGCGGGTGCCGCCCCAGGGGACGACTCCCGTGAGCCGTCCGTCCTTGTGCCGGTCATCGTAGCCGCACCCCGCCCGTCGCCACACCCTGTCACCGCGATGTCACTGTGCACGTAGCGGAAACGGAGCGGGAGACGAGAAGGTTCCCCGATCCCCGCACTTCTACACGGATCCGGACCCCCGGAGCCGACGCCTCCGCTCGCGTCCCGGAGCCCGCCGCCCCGGCACTTCCGCCACTCCTTCCTCTGCCCCGCGTTCCCCGGGGCACTCCCGTTCCGTACGTCACTCCCCGCGCATCCACTGCTCCATCACGGACAGCAGATGGTCGGGGTCGACCGGCTTGGTGACGTAGTCGGAGGCGCCCGAGCCGATCGCCTTCTCCCGGTCGCCCTTCATCGCCTTCGCGGTCAGCGCGATGATCGGCAGCCCGGCGAACTGCGGCATCCTGCGGATCGCCGTCGTCGTCGCGTAGCCGTCCATCTCGGGCATCATGATGTCCATCAGGACGACCGCCACGTCGTCGTGCTGCTCCAGCACCTCGATGCCCTCGCGGCCGTTCTCGGCGTACAGCACCGACAGGCCGTGCTGCTCCAGGACGCTGGTCAGGGCGAAGACGTTGCGGATGTCGTCGTCGACGATGAGCACCTTCTCGCCGCCGAACCGGATGTCCCGGTGCGCCTTCGCCGCGGCCTCGGACTCCGCGGGCGAGGCGGACGCACCGGCCGGCGCCGGCTCCCGCTCGCCCTCGTGCCCCTGCCGCTGCCCCGGCTCCTGCTGCCGGCCGGCGGGCAGCGCCTTGCGGCGGCGGCGGAACAGCGCGGCCGCGCCGTTCTGCGTCTCCTGGTACGACTTGACCTCGGCCGGCGTCTCCACCTCGGCCGCCGAGAGCTCGGACAGCTCCGAGAGGCCCGGCAGTTCGGACAGGTGCGGCTCGGCGGCCGCGACCAGCTCGTCGGCGTCGAGCGCGGAGGCGGGCTGCTGGTAGCCGTGCGGCGGCAGCTCGCCCGGGTGCAGCGGCAGGTACAGGGTGAACGTCGAGCCGCGGCCCGGTTCGCTCTGCGCGTGGATCTCGCCGCCGAGCAGCTGGGCGATCTCCCGGGAGATGGACAGACCGAGGCCCGTGCCGCCGTACTTGCGGCTGGTGGTGCCGTCGGCCTGCTTGAACGCCTCGAAGATCACCCGCATCTTGCTGGCCGCGATGCCGATGCCGGTGTCGGTGACGGAGAACGCGATCATGTCCGCCTCCGGGTCGGTGAGCGACCCGGCCTCCAGCAACTGCTCCCGGATCGCCTGCGGGACCTCGTCCCGCGCCGGGCGGATCACCAGCTCCACCGACCCGGAGTCGGTGAACTTCACCGCGTTGGACAGCAGGTTGCGCAGCACCTGGAGGAGCCGCTGCTCGTCGGTGTGCAGCGTGGCGGGCAGCTCCGGCGAGACCCGCACCGACAGGTCCAGGCCCTTCTCGGCGGTCAGCGGCCGGAAGGTGGCCTCCACGTAGTCGATCAGCTGGACGAGGGCGATGCGCGTCGGGGAGACGTCCATCTTGCCCGCCTCGACCTTCGACAGGTCCAGGATGTCGTTGATCAGCTGGAGCAGGTCGGAGCCGGCGCCGTGGATGGTCTCGGCGAACTCCACCTGCTTCGGGGAGAGGTTGCCCTCGGCGTTGTCGGCGAGCAACTTGGCCAGGATCAGCAGGGAGTTCAGCGGCGTGCGCAGCTCGTGCGACATGTTGGCCAGGAACTCGCTGCGGTAGCGCATGGAGACCGCGAGCTGCTCGGCGCGCTCCTCCAGGACCTGCCGCGCCTCCTCGATCTCGGAGTTCTTCGCCTCGATGTCGCGGTTCTGCTGGGCCAGCAGCTCGGCCTTCTCCTCCAGTTCGGCGTTGGACGCCTGCAGCGCCTTCTGCCGCTGCTCCAACTCCTCCGACCTGAGGCGCAGTTGCTCGGTCAGCTCCTGGGACTGCTTGAGCAGCTGCTCGGTCTTGGTGTTGACGGAGATGGTGTTGACACTGGTCGCGATCATCTCCGCGATCTGGTTCAGGAAGTCCTTCTGGATCTGCGTGAACGGCGTGAACGAGGCCAGCTCGATGACGCCGAGGACCTTCCCCTCGAACAGCACGGGCAGCACGATCACCTGCGCCGGCGGGGCCTCCCCGAGCCCGGAGGCGATCTTCAGATAGCCGCTGGGCGCGTCCTTGACGAGGATCGTGCGCTTCTCCTCGGCGGCCGTCCCGATCAGCGCCTCGCCCGGCCGGAACGACGTCGGCATGGAGCCCATCGAGTAGCCGTAGGAGCCGAGCATGCGCAGCTCGTAGGCGGTGTCCGGGTCGCCGCCGAGGTCGCTGCCGTCGGCCGGCGGCATGGCGACGAAGAACGCGCCGTGCTGCGCGGACACCACCGGCGTCAGCTCGCTCATGATCAGCGACGCCACGTCCTGGAGGTCCCGGCGGCCCTGCATCAGCGCCGAGATGCGGGCCAGGTTGCCCTTGAGCCAGTCCTGCTCCTTGTTGGCGATCGTGGTGTCGCGCAGATTGGCGATCATCTTGTTGATGTAGTCCTGGAGTTCCTGGATCTCGCCGGAGGCGTCCACGTCGATCTTCAGGTTCAGGTCGCCGCGGGTCACGGCGGTCGCCACGCGCGCGATGGCGCGCACCTGCCGGGTCAGGTTCCCGGCCATCTCGTTCACCGACTCGGTCAGGTCCCGCCAGGTGCCGTCCACGTCCCGCACCCGCGCCTGCCCGCCGAGCTGGCCCTCGGTGCCCACCTCGCGGGCGACCCGGGTGACCTCCTCGGCGAACGAGGACAGCTGGTCGACCATCGTGTTGATGGTCGTCTTCAGCTCCAGGATCTCCCCGCGCGCGTCGATGTCGATCTTCTTGGTGAGGTCGCCCTTGGCGATGGCGGTGGTGACCATGGCGATGTTGCGCACCTGACCGGTCAGGTTGGACGCCATCTGGTTCACCGACTCGGTGAGGTCCTTCCAGGTGCCGGCCACGCCGGGGACGTAGGCCTGGCCGCCCAGGATGCCGTCGGTGCCCACCTCGCGGGCCACCTTGGTGACCTGGTCGGCGAACGAACTCAGCGTCTTGACCATGGTGTTGAAGGTGTCGGCGAGCTGCGCGACCTCGCCGCGCGCCTCGATCGTCACCGTCCGCGTCAGGTCGCCGTTGGCGACGGCCGCCGCCACCTGGGAGATGTTGCGCACCTGCATGGTCAGGTTGTTGGCCATCAGGTTGACGTTGTCGCTGAGGTCCTTCCAGATGCCGACCACGCCCGGCACGTGCGCCTGTCCGCCGAGGATGCCCTCCGTGCCCACCTCACGGGCCACCCGCGTCACCTGCTCGGCGAACGAGGACAGCTGGTCGACCATCGTGTTGACGGTGGTGACCAGTTCCAGGATCTCGCCCTTGGCGTCGACGGTGATCTTCTTCGACAGGTCGCCCTTGGCGACGGCGGTCGTGACCTCGGCGATGTTGCGGACCTGGATGGTCAGGTTGTTCGCCATGAAGTTCACGGACTGGGTGAGGTCCTTCCAGGTGCCGGCCACCCCCTGCACCTCGGCCTGGCCGCCCAGGATGCCCTCGGTGCCCACCTCGCGGGCCACGCGCGTGACCTCCTGCGCGAACGAGGACAGCTGGTCCACCATCGTGTTGAGGGTGTTCTTCAGCTCCTGGATCTCCCCGCGCGCGTCCACGGTGATCTTCTGGGAGAGGTCGCCGCGGGCCACGGCGGTGGCGACCTGGGCGATGTTGCGCACCTGCGAGGTGAGGTTGCCGGCCATGCCGTTCACCGAGTCGGTCAGGTCGCGCCACACCCCGGCCACGCCGGGCACCTGCGCCTGGCCGCCCAGCCGCCCCTCGGTGCCCACCTCCCGGGCCACCTTGGTGACCTGGTCGGCGAAGGCGGAGAGCTGGTCGACCATCGTGTTGATGGTGTTCTTCAGCTCCAGGATCTCCCCGCGCGCGTCGACGTCGATCTTCTGCGACAGGTCGCCGCGCGCCACCGCCGTCGTCACCTGTGCGATGTTCCTCACCTGACCGGTGAGGTTGGACGCCATGGAGTTGACGGAGTCGGTCAGCTCCTTCCAGGTGCCCGACACGCCGTCCACGCGCGCCTGGCCGCCGAGGCGGCCCTCGGTGCCCACGTCCCGCGCCATCCGGGTCACCTGGTCGGCGAACGAGGACAGCTGGTCCACCATCGTGTTCACGGTGTTCTTCAGCTGGAGCATCTCGCCGGAGACGTCCACGGTGACCTTCTGCGACAGGTCGCCGTTGGCCACCGCCGTCGTCACCTGCGCGATGTTCCTCACCTGACCGGTGAGGTTGCGGAACGCGGTGTTGACGGAGTCCGTGAGGTCCTTCCAGGTGCCCGCCGCGCCCGGCACCTGCGCCTGGCCGCCCAGCTCGCCCTCGACGCCGATCTCCCGCGCCACCCGCGTCACCTCGGCGCCGAACGCCGAGAGCTGGTCCACCATGCCGTTGACGGTGTTCTTCAGCTCCAGCATCTCGCCGGCCACGTCGACGGTGACCTTCTGCGACAGGTCACCGCTGGCCACCGCCGTCGTCACCGCGGCGATGTCGCGCACCTGGGTGGTGAGGTTGCGGAAGACCGTGTTGACGGAGTCCGTGAGGTCCTTCCACGTCCCGGCCACCCCGGGCACGTTCGCCTGCCCGCCGAGCCGGCCCTCCGCGCCGACCTCGTTGGCCACGCGCGTGACCTCGTCCGCGAAGATCCGCAGCGTCTCGGTCATCTGGTTGATCGTCTCGGCCAGCCGCGCGACCTCGCCGCGCGCCGGCACGGTCACCTTCTGAGACAGATCGCCGTTGGCGACCGCCGTCGTCACCTGTGCGATACCGCGCACCTGAGCCGTCAGGTTGCCGGCCATCAGGTTCACCGAGTCGGTGAGTTCCTTCCAGGTGCCGTCCACCCCGGGGACGTGCGCCTGGCCGCCCAGGATGCCGTCCGTGCCCACCTCGCGGGCGACCCGCGTCACCTCCGAGGAGAACGCGGAGAGCTGGTCGACCATCGTGTTGACGGTGTTCTTCAGCTCCAGCATCTCGCCGGCGACGTGCACCGTCACCTTGCGCGACAGATCACCCTTGGCCACCGCCGTCGTCACCAGCGCGATGTCGCGCACCTGAGCGGTCAGCCGCGACGCCATCGTGTTGACGGAGTCGGTCAGGTCCTTCCAGGAGCCGGACAGGCCGCGCACCCGCGCCTGACCGCCCAGCTTGCCCTCGGTGCCCACCTCACTGGCCACCCGGGTGACCTCGTCGGTGAAGGTCGACAACTGGTCGACCAGATTGTTGACCGTCCGCCCGACCTTCAGGAACTCCCCGCGCAGCGGATGCCCCGTCCCCTCGGCGGACTGCGTGCGCAGCTCCATGCGCGGCGAGAGATCGCCCTCGGCGACCGCCGAGAGCACTCGTCCCACCTCGGAGACGGGCCGTACGAGATCGTCGACGAGCGCGTTGGAGTTCTCGATCGCCGCCGCCCAGGAGCCCTCGCAGGCGCCCGTCTCCAGCCGCTCGGTGAGTTTTCCCTCACGTCCCACCATGCGCCGTACCCGGGCCAGCTCACCTGTCAGGTGCAGATTGCGGTCGGCCACCTCGTTGAAGACCGCGGCGATCTCCGACATCACGCCGTCTCCGGACACCGTGAGCCGCTTGCGGAAGTTCCCGTCCCGCATCCCCACCAGCGCGGCCAGCAGCCGGTTCAGGGCGGCCGTGTCCACCGCTGTGGTGCCGCCGCGCGGTGCGCGCCGGCCGGCCAGGGACGATCCGGACGGTCCGCCTTTCGCGCGCGTCTTCGTGCCCCGCGTCGCTGCGCCAGACTCCACTGTGTCCCTCCCGCAGGGGTCGACCATCACTGCTGTGCTGACGGCACTACGGTTAGTAGTACCTACTGATCGGCGTATCAGTTACCGCCGCGTACGTCTGCCCGATGCGACCAGGCCACACGAAAGGGCTGCCTACCCGCAAGCGGGGAACGCACCCCGCCCGACCGAACCGACACCATGAGCCTGCCCAGTGTTTCACCCCCACCGAACCAGGCCATAACAGTTCGGCAGCTTCGCACACCGTCCGCACACCCTCCGGGCGAAATCACCGATGACCGGCATCCGCACGGGCGGCGAAGGTAAGTAACCTTGCATGCGGCTGTCCAGCCGCGCCGGTCCGACCGGCCATGGGCGGTGGCACGGAAACGAGCGGGCATCGGAGGGCGGCCGCACACAATGACCACCGGAGTGATCCCCGGGGAACAGCCCCCGGAGCCGCGGCCGCAGGACCCGCAGCTGCCGGAGCAGCGCGGCGAGCCGCGCGGCCCCGAGGACCCGCCTGTCGACAACCGGACGAGGAGTTCTGTGATCACCGCGCGCGCGGCCGCCAGTTTCGAGCCCCTGGGACGATCGGTCGCGACCGCCCGCTCCTTCGTCCGCGACACCCTCCAGGGGTGGGGCTTCGGCGACATCGTCGACGACGCCGTGGTCCTCACCAGCGAACTGGTCACCAACGCCGTCGTCCACGCCGGCACCGCCGCCGACGTCCTGTGCCTGCGCAGTGACGAAGGGGTACGGATCGAGGTCTGCGACCGCTACCCCGAACGCGAGATCCCCCTCCAGGGCGCCGCCGTCGACATGGGCAGCCCCGACCGCGAGGGCGGCCGCGGCCTGCAACTGTGCGCCGCCCTGGCCGGCCGCTGGGGCGTCGAGTACACGCCCACCCACAAAATGGTCTGGTTCCGACTTGACCTGCCCGCCCGCCAGGTCGGCACCCGCACCGCCGGCCCCGCACTGCCCGCCGAACTCCTGCCGCTCGCCGACGGCCGGGTCCGCGTCGCCGTCGTCCAGATCGACCGCGGCGGCACCATCACCGCCTGGAACGAGGACGCCGAGGAACTCTTCGGTTACGCCCCGGAACTGGTCGTCGGCAAGCCGCTCACCGACCTCGCGGCCTGGCCGCACACCCCCGGCACCGGCACCGGCATCGCCGAGGCCCTCCAACTCTCCCGCTGGGAGGGCAGCTACGGCATCCGCGGCGCCCACGGCCGCGTCATCCCCGTCTACGCCTCCCATCTGCGCGTCCGCGACACCGGCGGCGAACCCTCGACCGTCTGCCTGCTGGTGCGCGATCACGAACGCGCCGTCCTGCAGACCCCGCTGCGCGTCCCGTCGAGCGGGGACCCGGGCACCGGAGCCGACGGCTCCACCACCGACCCGTTCGAGGTCTTCATCGGCTCCCCGGCCCCCGACGACCTCGACGGCCTCCTCCAGCGCACCGTGGAACGCGCCCGCGACATGCTCGACGGCGACGCCGCCTTCCTGTTGCTGGCCACCGACGACGAGACCGAGCTGGAGGTCCGCGCCTCCACCGGCCTGCCCTCCGCCCGCCAGCGCTTCGCCCGCGTCCCCGTCGAGGCCGGCCCAGGCCGCTACGGCTCGGCCCGCATGCCCGCGGTCCACGACGACCTCAGCGCCACCCCCGCCGCCGTACCGCTGCTCGGCGGCACCGGCATGCGCTCGGTCGTCACGGTCCCGCTGAAGGTCGAAGGCCGCCTCACCGGCTCCCTCGGCGTCGCCGCCGAAGCCCCCGGCCGGTACTCCAACGAAGAGGCGCTGCGCCTCCAGTTCGCCGCCGACCGCATCGCCCTGGCTGTCGAATCGGCCCGCCTCGGCGAACTGGAGCGGCTGCGCCGCGGCTCCCTCAGCTTCCTCGTCGAGGCCTCCGACCTGCTGGCCGGCACCCTCGACCGCGACCAGACCCTCGCTCTGATGGCGCAGATGACGGTCCCCACCCTCGCCACCTGGTGCGCCGTCTACACCATCGCCGACCAGGCCTCCGAGCCCTACCTCTCCTACGTCCTGCACGAGGACGAGGAACTCATCGACGGCATCAAGTCCCTGCTGTCGAAGATCGCCCCGCCCGACCCGGTGCCGACCCCCGGCGCCCGCGTCTGGTCCGCCCCCGGCGAGGCCGCCCACCAGGCCGCCCTGCGCAGCTCCATGCGCAGCCTCAGCCTCGGCGACTCCCACCACCGCATCGGGAGCACCATCGGCCCCACCCTCGCCACCGCAGCCGCGGTCGGCGGGGAGACGGTGGTGCTGCCCCTGGTCGCCCGCAACCGCGTCATCGGCATGCTCACCCTCGGCAAGCCCACCGACGACCACTTCCGCCAGGAGATCCTGGAACTGGCCGAGGACCTCAGCCGCCGCGCCGCGCTCGCTCTGGACAACGCCCGGCTGTACTCGGAGCGCACCGCCATCAGCCAGTCCCTCCAGCGGAGCCTGCTGCCGCCCGGCCTGCCGCAGATCGACGGCGTCGAGGTCGACGTCATCTACCGCGCGGCCGGCGAGGGCAACGAGGTCGGCGGCGACTTCTACGACCTCTTCCCCATCCGCGACGGCGCGTACGGGTTCGCCATCGGCGACGTCTGCGGCACCGGCCCGGAAGCCGCGGCCGTCACGGGCCTGGCCCGCCACGCGCTGCGCCTCCTGGCCCGCGAGGGCTACGGCGGCCCGGCCGTCCTGGAACGCCTCAACTCCGCCATCCTGGACGAGGGAGCCCGCAGCCGCTTCCTCACCCTCCTCTACGGCGAGCTGTGGCCGCAGGAGGACGGCAGCGCCCATCTGAAGGTGGTCTGCGCCGGCCATCCGCTGCCGCTGCGCCTGCGCCAGGACGGTTCGGTGGAGCCGGCCGCCGAACCGCAGCCGCTCCTCGGCGTCATGGAGGATCTGGAGCTGTACGAGCAGTCGGTCGTCCTGGAGCCGGGCGACGTCCTGCTGTGCGTCACGGACGGCGTCACCGAGCGCCGCGAGGGCACGCGCATGCTGGGCGACGACGGCCTCGCCGACGTCCTCACCACGTGCACGGGTCTGACCGCCGGCGCGGTCGCGGCCCGCATCATGCGCGCGGTGGAGCGTTTCGCCTCGGACGCGCCGTCCGACGACATGGCGATTCTGGCGATGCGTGTGCCGGAGCTGCCGCGGGACTGAGGCGGCGACTCGGAGTACGAGCCTCAGGATACGAGAAAGGCCCCGCCCGGAAGGGCGAGGCCTTTTCTCTTCGGAGCCCCCAAACGGAATCGAACCGTTGACCTTCTCCTTACCATGGAGACGCTCTGCCGACTGAGCTATAGGGGCCGGTCGCCTTTTCCGAGGTTTCCCTCGCGGCAACGGAATAGATCATACCCCGAATCCGGCCGTGCTCCCAACCACGATCGGCCCGCCCAGCGCGTTGCACGCCGACACGATCCGCTGCATCTCCCGCCGCGTCAGCGAGGCGTCCACCGGCAGCGCGAGCGTCTCCTCGGCGGCCCGCTCGGTCTCCGGCAGCGACAGGTACCGGCGGAACGCGGGCAGTCGGTGCACCGGCGTCTTGACCGGCACCCGGCAGTCGACTCCCTTGGCCCGTACGGCGCGTGCGAAGGCGTCCCGGTCCGGCCTGCCATTGCCCTGCACCCGCACGACGTACTGCTGGTAGGTGTGGCCGGCGCCGGCGTCGGGCGTGCGTACTCCGCGCAGTCTCGTGTCGAGGTAGGCGGCCCGCTCCCGGCGCCGCGCCGTCTCGTCGTGCGGCGCGTCGGCCTCACGCTGCTCCAGTACCAGCAGCCCGTGCCGTCGCCCCACCTCGTGCAGCCGCCGCACGTCGGCCGACCGCCCGAAGCGGTGCACCACGACGACGGCCGCCGTCCGGACGGTTACGGCAGCTTCGACCGCGGCGGCGTCGAGGCAGTAGGTCACCGGGTCTATGTCGGCGAAGACCGGCTGCGCCTCGGCCTGTATCACCGCTTCGGCGACTTCCACATTCCCGAACGCCGGCACGACGACCTCGTCACCGGCACCGACGCCGGCGGCCCTGAGCAGTACAGCAACCCTCATGACGCATGATGCTCGTGGCACAACGTGAACTGCACATGACGACGAACAAAAAAGGGTTGGACCCGGAACCGAAGTTCGGGGTCCAACCCTTTGAAGATTTGTTCGGCGGTGTCCTACTCTCCCACAGGGTCCCCCCTGCAGTACCATCGGCGCTGAAAGGCTTAGCTTCCGGGTTCGGAATGTAACCGGGCGT
>NZ_JBFBEK010000034.1:0-90805 GCF_040683715.1 Streptomyces sp. NPDC093260
CCTCGACCTGCTCCGCCCGATCTACGCCCAGACCGCCGCGTACGGCCACTTCGGCCGCGAGCTGCCCGACTTCACCTGGGAGCGCACCGACCGGGTGGACGCACTGCGGGAGGCGGCGGGACTGTAGGCCCCGCTCGGACTGGCCCGAGGCCCGGCTCCCCTGAGGGAGCCGGGCCTCGGCTGTTCCCGGTGCGGACCGGTGCGTACGTCCCGGTGCGGACCGTGTGCCCCGTGGTCCCGGCGGGCCGGGCACCGTGCGGGTTTGGCGGGCGGCCCCGGCGGGCGTCGGTTGTCAGTGGGGTTTGGTAAGAATGCAAGCGTGAGCAGCGAGAACGGGCAGGGGGACGGTGGGGCGCCGCCGGAGCAGCTCGCGCTCATCCGGGAGAGCGTGCGCCAGGCGAAGACGCCCCGCGCCAAGCCGCGGACCTGGCGCGGGGCCGAGCTGGCCGGACAGTTGCCGGTGGCCCGGGTCCTGGTCGACAAGGGCGTGCTCCACCTCGACCGGTACTTCGACTACGCCGTTCCCGCCGAGCTGGACGCGGACGCGCAGCCCGGGGTGCGGGTGAGGGTGCGGTTCGGGGCCGGCCGGCACCGGGTCCGACAGGGGCGCCGCGAGGGCGGCGGGCTGATCGACGGGTTCCTGATCGAGCGCCGGGCCGAGTCCGACTACTCCGGGCCGCTCGCCGCGCTCGCCCAGGTGGTGTCACCCGAGCCGGTGCTCGGCCCCGAGCTGCTGGGACTGGCCCGGGCCGTCGCCGACCGGTACGCGGGCAGCCTCGCCGACGTACTGCAACTGGCCGTGCCCCCCCGCAACGCCCGCGCCGAGCAGCGTCCCTCGCCCGCCCCGCTTCCCCCGCCCCCGGCGCCCGCCGCGGGCTCCTGGTCGCGCTACGAGCAGGGCCCCGCCTTCATCGAGTCGCTTGCCGCGGGGGGCTCGCCGCGCGCCGTGTGGAACGCGCTGCCCGGCCCCGGGTGGAGCGAGGAACTCGCCCGCGCCGTCGCCGCCGCCCTCGCCTCCGGGCGGGGCGCCCTCGTCGTGGTGCCCGACGGCCGCACCGCCGCCCGCGTCGACACCGCGCTCACCGCCCTCCTCGGCGAGGGCCGGCACGCGCTGCTCACCGCCGACGCCGGACCCGAGAAGCGTTACCGGCAGTGGCTCGCGGTGAGCCGGGGCTCCGTGCGGGCCGTCGTCGGGACCCGCGCCGCCATGTTCGCGCCGGTGCGCGACCTCGGACTGGTCGCCCTCTGGGACGACGGCGACGACAACCACAGCGAGCCGCACGCACCGCAGCCGCACGCCCGCGAGGTACTGCTGCTGCGCGCCGCGCAGGACAGGTGCGGCTTCCTGCTCGGCAGCCGCAGCTGCACCGTGGAGGCCGCACAGCTCGTCGATACCGGCTGGGCGCGCCCCCTGGTGGCGGCACGCGACCAGATCCGGCGGGCGGCGCCGCTGGTGCGCACCGTCGGCGACCGCGACCTCGCCCGCGACGAGGCCGCCCGTGCCGCCCGACTGCCCTCCCTCGCCTGGCAGACGGCCCGGGACGGGCTGCGGCACGGCCCCGTGCTGGTGCAGGTGCCCCGGCGCGGCTACGCCCCCCGGCTGGCCTGCGCCCAGTGCCGGGCGCCCGCCCGCTGCCGGCACTGCTCGGGACCTTTGCAGGGGCAGGACGGCGGAGTGCTGCGCTGCGAGTGGTGCGGGCGCGAGGAGAGCGGCTGGCACTGCCCGGAGTGCGGCGCCTTCCGGCTGCGCGCGCAGGTCGTCGGCGCCCGGCGGACCGCCGAGGAACTGGGGCGTGCCTTCCCCGCCGTGCCGGTGCGCACCTCCGGGCGCGAGCATGTGCTGGACACGGTGCCGGGCGCCCCCGCGCTGGTCGTGAGCACCCCGGGCGCCGAACCGGTCGCCGAGGGCGGGTACGCGGCGGCGCTGCTCCTGGACGGCTGGGCCATGCTGGGCCGCCCCGACCTCAGGGCCGGCGAGGACGCGCTGCGCCGCTGGATCGCCGCCGCCGCGCTCGTCCGGCCGCAGGAGGCGGGCGGCACGGTGGTCGTCGTGGCCGAGCCGACGCTGCGGCCCGTTCAGGCCCTGGTGCGCTGGGACCCGGTGGGTCACGCGGTGCGGGAACTGGCCGAGCGCGCCGAGCTGGGGTTTCCGCCGGTGTCCCGGATGGCGTCCGTGACCGGTCCGCCGGAGGCGGTCGCGGAGTTCCTGCGTACGGCCGATCTGCCGGGGGAGGCGGAGGTGCTGGGGCCGGTGCCGCTGCCGGTCACGCCGCCGGGCCGGCCGCGGAGGACGGGCGCGCCGCCGCCCGGAGAGCAGTGGGACCGGGCGCTGGTCCGGGTGCCGACGGGCAGCGGCGCCGCGCTGGCCGCCGCGCTGAAGGCCGCGCAGGCGGCCCGGACGGCGCGGGGGAGTGCGGACGGGGTGTGGGTGCGGATCGATCCGCCGGACATCGGGTGACGGGTTCCCGGCCTGGCAGCGGTTGCGGCTTTGGCCGTCGAGGCCGCCTCCCGGCGGCCTCGACGGGCCGGGCGGCAGGTTCGGGCGCCGGGCCGGGTGACCGGTCCCGCGCGGCCGGAGTGCGGTGCGGGCGAGGGCCGTCCGAGGGGGCGGGGAGGGCCCGGAGGCGGGGTGCTCCGGTGGCGGAGGGCTGCGGCGAGGCGGGCTGGTCCGGTGGCGGAGAGCTTGGCGGAGTGGGGGCGGGGGCCTGGGCGCGTGATGCGCGGGGCGGCTCGGACACCCTCCGCGCCGAGGCCCGGACGCGCCCGCGGGCCGGGCCGGACACACCCGAAGGTCGGCCCGGACACACCCGCGCCCTCCCGGATACGGCGGGGAGGGCGGCGTGGTGGGGGAACCGGCGGGGTCAGCCGTTGCGGGGGCCCGGGAAGGCCGTCGGCCTGACGTCCTCGCGCAGGGACGGGCTACCGGCCGTCGGCTGGGTCGGCATGGAGCGGGCGGCGGGGACCGTCGGCACGGCGGGCAGGGCGGTGCCGACGTTGACCGCACGGCTGCCCGCGGGCTCCGCGGCCCGCTCGGCCTCCGCCGTCTGCGCGGCGGCGCGGCGCGCGCCGTAGCGCCGGTGCACCGCCTGCTTGGTGACGCCGAGGGCCGAGCCCACGGCGTCCCACGAGAAGCCGAGCGAGCGGTCGAAGTCCACGGCTGCCGTGACCAGGGTCTCGACGCTGTCCCGCAGTTCCTGCGCGAGGCGGACGGTCGGGGCGGGGGCGCGTCCGTAGACGACGAAGCCCGTGGAGGGGCCGGAGCGGCGCGGGCGGTAGACGTTGCCCAACTGGGCGGTGAGGGTGCGCAGTGCGTCCACCTGCCGGCGGACCCGCTCGATGTCCCGCACCAGCAAGTGCAGGCTGGCCCGGGCCTGGGCGTCGTGGGTTGCGTGGTCGGCCATGAACAAGCCTCTCGAACCGGCGTTGAAAGGAACCGGGCCGCGCGAGCGGCCCGCTGTGGTCAACTCTGTCTTGACCAACGCCTTTTCGGGCCGCTGGTCACGGTGTGGGGGCGTAAGGGCATATGCGTACGCCCCCGAAGGATGCCGGGCGACATGGCGCACGCCCGCCTTGTCCTGCGCACGCCCACCGACGGGGGCGCACCCCCGGGCGAGGGGGGCGTACGCCGTCGTAGCTCGCCTTCGGCGGCTTCCCGTCCATGGTCATAGACTGGTGCGCTCCCGCGTTCCCGCCCCGACCGAGAGGCCCGCACCCGCCCATGAAGCTCGTCTTCGCCGGTACCCCCGAGGTCGCCGTTCCCGCCCTGGACGCCCTGATCGCCTCCGGCCGGCACGAGGTCGCCGCCGTCGTCACCCGCCCCGACGCACCGGCCGGGCGCGGGCGTCGGCTGGTCGCGAGCCCGGTCGCCGAACGGGCGGAGGAGGCCGGCATCGAGGTGCTCAAGCCGGCCAAGCCGCGCGACCCCGAGTTCCAGGAGCGGCTGAAGGAGATCGCCCCGGACTGCTGCCCCGTCGTCGCCTACGGCGCCCTGCTGCCCCGCACCGCCCTGGACATTCCCCGGCACGGCTGGGTCAACCTTCACTTCTCGCTGCTGCCCGCCTGGCGCGGCGCCGCGCCCGTGCAGCACAGCCTCATGGCGGGCGACGAGATCACCGGCGCCTCCACCTTCCTCATCGAGGAGGGACTGGACTCCGGCCCGGTCTACGGCACGATCACCGAGGAGATCCGGCCCACCGACACCAGCGGCGACCTGCTCACCCGGCTCGCCCTGGCCGGCGCGGGGCTGCTGGCCGCGACGATGGACGGCATCGAGGACGGCACCCTGAAGGCCGTTCCGCAGCCCGCCGAGGGCGTCACCCTCGCACCGAAGATCACCGTGGAGGACGCGCGGGTCGACTGGAGGGCGCCCGCGCTGCGCGTCGACCGGGTGGTGCGCGGGTGCACCCCGGCGCCCGGGGCGTGGACCACGTTCCGGGGTGAGCGGCTCAAGCTGATCCAGGTCGCCCCCGTGCCCGCGCGCACCGACCTCGCCCCGGGCGCGCTCGCCGTCGGCAAGAACAGCGTCCACGCAGGCACCGGCTCGTACGCCGTCGAGCTGCTGTGGGTGCAGGCGCAGGGGAAGAAGCCGATGCGGGCGGCGGACTGGGCGCGGGGCGTGCGGATCGCGGACGGCGAGGTGCTGGGGGGCTGAGGGCCGAGCGGGGAACGGGTGCGTCGGCGCAGCGGGGGGACCGGCCGGTCCCGTGGGCGCGGGCGGCTGGTCCGGGCGGGAGCGGGCCGGTCGGGGAACTCGGAACGGTCGTCCCGAACGGGCCGGACCAGGGGCCGGACGGTCCCCCGCGGGACGTAGGCTGGATGTACCGCGCGTCTCAGCGCAGCGCACCGCAACCCACACATCCGGAGCACCTTTTTCGTGAGCGACACCTCCCGTCGGCCCCGCAGGGCCGCCAAGCCCTACCGCCGGCCGCTGAAGGACCCCGTCCGCATCCTCGCCTTCGACGCGCTGCGCGCGGTGGACGAACGGGACGCGTACGCCAACCTCGTGCTGCCGCCGCTGCTGCGCAAGGCCCGGGAGAAGGGCGACTTCGACGCACGGGACGCCGCGCTCGCCACCGAGCTGGTCTACGGCACGCTGCGCCGCCAGGGGACCTACGACGCTGTCATCGCCGCCTGCGTGGACCGGCCGCTCCGGGAGGTCGACCCGCCCGTCCTGGACGTGCTCAGCCTCGGCGCGCACCAGCTGCTCGGCACCCGCATCCCGACCCACGCCGCCGTCTCCGCCACCGTGGAGCTGGCCAGGGTCGTGCTCGGCGACGGGCGGGCCAAGTTCGTCAACGCGGTGCTGCGCAAGGTCGCGCAGCACGACCTCGACGGCTGGCTGGAGAAGGTCGCCCCGCCCTACGACGACGACCCCGAGGACCACCTCGCCGTCGTCCACTCGCACCCGCGCTGGGTCGTCTCCGCCCTGTGGGACTCCCTCGGCGGCGGCCGCGCCGGGATCGAGGACCTGCTGGAGGCCGACAACGAGCGGCCCGAGGTGACCCTCGTCGCCCGGCCGGGCCGCGCCACCCCGGACGAACTCCTCGGAGAGGAGGCGGCGGTGCCGGGCCGCTGGTCGCCGTACGCGGTACGGCTGACCGAGGGCGGCGAACCGGGCGCCGTGACCGCCGTACGGGAGGGCCGGGCAGGCGTCCAGGACGAGGGCAGCCAGCTCGTCGCCCTCGCCCTGGCCAACGCGCCCCTGGACGGCCCCGACGAGAAGTGGCTCGACGGCTGCGCCGGGCCCGGCGGCAAGGCGGCCCTGCTCGCGGCGCTCGCCGCCGAGCGCGGCGCCGTCCTGCTCGCCTCCGAGAAGCAGCCGCACCGCGCCGGTCTGGTGGCCCGCGCCCTCGACGGCAATCCCGGGCCGTACCAGGTGATCGCCGCCGACGGGACCCGCCCGCCGTGGCGGCCCGGCAGCTTCGACCGGGTCCTCGTCGACGTGCCGTGCACCGGCCTGGGGGCCCTGCGCCGCCGCCCCGAGGCGCGGTGGCGGCGGCGCCCGGAGGACCTGGACGGCTTCGCCCCGCTCCAGCGCGGCCTGCTGCGCACCGCGCTGGAGTCGGTACGCGTCGGCGGCGTGGTCGGCTACGCCACCTGCTCGCCGCACCTCGCCGAGACCAGGGCGGTCGTCGCCGACCTGCTCAAGCAGTTCCCCGACGCCGAGCCGATCGACGCCCGGCCGCTGCTCCCCGGCGTCCCGGCCCTCGGCGACGGCCCCGACGTCCAGCTCTGGCCCCACCTGCACGGCACCGACGCGATGTACCTGGCCCTCCTGCGCCGCACCGGCTGACCCCCCCCCGCACCGGCCTCTGCCTCCGACGCCTGTCCTCCGGCCCGACCGCGCCCGCGCGGCCACGGGCCGGGACGGGGGGCGCGGGCCTGCCCGATCCGCCGTCCGCCGACGGCGCACCCCCCTGTCGGCGAAGCCCCCTCGCGGCCCGGGCCGGAAGGGGGCGCGCCGGGCCTGCCCGATCCGCGGTCGGCCGACGGCGGACTGCGGCCCGCCGATGAAGCCCCCGTCAGCCGCCCGCCGGCCCGGGCCGCGCGGGGGCTTCATCGGCGGCCCTGGCCCCGCCCCCGGCCTCACCCGTCGGCGGCGGCCCCGTCATCCGCCCCCTCGCCCCCGGCCGGCGGTCCCGCGAGCCGGTACCCCCGAGGGGCGGCAAGCCGCCGCTCCTCGGGGCTCCCCGGCTGCTCCCGGCAGCCGGCCGACGCCGCCGGGCGGGGACCGGCGCGAGGGACCGCGTCCCGGCATGGCACGCTTGGGGCATGGCCGCGCAGATCAACCCGAGCATCCTGTCCGCAGACTTCGCCCGACTCGCCGACGAGGCGAAGGCGGTCGAGGGGGCCGACTGGCTCCACGTCGACGTCATGGACAACCACTTCGTCCCGAACCTCACGCTCGGCGTCCCCGTGGTGGAGTCGCTGGCCCGGGCGACGGACACCCCGCTGGACTGCCACCTGATGATCGAGGACCCCGACCGGTGGGCGCCGCAGTACGTCGAGGCCGGTGCCTCCTCGGTCACCTTCCACGTCGAAGCCGCCGCCGCGCCGGTGCGCCTGGCCCGGGAGATCCGCGCGAAGGGCGCCCGCGCCTCCATGGCGCTCAAGCCCGCCACGCCCATCGAGCCCTTCGAGGACCTGCTCCCCGAACTCGACATGCTGCTGGTCATGACCGTGGAGCCCGGCTTCGGCGGCCAGGCGTTCCTCGACATCATGCTGCCCAAGATCCGCCGGACCAGGGAGCTGATCGCCAAGCACGGTCTCCCGTTGTGGCTGCAGGTGGACGGCGGAGTCTCCGCCTCCACCATCGAGCGGTGCGCCGAGGCCGGCGCCGACGTCTTCGTCGCCGGCTCGGCGGTCTACGGCGCCGACGACCCCGCCGAAGCGGTCCGCGCGCTGCGCGCACAGGCGGACGCGGCGACCGCCACCGCATCGTGGGCGTGCGACCACTGAGCGTCAGCTACGTGAACGGCTCTCATCAGGGCTGATCCTGCGCGCCGGATCTGCAAGGATGAACGGCGAATCCAGAGTGTGAACAGCAGTGAGGAGATCGCCGTGTCGGGTATGTCGGCGGGCCGGTCAGCAGTGCGGATGGGACCCGCTGAGCTGGTGCAGGCGGCGGCCATGGCCCGCCGTTTCTACCTCGAGGGGAAGTCGAAGATCCAGATCGCCGAGGAGTTCGGCGTCAGCCGCTTCAAGGTGGCCCGGGTCCTGGAGACCGCTCTCGAACGGGATCTCGTGCGCATCGAGATCCGTGTGCCGGCCGAGCTGGACGCCGAGCGCTCCGACGCGCTCCGCGCCCGCTACGGCCTCAGGCACGCCGTCGTCGTCGAGTCCCCGGCCGACGCCGAGGAGACCCCCGACCCGGAGAACCTCGGTGAGGTCGCCGCCGACCTGCTCGGCGAACTCGTCAACGAGGGGGACGTACTGGGTCTGGCGTGGGGCCGCTCCACCATCCACATGGCGGCGGCCCTGGACCGGTTGCCCCCGTGCACGGTGGTGCAGCTGACCGGCGTGTACGACGCCGGCACCGCCGAACGCGGTTCGGTCGAGGCCGTCCGCCGCGCCGCACAGGTGTCCGGCGGCGACGCCCACCCCATCTACGCCCCGATGCTGCTGCCGGACGCGGCCACCGCCGCGGCGCTGCGCAACCAGACCGGGATCGCACGGGCCTTCGAGTACTTCGACAAGGTCACCGTCGCCTGCGTGTCCATCGGCTCCTGGGAGCCGGGCATCTCCACGGTGCACGACATGCTCAGCGACGAGGAGCGCGCCCACTACGCCTCGCTCGGCGTCGCCGCCGAAATGTCCGCGCACCTGTTCGATGTCGAGGGGCGCCGGATCGGCCGGGACCTGGGGGAGCGGTGCATCACCGTCAAGGCGGACCAGCTCCGCCGTATCCCCGAGGTCGTCGCGATAGCGGGCGGGCAGCGCAAGGCGCCCGCGATCGACGCGGTGCTGCGCTCCGGGCTGGTCACCAGCCTGGTCACGGACACCTCGGCCGCCGACTACCTGATGACGGCCGGGACCACCCCGAAGCCCGCCCTGAACCGGGCGGACCCGGACGGGGTCTGAGGAATCGGACCCGGACGGGGCCCGGGAAGCGCGGAAACGGTTCCCGAGGGGCGGCCGTGGCGGGGTGAGCGCATCCCGCTACGGCCGCCTCCGCGGACTCCGCCACGGCCGCTTCTCGTCCGTGCCCGTCCGGGCGTCCGACACGCCCCGTCCCGCCGTTGGAGGTTCCTCCCAACCCGCCCCTGACCGGCCTGGATGTTTCGTCGGGGGCCTGCGGCGCCCCGGACATGGGACAATGAAGTACGTGCTCTTTCCCCCTGGCAGACCTGCCAGGGGGTCACCTCTGATCGACTGGGATGTGCAGCACGTGCGTTTCCTCAACGACATCCAGCCCCCGTACGACCTGACGTACGACGACGTCTTCATGGTGCCGAGCCGCAGCGCGGTCGGCTCGCGTCAGGGCGTGGACCTCAGCTCCCCGGACGGCACGGGCACCACCATCCCGCTGGTCGTCGCCAACATGACCGCGATCGCCGGTCGCCGCATGGCCGAGACCGTGGCCCGCCGCGGCGGACTGGTGGTCATCCCGCAGGACATCCCGATCGACGTCGTCACCGACGTGGTCTCCTGGGTCAAGAGCCGCCACCACGTCCTCGACACGCCCATCGTGCTGGCCCCGCACCAGACCGTCGCCGACGCCCTCGCCCTGCTGCCCAAGCGGGCGCACAACGCCGGCGTGGTCGTCGACGATGAGCAGCGGCCCGTAGGCGTCGTCACCGACCGGGACCTCACCGGCGTCGACCGCTTCACCCAGCTCGAAGTGGTCATGAGCAAGGACCTGCTGCTCCTGGACGCGGACATCGACCCCCGCGAGGCCTTCAACACCCTCGACCAGCACAACCGGCGCTACGCCCCCGCCGTCGACAAGGACGGCCGTCTGGCGGGCATCCTCAC
This sequence comes from Streptomyces sp. NPDC093260, assembly GCF_040683715.1. Taxonomy (NCBI): domain Bacteria; kingdom Bacillati; phylum Actinomycetota; class Actinomycetes; order Kitasatosporales; family Streptomycetaceae; genus Streptomyces; species Streptomyces sp. NPDC093260. Next base: position 9,475 of record NZ_JBFBEK010000034.1, read on the forward strand.
CCGCAGGGGCGCCCTGCGCGCCACGCTCTACACCCCCGCCACCGACGACAAGGGCGGGCTGCGCATCGCCGCCGCCGTCGGCATCAACGGCGATGTGGCCGGCAAGGCCAAGCAGCTCCTCGACGCGGGCGTGGACACCCTCGTCATCGACACCGCGCACGGCCACCAGGAGTCGATGATCAGCGCGGTCCAGCTGGTCCGCGGCCTCGACCCGCAGGTGCCGATCGTCGCCGGGAACATCGTCTCCGCCGAGGGCGTCAAGGACCTGGTCGACGCCGGCGCGGACATCATCAAGGTCGGCGTCGGCCCCGGCGCCATGTGCACCACGCGCATGATGACCGGGGTGGGCCGGCCGCAGTTCTCCGCCGTGCTGGAGTGCGCGGCCGAGGCGAAGAAGTACGGCAAGCACGTATGGGCCGACGGCGGCGTCCGCCACCCGCGCGACGTGGCCATGGCGCTGGCCGCCGGCGCGTCCAACGTGATGATCGGCTCCTGGTTCGCCGGCACCTACGAGTCCCCGGGCGACCTCCAGCAGGACGCCAGCGGCCGCCTCTACAAGGAGTCCTTCGGCATGGCCTCCGCGCGCGCCGTCGCCAACCGCACCTCGGAGGAGTCGGCCTACGACCGCGCCCGCAAGGCGCTGTTCGAGGAGGGCATCTCCACCTCCCGGATGTTCCTCGACCCGGCCCGCCCGGGCGTCGAGGACCTGATCGACTCGATCATCGCGGGCGTCCGCTCCTCCTGCACCTACGCCGGCGCCGCCTCCCTGGAGGAGTTCGCCGACAAGGCCATCGTCGGCATCCAGAGCGCGGCGGGCTACGCCGAGGGCAAGCCCCTGCACGCCAGCTGGAGCTGAGCGGAATCCTTCCCGCGGTGCCCCCACGGCAGGCGCCGTGGGGGCACGCCGTGCGGCCCTCGCCTCCCCGGCCACGGGGCGGAGCGGGGGCCGTACCGCGTTCCCGGCCGCCGGCCGGGGGCCCGCCACCGCACCCGCGGCCCCGCCCCCGCCGAGCCCCGCCCCCACCGAGCCGAAAGGGACGCCCCGGCACACCCCCGTACGTCCCGCCCGCAACGGTCGAAAGCACCCGCGCAACGAACACCCGCCCAGCGGCGAGGAACGCAACGATCTTGCGGAGACGCGCAAGGTTGCTGCATTACGACCGCGACGCCCCGCCTCGTAGGGTCTGCGCTGTACGTGGCGCGGCAGGGACCCCGCTCGGTGGGTCCCCGCGGGACGGGGCGCCGCCGGTCCCCGCCGCTGAAGACCCGCAGCGACAAAGGAGCCGCGCGTGCTCGACCAAGGCGCCCCCAGCGCACCGCCGCACGACCGCACCACCCCCGTCCCCCCGTCCGCCGGTGCGCGCCTGATGCGGCGCAAGCCCGTGGAACGCCTGGTCGCCGAGGGGGGTCAGGGCGAGGGCGGGACCCTCAGGCGGTCCCTCGGGCTGTGGCAGCTCACCATGATCAGCATCGGCGCCACCCTCGGCACCGGCATCTTCGTGGTCCTCGGCCAGGCCGTGCCCAAGGCCGGCCCGGCCGTCACGCTCTCCTTCGTGATCGCCGGCCTGACCGCGCTGTTCTCCGCCCTCTCGTACGCCGAGCTGGCCGGCACGATCCCCGTCTCCGGGTCCTCCTACTCGTACGCGTACGCAACGATGGGCGAGCTGATCGCCTGGGTGTGCGGCTGGTGCCTGCTGCTGGAGTACGGCGTGTCCGTGGCCGCCGTGGCCGTCGGCTGGGGCGAGTACCTCAACGAGCTGCTCAAGGGAACCATCGGCGTCACCATCCCGGCCGCCCTGTCCGAGCCGCCCGGCGACGGCGGCGTCTTCAACCTGCCCGCGCTGATCGTCGTCCTGCTGGCGATGGTCTTCCTGATGGGCGGCGCCAAGGAGTCCGCGCGCGCCAACACCGTCATGGTCTGCGTGAAGATCGCCTCGCTGGTGCTGTTCTGCGCGATCGGTGTCCAGGGCTTCCGCTCCGGCAACTACGCCCACTTCATGCCGCTCGGCATGAGCGGCGTCAGCGCGGCGGGCGCGACCCTGTTCTTCTCCTACATCGGCTTCGACGCCGCCTCCACCGCCGGCGAGGAGGCCAAGGACGCGCAGCGCGACCTGCCCCGCGCGATCATGCTGTCGCTGGTCATCGTGACCGCGCTGTACGTGCTGGTCGCCGCCGTCGCCGTGGGCGCCAAGCCCTGGCGGCAGTTCACCGGCTCGGAGGCGGCCCTCGCCCAGATCATGCGCGAGGTCACCGGCCAGACCTTCTGGGGCACCCTGCTGGCCGCGTGCGCGGTCGTCGCCATCGCCAGCGTCGTCCTGACCGTCCTGTACGGCCAGACCCGCATCCTGTTCGCGATGTCCCGCGACGGCCTGGTGCCCAGGGTCTTCTCCCGCGTCCACCCGAAGACCGGCGCGCCGCGCGCCAACACGGTGATCGTGTCCCTGTTCTGCGGCGTCCTGGCCGCCGCCGTCCCGCTCGGCCAGCTCGCCGACGCCACCAGCATCGGCACCCTCTTCGCCTTCGCCCTAGTCAACGTGGCCGTCGTCGTGCTGCGCCGGACCCGTCCCGGTATGCGCCGCAGCTTCCGCGTGCCGCTGTCCCCGCTGCTGCCGGCCGTGGGCTTCGTCCTGTGCGTGTGGATGATGGGCAGCCTGTCCGCCGTCACCTGGGTGGTCTTCGGAATCTGGATGGCGGTCGGGCTCGTGTTCTACTTCGGGTACGGCTTCCGCCGCTCCCGACTGGCCACACCATCCGAGAAGTGATCCACCCACTGTGCTGAACGATCTCGACGAACGCATCGTGCACGCCCTCGCCGAGGACGCCCGCCGCTCCTACGCGGACATCGGGCAGCTCGTCGGCCTGTCCGCCCCGGCCGTGAAACGGCGCGTGGACAGGCTGCGGGCCACCGGAGCCATCACCGGCTTCACCGTCCGGGTCGACCCGGCGGCGCTCGGCTGGGAGACCGAGGGGTACGTCGAGATCCACTGCCGGCGCAACACCTCGCCGGAGACCATCCAGCGGGGCCTGGAGCGCTACCAGGAGGTCGTGTCCGCGTCCACCGTCACCGGCGACGCGGACGCGATCGCCCAGGTCTTCGCCGCGGACATGCGCCACTTCGAGCGCGTCCTCGAACGCATCGCGGGCGAGCCGTTCGTGGAACGCACGAAGTCGGTACTGGTCCTGTCCCCCCTCCTGCGCCGCTACTCGTCGGGCTCCCCGACATGACGCTCTGAGGGCAGGACACCCGCCCCCGGACGGCCACGGGCCGCTCCGGGGGCGGACCTGTTCCCGGCCCCGGAGCGGAGACATGACCGGCGGGGCAGGACGCGCGACGGCGTCCGGCCCCGCCGCCCCGCACGGACGTCCGGACGCCGCCGAGGGCCCCGCGCTCTCGGCCGGGCCGAGCGGCGCCGACGCGCGGCGACGCCACCCGGCCCATGGCCAGAGGGAGCCGTGGGCCCGCAGCAGGGGGCGCGGTGGGCCCACGGCGGAGGCGCGTGATGCCCGCCCACGGCAGGGGTGCGTGGTGCGCCCCACGGTGGGGAGTGCGCCGCGCGAAGGCGGGAGTGTGCCGCGCGCTCAGGGCAGGGGTGCGAGGTGGCGCAGCCCACCGCGGGGGCCGGCGGACGCGGCTCCCGCCGGGGTCGGGGGCGAGGCCCCGGGAGGGTGACCCTTCACGCGACCGGGTCGGGCGGGTGAAGGGCAAGGCCCACGCCGCACCCCGTGCCCGCACACCGAACCCACGACACGCAACGAATCGCCGTACACCCCCCATCCCACGCAACAAACCCCCCACTCCCACGCAACGCCGACCGCTTGTACCCCCCATCCACCCACCCGTACCGTCTAACCGCCCCCCGAGAAGACCCCTCACCGTGAGGAATCCATGCGCACCGCCCTGCTCCAGAGCTCCGGCCGCCCCGGCTCCGTCGTCGAGAACCTCAAGGTCCTCGACGACGCCGCCACCCGCGCCGCCGCCGCGGGCGCAGCCCTCCTCCTCGCCCCCGAGATGTTCCTCACCGGCTACGCCATCGGCGACGACATCGCCCGCCTCGCCGAACCCGCAGACGGTGAGGCCGCCGACGCGGTCGCCGAACTGGCGACGCGGCACGGCCTCGCGGTCGCCTACGGCTACCCCGAGCGCGCCGGCGAGGCCGTCTTCAACTCCGCCCAGCTGATCTCCGCCGACGGCGCCCGCCTCGCCAACCACCGCAAGACCCACCTCTTCGGCGGCTTCGAGCGCGACCACTTCACCCCGGGCGGGCAGCCGGTCGTCCAGGCCGAGCTGAACGGTCTGACCGTGGGCCTGCTGATCTGCTACGACGTGGAGTTCCCGGAGAACGTGCGCGGCCACGCCCTGGCCGGCACCGACCTCCTCCTCGTCCCGACGGCGTTGATGCACCCGTACCAGTTCGTCGCCGAATCCGTCGTACCGGTGCGCGCCTTCGAGAACCAGATGTACGTCGCGTACGCCAACCGCGCCGGCCGGGAGGGCGAGTTCGAGTTCACCGGGCTCTCCGCGCTCGCCGGCCCCGACGGCGTCGCCCGCGCCCGCGCCGGACGCGACGAGGAGCTGATCCTCGCCGACGCGGACCCGGCCTTCCTGGCCGCCTCCCGCGAGGCCAACCCGTACCTCACGGACCGCCGCCCCGGCCTGTACGGGTCCCTCGTCTGAACCCCCAGCCCGCACCCCGTTCTTCCTGCGCAAGGAGTCCGCACCCCATGACGTCCACGGTGCCCAACGCCGTCGAGCACGCCGACGAGCAGCAGCCGCCGATCACCATGTTCGGCCCGGACTTCCCCTACGCCTACGACGACTTCCTCGCCCACCCGGCCGGCCTCGGCCAGGTACCCGCGACCGAACTCGGCGCCGAGGTCGCGATCATCGGCGGTGGCCTGTCCGGCATCGTCGCCGCCTACGAGCTGATGAAGATGGGCCTGAAGCCCGTCGTCTACGAGGCGGACCGCATCGGCGGCCGGCTGCGCACGGTCGGCTTCGAGGGCTGCGACGAGTCGCTGACCGCGGAGATGGGCGCGATGCGCTTCCCGCCGTCCTCCACCGCCCTCCAGCACTACATCGACCTGGTCGGCCTCACCACCCGCCCCTTCCCCAACCCGCTGGCCGAGACCACCCCGTCGACCGTCGTGGACCTCAAGGGCGAGTCGCACTACGCCGAGACGATCGACGACCTGCCGCAGGTCTACCGGGACGTCGCCGACGCCTGGAACCGCTGCCTGGAGGAGGGCGCCGACTTCTCCGACATGAACCGCGCCATGCGCGAGCGGGACGTGCCGCGCATCCGCGAGATCTGGGCGAAGCTGGTCGAGAAGCTCGACAACCAGACCTTCTACGGCTTCCTGTGCGACTCCGAGGCGTTCAAGTCCTTCCGGCACCGCGAGATCTTCGGCCAGGTCGGCTTCGGCACCGGCGGCTGGGACACCGACTTCCCCAACTCCATCCTGGAGATCCTGCGCGTCGTCTACACCGAGGCCGACGACCACCACCGCGGCATCGTCGGCGGCTCCCAGCAGCTGCCGCTGCGCCTGTGGGAGCGCGAGCCGGAGAAGATCGTCCACTGGCCCTACGGCACCTCGCTGAAGTCGCTGCACGTGGACGGCGAGCCGCGTCCGGCCGTGACCCGGCTGCACCGCACCGCGGGCAACCGCATCACCGTGACGGACGCGAGTGGTGACATCCGCACCTACCGGGCGGCGATCTTCACCGCGCAGTCCTGGATGCTGCTGTCCAAGATCCAGTGCGACGACGGGCTGTTCCCGATCGACCACTGGACGGCGATCGAGCGCACCCACTACATGGAGTCCAGCAAGCTGTTCGTCCCCGTGGACCGGCCGTTCTGGCTGGACAAGGACGAGGAGACCGGCCGGGACGTCATGTCGATGACGCTGACGGACCGGATGACCCGCGGCACGTACCTGCTGGACGACGGGCCGGACAGGCCCGCCGTCATCTGCCTTTCCTACACCTGGTGCGACGACAGCCTCAAGTGGCTGCCGCTGTCCGCGAACGAGCGGATGGAGGTCATGCTGAAGTCGCTCGGCGAGATCTATCCGAAGGTCGACATCAGGAAGCACATCATCGGCAACCCGGTGACGGTGTCCTGGGAGAACGAGCCCTACTTCATGGGCGCGTTCAAGGCCAACCTGCCCGGCCACTACCGCTACCAGCGGCGTCTGTTCACGCACTTCATGCAGGACCGGCTGCCCGAGGACAAACGGGGCATCTTCCTGGCCGGCGACGACATCTCCTGGACGGCGGGCTGGGCCGAGGGCGCCGTCCAGACCGCGCTGAACGCGGTGTGGGGCGTGATGCACCACTTCGGCGGCAGCACCGACGCCACCAACCCCGGCCCGGGCGACGTCTACGACGAGATCGCACCCGTCGAACTCCCCGAGGACTGACGCCGGTCGCGGGCGGTCACACTCCGGCCGCCCGCGCCGTCGCGTACACCTCGGCGGCGACGTCCGTCAGCTCCCCGGCGTCGCGCGTCGTGCTCTGGAGATCGATCAGGATCTCCTCCAGGCCGAGCTCCGCGTAGGGCAGGACGTCCGCCACGATCTGCTCGGCGTCGCCGTGGAAGGGCTGCCGGCCGTCGCCCTCGTGGGCCTTGGCCGAGTAGCGGGCGTTGACCCGGAGCACGGTGCTGATCGGCTGCTGCCTGCCGCGCTCGGCGGCCAGGTCCTGGAGCGCGTGCCACTGGTCGGCGACCTGCTCCACGCCGGAGGCGGTCGGCAGCCAGCCGTCGGCGTGCTCCACCAGCCGCTCGCGCGCCTTGCCGGTGCCGGCGGCCAGCAGGATCGGGATGGGCCGGGCGGGCTTGGGGCCGACCACGGCCGAGTCGATCGTGGTGATCTCCCCCCTGTAGCGCACCGGGTCCGGGCCCCACACCGCGCGGCAGACGTCGATCACCTCGTCCAGCACCCGGCCGCGCTCCTTGATCGGCCTGACGCCCGAGGCCGCGTACTCGTCCAGGGACCAGCCGGTGCCGAAGCCGGCCAGCACCCGGCCGCCGCTGGCCGCGTCCAGCGAGGCGAGGGACCTGGCGAGCTGGAAGGGCTGGTGCAGCGGAGCGACGAGCACGCTGCTGCCGAGGCCCACCCGCTCGGTGGCCGCGGCGGCCAGGGTGAGTGTGACGAGCGGGTCGGCGACATGCCGGTACGCGTCGGGCCAGGGCAGGCCCTCGATGCCGTAGAGGCCCTGGGTGGCGGGCTCGGGGAACAGGGCGCGCTCGTACACCCAGAGGCTGTCGTAGCCGATGCGCTCGGCGGCGCGGGCCACCTCGGGCACGTCCTTGCCGAGGTCGTACTGACGGTTCTGCGGGAGACCCAGTCCCAGCCGTGTCGCCATGCCGGTGTGCTCCTTCGTGATCGTCGGTGTCCACCGGTCAACGTACAGTGATCGCGCGGGGTTCCGGGGTGCCCGGCCTGGTTCCCCGGCGGGTGCGCAAGGTCAGCGCGGCAGCGGGGTGAGCATCATGCGCCCGGCGAAGCCGACCGCCGCGTCCAGCCGCTCGGTGAACTCCTCGGCCACGTCCGGCAGCCGCCGCAGCGCCCACAGCGCCCGCGCGGTCGACCAGGCGGCCTCGCGGGCCCGCTCCAGGCTCCAGGCGCCCAGCAGATGCGTGAGCGGATCGGCGATCTGAAGCAGGTCGGGGCCCGGCATCAACTCCTCGCGGACCCGTTCCTCCAGCGCGGCCAGGAGGTCGCCGACGCGGTCGAAGTCGCCCTCCAGGGCCGCCGGTTCGCACTCCAGGGTGGCGCAGGCGTCCACGACGGCGAGGGCGAGGTCGTGGCCGATGTGCGCGTTGACGCCGGCCAGCGCGAACTGCAGCGGGCGTACGCCGGGGTGGCGGCGGAACTGGAACAGCGGGCGCCAGCAGGCGGGTGGGCGCCGGCCGTCGGCCGCCGCGTCCACGGCGGCGAGGTACCGCTCGGCGAACCGCACGTCCAGCGTGGCGGCGGCGCGCGGGTCCGCGAACCGCCCCGCGGCCAGACGGTGGCCGACGGCCTCGGTGACGGCGAGGTAGACCCGGTTGAAGACCGCGATCCCGTCCCGCTCCGGCAGTGCGTCGGCCAGCGCGCGCATCCGCGCGAGGACCGCGTCCACGGTCTCCGGGCGGCGGGTGAGTCGTACCGATTGCCCCATGGGGGGCAGCCTCCCAGCCCCGCCGCGCCCGGACGCCCGACGGCCCCGCCGCTTCCCCGGAACGGGCGAATCCGCGGCCGCCCGGCCCCCGCCCGGCCGACCGGCCCCTCACGTGACCGGGTCGGCGGGCGGGTGGCCGGCGGACCGCTGTCAGGCCCGCCCCTCCGCGCCGTACGACGACGTCCCCTCGTCCAGCAGCGGCTCCTGCTTCTTGAGGTGCGCGGGCGCGAAGGCGCGCAGCGCGTGGTAGCCGGTGATCACGACGATCGTGCCGAGCGCGATGCCGCTCAGCGAGAAGGTGCCGGTGAACTTCATGCTGACGTTGCCGACGCCGATGATGATGCCCGCGGCGGCCGGCACCAGGTTCAGCGGATTGCGCAGGTCCACCTTGGCGTTGAGCCAGATCTGCGCGCCGAGCAGGCCGATCATGCCGTACAGGATGACGGTGATGCCCCCGAGGACGCCGCCGGGGATCGCGGCGACGACCGCGCCGAACTTCGGGCACAGCCCGAACAGCAGCGCGAAGCCGGCGGCGGCCCAGTACGCGGCGGTGGAGTAGACGCGCGTGGCGGCCATCACTCCGATGTTCTCGGAGTACGTGGTGTTGGGCGGCCCGCCCACGGCGGTGGAGAGCATCGAGGCGACGCCGTCCGCCGAGATGGCCGTGCCGAGCTTGTCGTCCAGCGGGTCGCCGGTCATCTCGCCGACCGCCTTCACATGTCCGGCGTTCTCCGCGACCAGCGCGATGACGACGGGCAGCGCCACCAGGATCGCCGACCAGTGGAAGGCCGGCCCGTGGAAGGTCGGCAGCCCGATCCAGTCCGCCTTGCCGACCCCGGAGAGGTCCAGTCGCCAGTGGTCGGTGAGCTTGCCGGACCCGTCCACGGAGTGGACCTTGCCGAAGATCCGGTCGAGCGCCCAGGACAACGCGTACCCGAAGACCAGGCCCAGGAAGATCGCGATGCGCGACCAGAAGCCGCGCAGGCAGACGACGGCCAGCCCGGTGAACAGCATCACCAGCAGCGCCGTCCACTGGTCCTGCGGCCAGTAGGTGGAGGCGGTGACCGGGGCGAGGTTGAACCCGATCAGCATCACCACCGCGCCGGTGACCACCGGCGGCATCGCGGCGTGGATGATCCGCGCCCCGAACCGCTGGACGGCGAGCCCGATCAGGAACAGCACCGCGCCGACGACGAACACCGCACCGGTCACGGTCGCGCTCGTGCCGCCCTGCGCCCGGATCACCGCGGCGACGCCCACGAACGACAGCGAGCACCCCAGATAGCTGGGGACCCGGCCGCGGGTGGCGAGCAGGAAGATCACCGTCGCGACGCCGGACATCATGATCGCGAGGTTGGGGTCGAGGCCCATGAGCACGGGGGCCACGAAGGAGGCGCCGAACATGGCCACGACGTGCTGGGCGCCGAGCCCGACCGTGCGGGGCCAGGAGAGCCGTTCGTCGGGCCGGACCACCGCTCCGGGTGCGGGCGTGCGCCCGTCACCGTGCAGTTTCCAGCGCACGCCGAGGTCCATGGTGGGGTTTCGCTTTCTCTGTACGTGAGGTGTCCGAAAACCATTGTCGGGGGTACCGGGCGATGCTCCGTTCGAAAGCCCCGCTGAGCGACCGCTTAGGATGGGTCGCGTACGACCGCCCACCGCACCTCAGGAGCACCGCCGTGACCGTCGAAGCCCCCGCCGCCCCCGCCCTGACGTACGGCAGGCTGATCCCCGTCGACGTGCACTTCGACGACCTGGACGCGCTCGGCCTGCTGCACAACGCGCGCTATCCGCTGCTGGTCGAGCGCGCCTGGTCCGAACTGTGGAGCGGGCACGGCTTCCGCTTCGAGGGCGACTGGGCCGCCGCCGGGGACGCCTGCAACGCGGTCAAGGAACTGCGCATCACCTACGACGCCCCGGTGACCCGCCCCGGTGAGTACGCCGTCCACCTGTGGCTGGAACGGCTCGGCACCACGGGGCTGACGTACGGCTTCCGGTTCTGCTCGGCCGACGGCGCGGTGACGTACGCGCACGGCGCCCGCGTGCTGGTCCGGCTGGACTCCGGGACGCTGCGCCCCGCCCCCTGGAGCGAGCGGTTCAGGATCGCGGGCCGGGAACTGCTGCGGCCGGCGGACTGACCTTCGGGCGGTCACGGTCGCCCGCCCGCAGCACCCCCGCGAAGGCGGCGAGCCCGCACGCCAGCACGGTCACCAGCCCGAACGACACCACCAGGCTGGTCGCCTCGGCCAGCCCGCCGATCGCGCTCGGCGCCACCAGGCCGGAGGTGTACGTGATGGTCGCCACGCCCGCGATGGCCTGACTGGGGTTCGGGCCGCTGCGCCCGGCCGCCGCGAAGCACAGCGGTACGACCACCGCGATGCCGAGCCCCATCAGCGCGAACCCGGTCATCGCCACCGCCGGATGGCCCGCCAGGACCACCAGCAGCCCGCCGGCCACGGCCAGCACGCCGCCGGAGCGCACCGTGCGCACCGACCCGAACCGGTCCACCACCCGGTCGCCCACGATCCGGGCGACGGCCATGGTGAGGGTGAAGCCCGTGGTGCAGGCCGCGGCCAGTCCCGCCGAGGTGTCCAGCTGCTGGCGCAGGTACACCGCGGACCAGTCCAGGCTCGCGCCCTCCGCGAACACCGCGCAGAACCCGATCGCGCCGATCAGCAGAGCCGACTTGGGCGGCAGCGCGAACCGCGGCGGCGGCTCCTCGTCCTCGGCCGGCTGGAGGTCCAGCACCCAGGAGCAGGCCACCTGCCCGAGCAGGCTCAGCACCCCGGCCGCCAGGACGTGGTGGAGGCGGGCGTCCGCACCCAGGTGCGCGGCCAGCGTGCCGGCCGCCGAGCCGATCAGGGCGCCCGCGCTCCACATGCCGTGCAGCCCGGACATGATCGAGCGGCCGAGCCGGTTCTCCACCTCCACGCCGAGCGCGTTCATCGCGACGTCCGACATCCCCGCCGAGGCGCCGTAGACGAACAGGGCCAGGCAGAGCGTGGGCAGGTTGGGGGAGAGGGCGGGCAGGACCAGCGACAGCGTCCACAGGGCGAGCAGGCCGCGCAGCGCGGCGCGGGCGCCGAACCGGTGGCTGACCCGGCCCGCCAGCGGCATCGCGAGGGACGCGCCGAGCGCGGGGAACGCCAGCGCGAGCCCCAGCTGACCGGCGCTGACCGAGGCGTGGTCCTGGATCCACGGCACCCGGGTCGCGAACGATCCGGTGACGGCGCCGTGCACGGCGAACACGGCCGCCACGGCGTACCGGGCGCGCCGCACCTCGCGCTGTTCGTAGACCACTGCTGTCATTCTCCGGCCCCTCCTGGACGCTGGGCCGCTCCGGGGAGACGGCCGGCGTGCTGAACGCGAGGTAAATTATCAGGGACCCTTCCTGATGGATAGGGGAATTGCGGCCGCCCGGCGCGGCCCGCCGATCTGGGAGGATTCCCGGCATGCCCGCATCCCCGAGCACCGCCCGGGCCATCAACGACCGGCTCGCCCTGCGCCTGCTGCAGCAGGAAGGACCGTTGACGGCAGGACAGCTGAAGCAGCTCACCGGCCTGTCCCGGCCGACCGTCGCCGACCTCGTGGAGCGCCTGAGCGTCTCCGGGCTGATCACCGTGGTGGGGGAGTCCGGAGAGCAGCGGCGCGGCCCGAACGCACGCCTGTACGGCATCGTCGCCGACCGCGCCCACCTGGCCGCCCTCGACGTGCGCACCGAGAGCGTGACCGTCACCGTCACCGATCTGCTGGGCCGGGAACTGGCCGAGGCCTCCGCGCCCATCGGCGGCGACACCGGCACCGGGGTCGCGGTGGAGCAGTCGGTCACGCTGGTGGAGCGGGCGGCCAAGGAGGGCGGGGTGGAGCGGCTGCACACCGTCGCCATCGGCGCGCCCGGACTGATCGACCCGGTCACCGGTGAACTGCGCGACTCCACGGGCCTGCCCGAGTGGCACCGCCGCCTGGTCGCGGACCTCCAGGAACGGCTGCCGCGGGCGGCCGTCATCGTGGAGAACGAGACCAACCTCGCCGCGCTGGCCGAGCAGCGCGACGGCGCCGCCCGGGGGCGCGAGACCTTCGTCCTGCTCTGGCTCGGCCACGGCACCGGCGCGGCCGTCGTCCTGGACGGCGCGCTGCGCCGCGGCGCCTCCGGCGGCACCGGCGAGATCGGCTTCCTGCCGGTGCCGGGCACCGGGGGCCTGCCCTCGGCCACCGACTGCACGGGCGGCTTCCACTCCCTGGCCGGCGCGGCCGCGGTCACCGCACTCGCCCGCGCGCACGGGCTGACGGGCGCGCCGGCGGCGGAGCTGGTCCGCCGGGCGGCCGCCGCGGACACCGATCGGGCCGCGTCCTTCCTGGACGACCTCGCCGACCGCGTCGCCCTCGGCGCCGCCTCCGTCGTCGCCGTTCTGGATCCCGGGTGCGTGGTCCTCGGCGGCGAGGTCGGCCAGGCCGGCGGCGAGGCGCTCGCCGGGCGGGTCGCCGACCGCGTCCAGCGGCTGTCGCCGCTGCCCCTGGAGGTGCGGCCGGGCGCGCTCGGCGGCGGCGCGGTGCTGCGCGGGGCGCTGATCACGGCACGGGACCGCGCCCAGGACGAACTCTTCGCCCCGCCGGGCCGGGACGGCGGGGGCCGTCGGGGCGGATAGACGGACGGAGCCGGCGCGGGCACGCCGTCCGCCGGGCCGAACAGGCCGCCCGGAGCCCGCGGGCACGCCGTCGCCGTCAGCGCGGGGCATCACCCGGCGGCGACCGGCGACCGGCGCCCGGCCCCGGCCCCCGGTCCTCGTGCTCCCGACCGCGAAAGGCTCCGGTGCCCGGCGCCGCCGCCCGATCAGGCCGCGACCCGAGCCCTCCCGCACCCCGGCACGCAGACCGGGGCGCCCCTCGGGTCTTTCGTTCGGATCAGGCCGGATCAGGGAGCGGGGGCCGGTGAGGGGGAGCCTTCCGCGCTGTTCAGGCAGTGGAGGAGCCTCGCGAGGCGGAGGAGGGCGTCATGGCGACCGACGACGACGCGGCGTGGGGGTCCCCCGCTCGATGAGCTTGGGGGAGCGGCGCCAGGGCCCGCGAGCCCGGCACGATCCGAACGAGAGACCCTAGTTCTCCAGCGCCGGCCCGAAACGCGTCGTCAGATACTCCTCGAACGTCCGCTTGCCCACCGTCCGGCGCGGAGCGAGGTGCCCGCCCTCGCGGAAGGCCCGGTACGCCCGGCCCGGGAGCGGCAGGTTGAGGATCGGGCGGCGCCGGCCGACGGCCCGCAGATAGGCGCGGGCGAGGGACTCCAGCGAGCGCACCTCGGGGCCGCCCAGGTCGGGGACCCGGCCCGCGGGCGCCCCCACCGCCAGTTCCGCCAGCCGCTCGGCGACCTCGGCCACGTCCACCGGCTGGTCGCCCACCGCGGCCGGGAGCAGCATGACCGGCGCCCTGGCCAGCCGCTCGAAGACGTCCACCAGCAGGTCGTGGAACTGCGTGGCGCGCAGCAGCGTCCAGCCCAGTCCCGACTCCACGACCAGCCGCTCCACCGCGTGCTTCGTCTGGTAGTAGCCGCACGGCACCCGGTCGACGCCCACGATGGAGATGTGGACGAGATGGGCGACCCCGGCCTTGCGCGCCGCGGCGATCAGATGGCCGGCCGCCTCCTCGTCGCCCCGCGGCGAACTCGCGCAGTGCACGACCGTGTCCACGCCGGCCACGGCCTCGGCCAGCGCCGGTCCGCCCTCACGCAGGTCGACGGCGTAGGGACGGCTGTGCCGGCTGAGCACCCGTACCTCGTGCCCGTCGGCGCGCAGCCGCTCGGCGACGAGGCGGCCGAGCGTTCCGGTGCCGCCGGTCACCAGGATCGTGCTCATGCTGTTCCGTCCCTCCGTACATCGGCGTCCCCCCGCGGGAAGATCCGCGGCGCACGAAGCTACAGCTTGGCCCCCTTCACGGTGGTCCGCACCCGCACCCGCACCCGCGCCCCGGCCCGCGGCAGGGGGCTGCGACTTCCGGCCGGTACGGACCTGTTGACCCAGCTGGTCTAGTCCTTTTAGGGTCTGACTTCCGCACAGGCCGGTCCGGCGGCGGTGACGACGGCCCTTGCCCGCCGCCGGACCTCTTCAGCCGTCGTGCGGCCCTGGAGCGTCGGCCCCTCACGGAGCTGCGCTCTGTGAGCGAGCCCACACCGATCGTCCGGATCGACGCCTTGCGTCCGTGGCACACTGGGGCTGTACCAGTAGCAGCGCACTCCGGGGTCGGTGAAAGTCCGAACCGGCGGTTACAGTCCGCGACCCGGTCGCTTCCAGCGGCCGGTTGACCAGGTGAAATTCCTGGACCGACGGTTAAAGTCCGGATGGGAGGCAGTGCGCGGCGGGCGAGCATGCACCTGTGCGCGCCGCCGTCCTCGGGCTCGCCCTCACCGGCGAGGCCCCGTCCGGCGTCGCCCCGAGTGCTTGTCGTCCGTGTTCTCTGTCGTCATCGACAGCCCCGGAGTCCGTGCCCGAAGAGGCAGGAGGACCCGGGAAGTGTTCACCGGAATCGTCGAAGAGCTGGGTGAGGTCACCGCCGTCGAGAACCTCGGCGACGCCGCCCGCTTCCGGCTTCGCGGCCCCGTCGTGACCCAGGGCGCGCAGCACGGCGACTCCATCGCCGTGAACGGGGTCTGTCTCACCGTCGTCGAGCACGAGGGCGACGAGTTCACCGCCGACGTCATGGCCGAGACCCTCAAACGCTCCAGTCTCGGCGTCCTCGCCGTCGGCTCCCGGGTCAACCTCGAACGCCCCACCGCCGTGGGCGCCCGCCTCGGCGGCCACATCGTCCAGGGCCACGTCGACGGCACCGGCACGATCCTGGAGCGCACCGCCTCCGAGCACTGGGAGATCGTGAAGATCTCGCTGCCGGCCGACCTGGCGCGCTACGTCGTGGAGAAGGGCTCCATCACGGTCGACGGCATCAGCCTCACCGTGGTCGAGGCCGGCGCCGACCACTTCACGGTCAGCCTCATCCCCACCACCCTCGCCCTGACCACGCTCGGCCTCAAGAAGTCCGGCGACCCGGTCAACCTCGAAGTGGACGTCGTCGCCAAGTACGTCGAGCGCCTGCTCGGCGACCGCGCACGGCGGACCGGTGACGAAGCGCGGGAGGCCGGCGAGTGAACTGGCTCAACTCCGAGGCCTTCACCCTCCTCGGCCAGCAGATCAAATGGTCCGACATGATCGGCAACGTGATCGGCCTGATCGGTCTGGCGTTCGGCTGGCGGCGCTCCATATGGAGCTGGCCCACCCAGTTCCTGTCCGGCCTGATCCTCTTCGCCGCCTTCTCCACCGCCCACCTCTCCGGCAGCGCCGGCAAGCAGATCGTCGTCATGGTCGTCGCGGTCTACGGCTGGTGGCAGTGGAACCGCGGCAAGGGCCGGGGCGAGGACGGCCACATCGCCGTACGCTTCGCCACCTGGCGCGAACGCGCCGTGCTGCTCGGCGCCGCCGCCGTCGGCACCCTCGCCGTCGCCGCCCTCTTCAAGGCCTACCCGTCCCTGTCCTGGGACCCCTGGCCGGACGCCTACATCTTCGTCGGCACCATCGTCGCCATGTACGCCCAGGCCCGCGGCATGGTCGAGTTCTGGTTCGCCTGGCTGCTCGTCGACGCCGTCGGCGTCCCGCTCAACTTCGCCAACGGCTTCGCCTTCTCCGGCTTCGTCTACGTCATCTACGGCGCGCTCGTCCTGTGGGGCATGCGCGACTGGTGGCTGCGCTCGCGCCGAGCCGCGCAGCCCGTCCCGGAAGGAGCGACCGCATGACCGCGGCACCCATCCTCTACACCTCCGACGACGTCGAGGACTTCGCGCTCGACCCGATCGAGCGGGCCGTCGCGGACATCGCCGCCGGCCGCCCGGTCGTGGTCGTCGACGACGAGGACCGGGAGAACGAGGGCGACCTCGTCATCGCCGCCGAGAAGGCGACCCCCGAGATCGTCGCGTTCATGATGAGCGAGTGCCGCGGCCTGATCTGCGCCCCCATGGAGGGCGAGGAACTGGACCGGCTCCGGCTCCCGCAGATGGTGGAGCAGAACACCGAGTCGATGAAGACCGCCTTCACGGTCTCCGTCGACGCCTCCGCCGCGCACGGCGTCACCACCGGCATCTCCGCCGCCGACCGCGCCACCACCCTCCAACTGCTGGCGAGCGGCACGGCCGAGCCCACCGACCTGGTCCGCCCCGGCCACGTCTTCCCGTTGCGCGCCCGCAGCGGCGGCGTGCTCGTCCGCGACGGCCACACCGAGGCAGCCGTCGACCTGGCTCGGCTCGCGGGGCTGCGCCCGGCCGGCGCCATCGTGGAGATCGCCGGCGAGGACGGCCGGATGCTGCGCCTGCCCGAGCTGGTCGTCTTCGCCCGCAAGCACGGCCTGACGATCATCTCCATCGAGGACCTGATCGCCTACCGCAGGAGCAGCGAGCCCACCGTCCGCCGCGAGGCCGAGGTCCGCCTGCCCACCGCGCACGGCACGTTCACCGCGTACGGCTACCGCTCCACCGTCGACGGTGTCGAGCACGTCGCCCTCGTCCACGGCGAGATCGGCGACGGCGAGGACGTCCTGGTCCGGGTCCACTCCGAGTGCCTGACCGGCGACGTCTTCGGCTCCCTGCGTTGTGACTGCGGCCCCCAACTGGACGCCTCCCTGGACCGCATCCAGCAGGAGGGCCGCGGCGTGGTCGTCTATCTGCGCGGCCACGAGGGACGCGGCATCGGACTGATGTCCAAGCTGCGCGCCTACGAACTCCAGGAGCGTGGCCGCGACACGCTCGACGCGAACCTCGAACTCGGCCTGCCCGCCGACGCCCGCGACTACGGCGCCGGCGCGCAGATCCTCAAGGACCTCGGGGTGCGCGCCGTCCGCCTGATGACCAACAACCCCGACAAGAGCGACGCGTTGCTGCGCCACGGCATCGAGGTCACCGGCCGCGAGCCGATGCCCGTCCAGGCCGGCGAGCACAACCTCCGCTACCTGCGCACCAAGCGGGACCGGATGGGTCACGACCTGCCCTGGCTGGACACGCCCGCCGTGTCCACCTGCGGCAACCAGTAAGCACCAGGAACGAGGAGACACGTGAGCGGCAAGGGTGCACCGGAACTGTCCGTCCGCAACGTCGGCGACCTCAGGGTCGCCGTCATCGCGGCGCAGTGGCACGAGAAAGTGATGGACGGACTGGTGGACGGCGCGCTGCGCGCCCTGCACGAACTCGGCATCGACGAGCCGACCCTCCTGAGGGTCCCCGGCAGCTTCGAACTGCCGGTGGTGGCCAAGGTGCTCGCCGGCCGCGGCTACGACGCGATCGTCGCCCTCGGCGTGGTCGTCCGCGGCGGCACGCCGCACTTCGACTACGTCTGCCAGGGCGTCACCCAGGGCCTGACCCAGGTGTCGGTCGACACCGGCGTCCCGGTCGGCTTCGGCGTGCTCACCTGCGACACCGAGGAACAGGCCCTGGACCGGGCCGGCCTGGAGGGCTCCACCGAGGACAAGGGCCACGAGGCGGTCACCGCGGCGGTGGCGACCGCGGCCACGCTCCGTTCAGTATCCGAACCCTGGCGGTGAGTCGCACCCGACAACGGCTAGGGTGGGGGACACCATGTCCAAGAAGACGTTCGAGGAGCTCTTCACCGAGCTCCAGCACAAGGCCGCCCAGGGCGATCCCGCCACCTCCCGCACCGCCGAGCTGGTCGGCAAGGGAGTCCACGCCATCGGCAAGAAGGTCGTCGAAGAGGCCGCCGAGGTCTGGATGGCCGCCGAGTACGAGGGCAAGGAGGCGGCCGCCGAGGAGATCTCGCAGCTGCTGTACCACGTCCAGGTGATGATGGTCGCCCGCGGCATCTCCCTCGACGACGTCTACGCCCACCTCTGAGACACCAGCGCCCCCACCCCGTACACCCGAACGAAGGAAGCCGACCTCATGCTGCGCATCGCCGTCCCCAACAAGGGTTCACTCTCCGGCCCTGCGGCGGACATGCTGCATGAGGCCGGCTACCAGCAGCGCCGCGAGTCCAAGGAGCTGCGGATCGTCGACCCGACCAACGAGGTCGAGTTCTTCTACCTCCGCCCCCGCGACATCGCGATCTACGTCTCCTCCGGCCGGCTCGACATCGGCATCACCGGCCGTGACCTGCTCGTGGACTCCGGCGCCGGCGCCGAGGAGATCCTCCCGCTCGGCTTCGCCCGCTCCACCTTCCGCTTCGCCGCCAAGCCCGGCGCCGCGAGCGGCATCGAGGACCTCAAGGGCAAGACGGTCGCCACCTCCTACGAGGGCATCGTCGCCGGGCACCTCGCCGACAGCGGTATCGACGCCTCCGTCGTCCACCTGGACGGCGCCGTGGAGACCGCGATCGAACTCGGCGTCGCCGAGGTCATCGCCGACGTGGTGGAGACCGGCACCAGCCTGCGCAACGCGGGCCTCGAGGTCTTCGGCGAGCCGATCATGCACTCCGAGGCCATCGTGATCCGCCGCACCGGCGCGGACGCCGAGGACCCCAAGGTGCAGCAGTTCCTGCGCCGCCTCCAGGGCGTCCTGGTGGCGCGAACCTACGTGATGATGGACTACGACTGCCGGGTCGAACAGCTGGAGAAGGCCGTCGCGCTGACCCCGGGTCTGGAGTCCCCGACCGTGTCCCCGCTGCACAACGAGGGCTGGGTCGCCGTGCGCGCCATGGTCCCGGCCAAGGAGGCCCAGCGGATCATGGACGACCTGTACGCCATCGGCGCCCGGGCCATCCTGACCACGGCCATCCACGCCTGCCGTCTCTGAGGGGCGCCCAGAGATGTCCGACCTGCCCGAGCTTCCCGTCACCTTCCGTCCCGCGACCACCCGTGTGGTGTTGCTCACGGCCGGCATCGCGATCTTCGCGGTGATCACGGCCGTGGCGGTCCTGCTGGAGCCCCTCACACCCGGCGAGCGCATCAGCTTCGTCTTCACCGGCGCGCTGCTGTTCGGCGTACTGCTGATGCTCTCCCGGCCCAAGGTCGTCGCCGACGACTCCGGCGTCACCGTCGTCAACATCGCCAGCCGGCGCCGCCTGGAATGGCCGGAAATCCTCCAGGTGAACCTGCGTCCGGGTGACCCGTGGGTGTTCCTCAACCTCAGCGACGGCACCAGCCTGCCCGCGCTCGGCATCCAGCCCGGCATCGCGAAGCAGCGCGCGATCGCCGACGCCCGCGCCCTGCGTGCCCTCGTGGAGGCCCGCTCCCTCCACGACCCCGAGCGGTCTCCGGGCACATCCCAGGGCTGACCGGGTGACGTCCGACCTGACGCATCCGGCCGCATCTTGACTAATCTGGTGGCGGAGACGTTTTCGCTGCGTCTCCGCCCCTGAGCCCCACCCGGTGCCAGGGGCTCCTGCTACCCGAGGAGTGACTCCCTCCGGCGATGGACGGATCGTCCTGCAGTACCTGCGCCGCCCCCTGCCGACATAGCGCGCACCGCGACACCGCGGTCCCCGCGCGCGCGGAGGCGGCGGCATCATGACCATCCCCCTGCTGCTCCTCGCAGCGGCTTTCCTGCTCATCCTGGCCAACGGCTTCTTCGTCGCCGCCGAATTCGGACTGGTGACCGTCGAACGCGCGGACGCCGAGAAGGCCGCCGCCGACGGCGACAAGAGGGCCCGCACGGTCGTCGAGTCGCTCGGCGAGCTGTCCTTCCAGCTCTCCGGCACCCAGCTCGGCATCACCATCACCTCCCTGGTCGTCGGCATGCTCGCCGAGCCCGCGCTCGCCGCGCTGCTGCGCGGCCCCTTCACCGCTGTCGGCGTGCCCGAGGGCGTCGTGCCCGGGGCCGCCGTGCTCATCGGCATGCTGCTCGCCTCGGCGGTGCAGATGGTGATCGGCGAACTGGTGCCCAAGAACTGGGCCGTGTCCAGGCCGCTCCAGGTCGCGCGCTTCGTCGCCGGCCCGCAGCACCTGTTCTCCCGCCTGTTCCGCCCGGTCATCTCCGCGCTGAACACGGTGGCCAACCGGCTGGTGCGCGCCCTCGGCGTCGAACCCGCCGAGGAGCTGGCCTCCGCCCGCACCCCCGGCGAGCTGGTCTCGCTGGCCCGCCACTCCGCACGGGCCGGCGCCCTCGAACAGGACACGGCCGACCTGTTCGTGCGCACCCTGTCCCTGGGCGACCTGACCGCGCAGCACGTGATGACGCCGCGTGTGAAGGTCAGCGCCCTCCAGGTCTCGGCGACCGCCGAGGACGTGGTCAACCTCACCCGCGCCACCGGTCTGTCGCGCTTCCCCGTCTACCAGGAGAAGATCGACGAGATCGTCGGCATGGTCCACCTCAAGGACGCCCTCGCCGTCCCGGCGCAGGAACGGCTGCGCACGCCCGTCGGCCGGATCGCCCGCCCGGCGCTGCTGGTCCCCGAGACCCTGCCCGTGCAGCCGCTGCTCGCGCAGCTGCGCAACGAGCAGCCGATAGCCGTCGTCGTGGACGAGTACGGCGGCACGGCCGGCGTCGTCACCCTGGAGGACATCGTCGAGGAACTCGTCGGCGAGGTGCGCGACGAGCACGACGCCAAGGACGTGCCCGAACTGGCGCCCGCCCCGCCCGAGGACGGTCGGCCCGCCTGGGACGTCGACGGCGGCTGCCGCGTCGACCTGCTGAGGCGCATCGGCCTGGAGACCCCCGAGGGCCCCTACGAGACGGTCGCCGGCCTGGTCGCCGATCTCCTCGGCCGGATCCCGGCCCCCGGCGACCGCGCGGAGCTGCCCGGCTGGCGGCTGTCCGTGCGCGAGGTGGGCCACTACCGCGCCGAGCGGGTCCGTCTGGTGCGGACCGGCCGCCCGGCGGAGGCCGTCGCGACCGGGACGGAGGCCGCCCGATGAGCGTGCTCCAACTGGTCTTCGCCGCGCTGCTCGTGCTCGTCAACGGCT
This sequence comes from Streptomyces sp. NPDC093260, assembly GCF_040683715.1. NCBI lineage: Bacteria > Bacillati > Actinomycetota > Actinomycetes > Kitasatosporales > Streptomycetaceae > Streptomyces > Streptomyces sp. NPDC093260. The sequence goes on from NZ_JBFBEK010000034.1 coordinate 30,512, forward strand.
TCTTCGTCGGCGCCGAGTTCGCGCTCGTCTCCGTCCGCCGCAGCCAGATCGAACCGCTCGGCACCGCCCGCGCCCGCCAGGTGCTGCACGGCCTGGAGCGGCTGCCGCAGATGATGGCCGCCGCGCAGTTCGGCATCACCGTCTGCTCGCTGACGCTCGGCGCCGTCGCCGAACCCACGGTCGCGCATCTGCTCGAACCGGTGTTCACCTGGATGCGGCTGCCGCACGGCCTGATCCACCCCCTCGGCTACGCCGTCGCGCTCGCCGCCGTGGTCTTCTTCCACCTCGTCATCGGCGAGATGGTGCCGAAGAACCTGGCGATGGCCGCCCCCGAGAAGGCCGCGCTGTGGCTCGCCCCGGGGCTGGTCGCCTTCGCCCGCCTGTGCAAGCCCGTCACGGTGGCGCTCGGCGCCTGCGCGCAGGGCATCCTGCGGATCTTCCGCGTCGAGCCCAAGGACGAGGTGGAGGCCGTCTTCACCAGCGTCCAGCTCGGCCGGCTGGTGGAGGACTCCGGGCAGGCCGGTCTGCTGGACCCGGAGGAGCAGGAGCGGCTGGAGGACGCGCTGGAACTGGGCTCCCGCCCGGTCCTGGACGTGCTGCTGCCCCGCGAGAAGCTGGTGACGGTCCCGCCGTCGGTCACCCCCGGGGAGATCGTCGCGCTGACCGCCCGCACCGGCTACTCCCGCTTCCCGGTCGCCGCGCGGAACGGTTCCTTCATGGGCTTCCTGCACGTCAAGGACGTCCTCGACGCCGAAGACTCCGAGCGGGCCGTACCGCAGCGGATATGGCGTCCGATGCCGACGCTGAGGTCCGAGCTCCCGCTGGACGACGCCCTGACGGTCATGCGCCGCGCCGCCACCCATCTGGCGCAGGTCGCGGACGCCTCCGGCCGGGTGCTCGGCGTGGTGGCCCTGGAGGACGTGCTGGAACTCCTCGTCGGCGAGGTCCGCGACCCCGCCCACCGCATCGCCACCGAGATCCGGCTGACCGAGCCGAGGGGCAGCGGGGAACCGGAGGAGAAGGTCCTGGCCACCTAGGGGCGTGTGTTCGAACGCCCCGTCCGGCCCACGGCGTCCGGCGCGGCGCCTCGCCGCCTTGTCGAGGTCGTCCGCGTACGCCCAGTACGCGGACGCCCCTCCGCCCTGCGATGCGCTGACCGGACACCGCGGGTCCCGCCCTTCGGGCGGACGGCGCTCCCTTCGAACCACGCCCCAGCCGGCGTATCGGCCGGGGCCGCGGGGTCCGTCACAGTGCCGACGGGTCCTGCGGCCCCCGCCCCGACAGCACCTCGCCGTAGGCCTGCATCAGATCCGGCAGCCGCAGGGTCGCCAGATCGTCCCGGGACAGCTCGCCGGGGTACGCCGACAGCCTGAGGTCGCGGTAGGCGCAGCTCTTCTCGTACAGCGTCCGCAGGAACCGTCCGTTGCCCAGCTCGTCGATCCAGTCCTGGTCGACCACGTGCCCGGCGATCGAGCGCAGCTCGTCCAGTGCCTCGTCGTCCCACACGTCGCCGTTCTCCGCGGCGAGCACCCTGCCGATCTCGGTGAGTTCCAGCGGCCGGTACGACGGGAAGTCCACCCGGGTGGTGAAGCGGGACGACAGCCCGGGGTTGGCGGCCAGCAGCCGGTCCATCCCCTCCGGATAGCCGGCCAGGATCACCACCAGGTGGTCGCGGTTGTCCTCGGCCCGCTTGAGCAGCACCTGCAGCGCCTCGTCGCCGTAGGCGTCGCCCTTGCCGTACCCGGAGTTGGACAGCGAGTACGCCTCGTCCACGAAGAGGACCCCGCCGATCGCCGAGTCGATCAGCTCGTTGGCCTTCACCGCCGTCTGCCCCAGGTACTCGCCGACCAGGTCGGCGCGCTGCGCCTCCACCAGGTGGTCGCCGCCGAGCAGCCCGAGCGCGTAGAAGACCCGGCCCAGGATGCGGGCGACCGTGGTCTTGCCGGTCCCCGACGGGCCGGAGAAGACGAAGTGCCGCTTCGGCGGCTGCACCGGCAGCCCCTGCCCGGCCCGCAGCCGAGCCATGTTGAGCTGTGCGGACAGCGCCTTGACCTGCCGCTTCACCGGCTCCAGCCCGACCATCCGCTCCAGCTCGGCGAGCGCCTGCTCCAGCAGCGCCGGATCGGTCGGACCGCTCGGCGGCGGCCCGGCGGCGGAGGCGGCCCGTTCGCGCACCGCCGGATCGGCCACCGGCGGGAACGCGGCGGCGGGCGGCGGCTCGGGTTCGCCGCCGAGCCGCAGATCGCGGCCCTCGGCCCCGAAGACCGGGTCCAGCAGATCCGGTCCGTCGGCGGTGTCCTGGCCGCCGGCCCCGGAGAGCGTGATCGCCGCGAGGTCGGCCGCGTCGTCGTACCCGTCGCCCTCGGCTATCGCCGCCAGCCGCGCCGAGGTGTCCATGAAGGCCGGGTCCACCCGGTGCACCGCCCGGTACAGCGGCAGGGCCGCGGCGCTGCGGCCGGTGCCCTCGTGCGCCCTGGCCAGCCAGTACCGCAGCTCCTTGCGCTGCGGCTGCTCGCTGCGGCACCGCATCAGCGCGGCCGCGAGCAGTGGTTCGGCCTGACCGAACATCTCCAGCCGCACCCGGGCCATCCCGCCGAACAGCCCTGCCTCGATGCCGAGCATCGGATCGTCCACCAGAGGGTCGGTGTGCCGCACGAGCTGTTCCCAGTCCTTGACCAGATAGGCGCGGCAGGCGTGCAGGAACCGGACCTGGGGGTCGGTGTCCACGGGCGGCAGGCCGGCCAGCGCCCGGTCCAGCTCGGGCACATGCCTCCCGTCCAGCCAGTGCGAGGCGTGGGCGAGCAGCAGATCGCGCGGGCTCTCCAGCACCGGCTGCACCCACCAGCCCAGCCAGTACCAGGAGTTGAGGCTGCGGCGGTGCCGGGAGCGCTGCTCGCCGAAGCGGTCGCGGTGCCGGAACATCCTCAGCAGCGCGGTCGTCGTGTCGACGCGCAGCGCGTGCAGCCCGAGCCAGCCGTCGGCCATGCCGGGGTCCATCCGCACCGCGGCCCGGAACTCCTCCTCCGCCTGCGGATAGGCGCCCATGGTGTAGGCGTCCACGCCTCGCAGCCAGGCGAGGTCGGCCGGGGCCTTCGTGCCCTGCGTGCCGAAGTCCATCACGTCCCCCACAAACCGTGCCCCCGTAGGTTCGCCGCCGGACCGTCGCCCGGCGGCTGCCTCTGGTCGAACCGCTGTGCCGCGGACCGGAGTTGCAGGTGCGCGAAGCAGCCGCTCGAAGGTCGCACCGAGGGCATCGTACCCGTGGGGGCGGCACCCGCCGTAGGGTGCCGCAGGGGGCGTTCGACGAGGTGGGAGCGCGGCCGCGCGCCCCGGACGGTCACCCACGGTGATCACGTGGCCCCGCGCGGCGCTCGCGGACCGGCTCCCGGGCAGAACGAAGCCCCCGGTCACGGGGGAACAACCGGGGGCTTCGCGTCAGCGGGCGGTCCTCGATGACCGCACATTGAGAACGTAAGACCTGTACGGCCCCCGGGTCAAGCGGAGTTGGAGCACTGCGTCGAGTTCCCCGGCGGGGATCTTCACAAGTTCAGCACACTGCCGATGATCCGTCACCGTGCGTCATTTCCTGGTCCGGTCCAGGGGGCGCGACGGGGTCGGAGACCGGTTCGGGTTCCCGGTCGCGCGGCCGGACCAGAGGCCTGCGATCAGAGGTCCGCGGCCGGTCCCGGCGCCACCTCGTACCCCGACTCCAGCTGCCGCACCAGGAGGTCGGCGAACGGCCGGGACGGGTCGGCCGCGAAGTGCCGCCGCTCCGCCGCCGTCCATCCGGTCCAGAACTCCCGCTGCTCCTCGCCGTCCCGCGCCCGGCCCCGCGCCCAGGACTCCTCGCGGGGCAGGTCCATCCACAGCAGCCGGGCCAGGTACGGCCGCAGCGCCCGGCGGCCGGCGCCGACGCCCTCGACCAGGATCACGGGCGCGGGCGCCAGCACGCGGGGCGGCGAGAAGCGCCGGGCGCGCCAGTCGTAGAGGGAGTAGTGCGCGGCGGCCCCGCGCGCCAACGGCTCGATCACCTCGGTCAGCAGCCGCCCGTCCCAGGCGAACAGCTCCTCGTGGCTGGCGATGTCGTCCAGGTGCAGCACCGGGGCGCCGCCCAGGGCCGCGGCCAGGCGCCTGGCGAACGTGGACTTCCCGGAGCCCGCGTGCCCGTCGACGCCCACCAGACGGACCGGGCCGCAGGACGGCGGAAGGCGGCGGAGCTGAGCGGCGAGGGCGCGGATGACGGTTCCCGGAGTGCGTGGGCGAGGCTGCTGGCATATATCGCCGGAACATTCTAGGGGCCGCGCCCGCCCGACCGTGTCCCGCCCCGAAATAGTGGTGGATTGAACCATCATGTGAGCGCCCGTCAAACCACACCGGAATCACGCCGATCCGGCGGTGAACATGTCGGAATTCGCGTTCCGGCTGTGCCCCGTGCTGAGTAAAGTGCCGGTGGTGCAACCATGAGGTGCCGTACGGGAACGGACGGGGGAAGATGGCCGCCGGGTTGTTCGAAGGGCAGTACGTCTGGCATCCGGCGGCGGACGACCGGACGCTCGCGAGCGTCTGCGTCGACGTCCGGGCCGGCCGCTGGGCCCGCGCGCGGACCGCCCTCGCCGAGACCCGCGGCGACCACGCCCTGCGCGCCCACCGCTCCCTGGTGCTGGCCTCCGAGGCCGCCGACTCCGACCTCGCCGAACGCTGGCTGGCCGAGGAGCCCGTGCCCGAGGCCGCTCTGCTGTGGGCGAGAGTCGCGGTGCTCCGGGCGCTTCGCGCCGCAGACGCCCGCGACGACCGGGCCGAACCACTGGAGCGGATAGCGCTGTCGGCCTGCGACCGGGCCTCGGCGGCCGACCCCGCGGACCCCACGCCCTGGGTCGCCAAGCTGGCCATGGCCCGGCTGCACCGGCTGCGCGACCCGGCCCCGCGCGGCCTGCTCACGGCGCCGCCGGGACCCTGGCGGCTGTTCGCGCACGTCCTGTCCCTCGACCCCTGGCACCGCGAGGCCCACCACCGCTTCCTCGCCTTCTTCTTCGCCCGCCACGGCGGTTCGGTCAACGCGGCCTGGGACGTCGCCGCCTTCCTGGCGCAGCGCGCGCCCACCGACTCCGCGCTGCGGCTGCTGCCGCTGGTCGCCCTGGTGGAGAGCTTCGACCCCGCGCGACTGCTGGCCGACCGGGTCTGGGAGCAGCCGCAGTGGCGCTCCACGGCCCTCGCCGTCCACCGCGACTGGCTGCCGACCGTGGCCGGATACCGCTTCACCCCGGTGCTCGACCTGGCCTACCTCGCCCACGCCCTGGTCATGTCCCGGCGCGAACCAGAGGCCCGGGCGGCCCTCACCGCCATGGGCCCCTACGCCTCCCGCATGCCGTGGAGCGTCTTCGGCGACCCCGTCGAGCAACTCTCCCGGGCCCGGCGCGCCTGCGGTCTGCCGGTGCCCCCCTGAGCCCCTGAGCCCCCGGGTCCCCGAGTCCTCGAGACCGCCCGGCGCCGGTGCCGCCCGCCGGGGAGACCCCACCCGAACCAGCCACTCACCGAGAGGAAGGCCCCGCCGTGTCACCACGCAGAACGGCCCAGCGTGTCAGGAGCACCGGAACCCACCGGGCCCGCGGCGGGGCGGAGGTGAACCCGCTCGACGACGACGCCACCCTGCACGCCATGGGCTATCCGAGGAAACTCACCCGGCGTTTCAAGGCCTTCGACAATTTCGCGATCTCCTTCACCATCATCAATGTCTTGTCCGGCATTTTCTCGTCCTTCGGATTCGGAATGAACGCGGGCGGCCCGCGCGTCCTCGTGTTCGGCTGGATAGGCGTCTCCGTGATGGTGCTGTTCGTCGGCGCGGCCATGGCGGAAGTCGCCTCCGCCTATCCGACGAGCGGCGCGCTCTATTTCTCCGCCGGGAAACTCGCCAAGCGGCACAAGGGAGCCTGGTCCTGGTTCACCGGCTGGCTCAACTTCGTCGGCCAGATCGGCGGCACCGCCGCCACCGGCTACGCCGCGGCCACCTTCATCCAGGCGTTCCTCGCCCTCCAGTGGTCCTCGTACCGGCCCACCGCACACCAGACGGTGCTGATCACCGCTCTGATCATCGTGCTCCAGGGCCTGGCCAACACCCGCGCCGTCCAACTCGTCGCCGTGCTCAACCGGATCTCCGTGTGGTGGCTGCTGATCGGGCTGGTGGTGATCGTGACCACCCTCGTCGCCGTGCCCGACCAGCACCGGCCGGTCTCCTTCGTCACGCATTTCGCGAACAACACCGGTTTCACCAGCGGCCTTTACGGCGGCATGCTCGGACTGCTGGTCACCAGCTGGACTTTCACCGGCTTCGACGGCAGCTTCCACATGTCCGAGGAAACGGTCCGCGCCACCGTCAACGCACCCAAGGGCATCACCCGCGCCATCGGCTGGTCCGCGCTCACCGGACTGGTCCTCATGCTCGCCCTCGTCACCGGCATCGGCGACTACGACCGGCAGGCGAGCGCGGACGCGCCCCCCGTCCAGATCCTCATCGACGCCCTCGGCCAGGCCACCGCCAAGGCGCTCCTGCTGATCGTCATCGGTGCGATGCTCTTCTGCGGCCTGGCCAACCTCACCAGCAACACCCGGCAGATCTTCGCCTTCTCCCGGGACGGCGCCATGCCCGGTTCCCGCTGGTGGCACTCGGTCTCCCCGCACACCCGCACCCCGGTCAAGGCGGTCTGGCTCGCGGTGGCCTGCTCGCTCGCCCTGGTCCTGCCCGGCTGGTGGTCGCACACGGCGTTCACCGCCATCGTCAGCGTCAACGTCGTCGGGCTCTTCCTCGCCTACGCCGTCCCGATCCTGCTGAGGCTGCGGCTCGGCGACGAGTTCCGGCCGGGCCCGTGGAACCTCGGGCGCTGGGGCCGGCCGGTCGGCGTGGTCGCGGTCACCTGGATCGCGCTGAGCAGCGTGCTGTTCATGCTGCCGCAGGCCGCGCCGCTGACCGTCGACTCCTTCAACTACGCGCCCATCGCCCTCGCCGTCGTCCTGCTGGTGGCCACCGTCTGGTGGTTCGCCACCGCCCGCCGCCGCTTCCAGGGACCGGTGAGCTACGGCCGCCCGGACGAGGTCGCGGCGATGGACCTCATCTGAGGCCCCGAGGCCGGGGCCGGGAGAGCGTCCGGACAGCACCGTTCCGGCCGGGACTGCCCTGGTCCCCCAAGCTCGGACCGGCCGCCCCGTCCCCGGTCTCCGTCCCCGGCCACGGACCGGGGACGGGGCGGCCGGGCGGGGACACAGCCGGACACATCCGCTGGTCACGCCAGTGGTCGAGACCAATATTGGTGGGCGTGGCGTGCGCCGTAGTGCTGGCAGGAGCGGGCCGCCGCGGCCATAGTGGGCGCAGCGCCGTGCACGGACCGCCCATCCGCCCCGACTCGGACACCCGGGGGTTCCCCACCCATGAGCAGATCCGAACAGCCGTCCCGCAGAACCGTGCTGACCGCCGCGGTGGCCGCCGCCGTCGCAGGCCCCACGCTCGCCGCCGGCGCCGCCGCCCCGGCCGCCGCCGCGGACGCCCACCGCGGCCCCACCGCCCCGGCCCACCACGGCCGGCACGACCCGACCCGCCCGGTCGACTACCGCGCCTGGACGACGTACGCCGACTGGCACGAGGGAGCTTTCCGGGGCACCCGAGCGCTGGCCGGCGCGCGCCCCGCCCTGGAGATCGCCGCCCCGGCGGGCAGCACCGACTACACCGACCCGCACACGGGCGCCACCGCCCGCTGGGAGTACGCCACCTGGACCGGTCCTCTGCACCGGCTGCCCGTCCCGGCCACCGAGGCGATCGCCTCCTGGAACGCGGACACCCCGGCCGGCACCTGGCTCCAGGTCGAACTGCGCGGTACCTACTCCGACGGCACGGACACCCCCTGGTACGTGATGGGCCGCTGGGCCGCCGGGGACCAGGACATCAAGCGGACCTCCGTGGACGACCAGAGCGACGGCCGCAGCACCGTCTGGACGGACACCCTCGCGATCGACGACCCGGCCTCCGGGCTCCGGCTGGCCGCGTACCGGCTGCGCCTGACCCTCTACCGGCGCCCCGGCACCCGGCTCACCCCCCTGGTCCGGCGGGTCGGCGCCATGGGCTCGGACGTCCCCGACCGCTTCACCGTCCCGGCCACCGCGCCCGCCGGCCCGGCCCGGGAACTGGCCGTGCCGCGCTACTCGCAGGAGATCCACGCCGGCCAGTACCCCCAGTACGACAACGGCGGCGAGGCCTGGTGCAGCCCTACCTCCTCGCAGATGATCATCGAGTACTGGGGCGGCAAGCTGACCTTCGAGCAGCTCTCCTGGGTGGACCCGTCCTACGCCGACCCGCAGGTCTGCCACGCGGCCCGCTCCACCTACGACCACCAGTACACCGGCTGCGGCAACTGGCCCTTCAACGCGGCCTACGCGGCGACCTTCAAGGACCTCCAGGGCGTGGTCACCCGGCTCGGCTCGCTCACCGACCTGGAGACGCTGGTCGCGGCCGGGATCCCGGCCGTCACCTCGCAGTCGTTCCTGAAGACGGAGCTGACCGGCGCCGGGTACGGCACCTCGGGTCATCTGATGACGGTCATCGGCTTCACGGCGGACGGCGACGTGATCGCCAACGACCCGGCCTCGCCGAGCGACGACGCGGTACGGCGCGTGTACGCCCGCCGTGAGTTCGAGAACATCTGGCTGCGCACCAAGCGCTACAACGCCTCGGGCCGGGTCGCCTCGGGCAGCGGCGGTGTCTGCTACCTGTACTTCCCGGCGTTCCCCACGCCCCAGCAGGTCCGGGCGCTGGCGGCGGTGGGCGTGCGCTGACCGGACCGGCGGCGCGCGGCCCGGTGCGGGCCGGCCCCCGGGACCGGCCTGTGAGCAAGCTCTCGGCCGCCGGCGCCCGGAGGAGTGGCAAGGTGGACGGCGGGGCGAGGGGAGACGTTCCGCGGCGGGGGAGTCCCGGCAGCACGTCGAAACCCTGTGAGAGACCATGACCGCGCACTCGGCCACCGCCGCCCCGCCCCGCGTCCGCACCGGCGGCCCCCAGGACGACGACGGCCCGAAGATCCTGGAGCACGTCCTCGGCTGGACCCTCGTCGTGGTGATCGCGATGCTCGTCACCCAGCTCGGTCTGCTGTGACCTGACCCATCCCGGACCTGCCATACTGCGGTGGTCCGACCGCAGTGGGAGACCGGGGCCGAATTGAAGACGAGTCAGCAGCGCGAGACCGCCCCTCCCCGCACGCTCGGCTCTCCCCGGCCCGCACCGGCCCCCGGCCGGGTGCGCGGCACCCAGCGGTCCGCGACCCGCCGCGCCGAACTCATAGCCGTCGGGCGGCGGTTGTTCGCCGACACGTCCTACGACGCCCTGTCCATGGACGACATCGCCCGGCAGGCCCAGGTCGCCAAGGGGCTGATCTACTACTACTTCCGCTCCAAGCGCGGCTACTACCTCGCGATCATCGAGGACTCGGTCGCCGAACTGGTGACCTTCGCGGCGAGCGGCCAGGAACTGCCGGCCGTGGAGCGGGTGCACCGCACCATCGACGGCTACCTGCGCTACGCCGAGCACAACCAGGCCGCCTACCGCACCATCGTCAGCGGCGGCGTCGGCTTCGACACCGAGGTGCAGGCAGTCCGCGACGGCGTGCGCGAGGCGATCGTCGCGACCATCGCCGAGGGCGCCTACGGGCGCACCGCCGTCACGGCGACGGCCCGCATGGGCCTGATCGCGTGGGTGTGCGGCGTCGAGGGCGCCACCCTGGACTGGATCGCCCGCCCCGAACTGTCCCGCGACACGATGCGCGACCTCCTGGTCAAGACCCTCGGCGGCGCCCTGCGCGCCGTCGAGGAACTGGACCCCACCCACCCGGCCCCGCCTCCGGCCCGCCGGGACGTCTGACCCGCGGCCCGCCGCCCCGGCCGGCCCATGAGCCGCCGGGAGCGCATGCCCCGGGGCCGGCCACGCCGCGGCCCGCTGGAACCCCCGCCGTCCGCTGGGACGTGCTGCCACACGCCCGCCCGTCTTGCCGTCCGCCCCCGTCCTGCCTGCCGACTCGGGCGGTCGCTCGGCTTCGCGGGCACGAGCGACGGCTGACGGCCCGCTGCCAGGCGACCGCGACCGGCTGCACCGGCCACCCCGAGCCCCGGTCTGCACCGGTCCCGCGCCCGCCCCTCAGCCGACCCGGGCCCCCGGCCTTCCGGCCCCGGCCACCCGGACTGCCGGGACGACCGGGGTGGCGACCTGCCCCGAGGGGCGTCCGGACCCCGAGAGCTAGGCCGCCGCCCGGCCCAGTCCCGCCCGGACACGGCGCGGGTTCGGGCGGGCGGCCCGCCGGGATCGCCGTAGCGCGCCCTGCCGGGCGTCGTTCCCCACGGCGTCCGGCAGGTGGGGACGGAAGCGGCCGGATCGGGCGCTCTCCCGGCTCCCGTGCGACCCCGGGAAAAGGCGGCTAATCTTTCTTGAAGTAAGCGCTCGTTAACCGGTGACTCCGTGCCTGCGATCGGGCATACTCACAGCGCACAGCCGCTGGTCAGCCGCTTCCGAGACCCGGGAGGGCGAGCATCGAGCGGGCCGAGCAACATCCGGCGGAGCCGCCCCAAGAAGGCGCTGTCCGCCAGTGCCCGACAGGGAGGAGAGCGTCGCCATGCCCGACCGCGCCCCGCAGCCGGTGGACCGGCAACTGCCCACGGAAGAGGCCCGGGACCTGATCTCACTCGTCCGCGACATCGCGCACCAGGAGATCGCCCCGAAGGCGGCCGAGGAGGAGGACGCCGGACGCTTCCCGCGTGAGGTCTTCACTCTCCTGTCCCGCTCCGGACTGCTCGGCCTGCCCTACGACTCCGAGTACGGCGGCGGCGACCAGCCCTACGAGGTCTACCTCCAGGTCCTGGAGGAACTGGCCGCGGCCCGCCTCACCGTGGGCCTCGGTCTCAGCGTGCACACCCTCGCCTCCTACGCCCTCGCCACCTACGGCACCAAGGCGCAGCAGGTGGAACACCTGCCCGCGATGCTGGGCGGCGGCCTGCTCGGCGCGTACGCCCTCTCCGAGCCCGCCTCCGGCTCCGACGCCGCCTCGCTGCGCACCAAGGCCGTGCGCGACGGCGACGACTGGGTGATCACCGGCGCCAAGTCCTGGATCACCCACGGCGGCATCGCCGACTTCTACACGGTGATGGCCCGTACCGGCGGCGAGGGCCCCCGGGGGATCACCGCCTTCCTGGTCCCAGGCGACGCCGAGGGACTGACCGCCGCGGCGCCCGAGAAGAAGATGGGCCTCAAGGGCTCGCCCACCGCGCAGATCCACCTCGACGGCGTACGGGTCGGCGACGACCGGCGCATCGGCGAGGAGGGTCAGGGCTTCGCCATCGCCCTGTCCGCGCTCGACTCCGGCCGCCTCGGCATCGCGGCCTGCGCGATCGGCGTCGCCCAGGCCGCCCTCGACGAGGCGACGGCCTACGCCACCGAGCGGCGGCAGTTCGGCCGGCCGATCGCCGACTTCCAGGGGCTGCGCTTCATGCTCGCCGACATGGCGACCCAGATCGAGGCGGGACGCGCGCTGTACCTGACGGCGGCGCGCCTGCGTGACGCCGGCCGGCCGTTCGCGCGGGAGGCCGCCATGGCCAAGCTGTTCTGCACGGACACGGCGATGAAGGCGACCGTCGACGCCGTCCAGATCCTCGGCGGCTACGGCTACACCGCCGACTTCCCGGCCGAGCGCTACATGCGGGAGGCCAAGGTGCTCCAGATCGTCGAGGGCACCAACCAGATCCAGCGCATGGTCATCGCCCGTCACGTCGCGGGTCCCGAGACCCGCTGAACTGCGCCGGCGCTCGCAGCGGCGCCGCGAGCCGGACCCACTCCGGGTCGTGGCGCCCCGGCAGGGTGCGGCCCCGGTCGCTCCAGAGGCGCACCAGCTCACGGTAGATCGGCGGGTCCGCGGTCGCCGCCGCCGGGACCGGCACCGTCGGCGGCGGCACCAGGACGCGACGCCAGCGCCCGCCCGCCGGCTCGATGGAGGTCATGCTGGGGCAACGCGGAGCCGTACGGACAGGTCACCGGGCCCCGGAATCGGGCGTCAGTTCAGCGGCGTCCGTCCCCGTGACCGGCGGCGGACGGTCAGCCGGCCCCAGGCACGGCGATCGCGCCGCACCACGGCGGCATACGGGTGCCGTGGTGCGGGCGGGGCGGGTACGGGTGCCGCGGGCGGCCGTCAGGCGGCGTCGCGGCCCATCGTCGGCACGCGCATCGGGCGAGAGCCCGGGCCGCCGACGTGCGAGAAGGGCTGCGTCCGCCAGTCGAGCCCCTGGGGGAGCGTCAACAGCAGGGCGGCGTCCTGCTCCTGGGGCTCCACCGACTCGTCGGCGGGCCGGGCGTCACCGGCGCCGCGGCCCGTGCCGGGGCAGACCGTGAGCCCGAACGGGTTCCACGGCGAGGCGCACAGCGCGTGCTCGGGCAGGACTTCCTCGTCCGCCAGCAGGGCGATGGGCTGCGCACAGTCCGGGCAGATCACCCGGTACATCTCGAAGGTGTCGTAGGCGTCGAGTTCCTCACCGTCGAAGTCGTCGGGTTCGACGCCCTCCGGCTGGGACTCGACATTCGGCTGCTGCCGCCTGGGCGCGGATCGACCAGGGCGCTTGAGACTCTGCATGGGTTTCTCCCCCTAAGGCTGGGCCGTGAAGGCACTGCGGCCTCGACCACAGCAAGCACTTCCCGTCCGGTCTCTGAGGTAATCACGAGAACATCACGGAGCGCGCCACTGGGATGTGGTGTTGGTCACATGACGCCTGCGCGTGCCCGACGCGACTGTTTTGTCCCCCCGCGCGCACCGGCCCGCCGCCGCCCGCCCCGGCGCGCGCGGGCATGACCTGCGCCGCCGAGGTATCCGAGGAGATCAACGGCACTGTAGGTTCTTGCGCCATGGAGGAGCTGGACCGACAGATCGTGCAGCTGCTCGTCAAGGACGGGCGGATGAGCTACACCGACCTGGGCAAGGCCACGGGCCTGTCCACGTCTGCCGTGCACCAGCGGGTGCGGCGGCTGGAGCAGCGTGGCGTCATCCGCGGCTACGCCGCGGTCGTCGACCCCGAGGCCGTGGGGCTGCCCATGACCGCCTTCATCTCGGTCAAACCCTTCGACCCCAGCGCCCCCGACGACATCGCGGACCGGCTCGCGGGCGTCCCGGAGATCGAGGCGTGCCACAGCGTGGCCGGCGACGAGAACTACATCCTCAAGGTGCGTGTGGCCACCCCGCACGAACTGGAGGAGCTGCTGGCCCGGGTCCGCTCCCTGGCCGGCGTCTCGACCCGCACGACGGTGGTCCTCTCCACGCCGTACGAGTCCCGCCCGCCCCGCATCTGACGGCCCCCGGGCCCACGGCGCCCGCCCCCGTCGCGTCGCCCGCCGCGGCCCTCCGCGCCCGCGTGGGCGACCTGCGTGCGGGCCTCGCGGGCGCACGCGCGAGACTGGTGGGCATGAGTGAGCGCACCGCCGAACCGCAGACCGTCCTTCTCCGCCGCGGCGAGGTCCACAGCCCCGCCGACCCGTTCGCCACCGCGATGGTCGTCGAGGCGGGGCACGTCGCCTGGGTCGGCTCGGAGGGCGCGGCCGACGCGTTCGCCGACGGGGTGGACGAGGTGATCGACCTGGACGGAGCCCTGGTCACCCCGGCGTTCACCGACGCCCATGTGCACACCACCGCCACCGGCCTCGCCCTCACCGGACTCGACCTGTCCGGCGCCCCCTCCCTGGAGGCGGCCCTCGCCCGGGTGCGGGAGTTCGCCGCCGCCCGCCCGGACGACCGCGTCCTGCTCGGCCACGGCTGGGACGCCGCCCGCTGGCCCGGCGGCCGCCCCCCGACACGTGCCGAACTGGACGAGGCCACCGGCGGCCGCCCGCTCTACCTCAGCCGGATCGACGTCCATTCCGCGGTCGTCAGCACCGCCCTGCTCGACCTGGCGCCCGGCGACCTCGGCACCGCCGACGGCCCGCTGACGGGCGCCGCGCACCACGCCGTGCGCGCCGCCGCGTTCGGCGCCGTCACGGCCGCGCAGCGCACCGAGGCGCAGCGCGCCGCGCTCGCCCGCGCGGCGTCCCTGGGGGTCGGCTCCGTACACGAGTGCGGCGGGCCGGACATCTCCTCGGAGGACGACTTCACCGGCCTGCTGCGCCTCGCCGCCGCGGAACCGGGCCCCCGCGTCGTCGGCTACTGGGCCGAGCAGGACGTCGACAAGGCGCGCGAGCTGGGCGCGGTGGGCGCCGCCGGCGACCTGTTCGCCGACGGCTCCATCGGCTCGCACACCGCCTGCCTGCACACGCCGTACGCCGACGCGGACCACACCGGCACCGCCTACCTGGACGCCGCCGCCGTCGCCGCCCATGTCGTCGCCTGCACCGAGGCGGGCCTGCAGGCCGGTTTCCACGCCATCGGCGACGCCGCCGTCACCGCCGTGGTCGAGGGGGTGCGCGCCGCCGCCGAGAAGGTCGGCCTGGCCCGCGTCCGCGCCGCCCGGCACCGCGTCGAGCACGCCGAGATGCTCACCGCGGACACCGTCGCCGCCTTCGCCGAGCTGGGCCTCACCGCCTCCGTGCAGCCCGCCTTCGACGCGCTGTGGGGCGGCGAGGACGGCATGTACGCGCAGCGCCTGGGCGTCGAGCGGGCCCGTACGCTCAACCCCTTCGCGGCGCTGCTGCGCGCCGGCGTCCCGCTCGCCTTCGGCTCCGACAGCCCCGTCACCCCGCTCGACCCGTGGGGCGCCGTCCGGGCCGCCGCCTTCCACCGCACCCCCGAGCACCGGATCTCCGTCCGCGCCGCCTTCACCGCGCACACCCGCGGCGGCTGGCGGGCCGTCGGCCGGGACGACGCGGGCGTCCTGGTGCCCGGCGCGCCCGCCGACTACGCCGTGTGGCGCACCGGCGAACTCGTCGTCCAGGCCCCCGACGACCGGGTGGCGCGCTGGTCGACCGACCCGCGCTCAGGCACGCCCGGCCTGCCCGACCTCGGCCCGGGCCGTGACCTGCCCGTCTGTCTGCGGACCGTGGTGGGCGGCCGGACCGTCTTCGTACGGCCGGGCGAGTGATCTCCTGACCCCGTGCGACCGCGACCGGCACCCCGTTTCCCGTCGCACGACCTGCGTGTCCACGGGCGTCGGCGGGGCGGCGGGGCCGCCGGGACGGCCCGGTGGCCTGTTTGACAGGCGGCGGCGCGGGGCCGGTAGGTTCTGCCGGGTCCACCACCGGACGCCCGGCCGCGGGACGTCCGCACCCGCGTCGCAGCGCCGCTGGGTCAGGGACGGTGTGCCGCACCGGGTCACCGTCGCTGGCAGCCAGGCTCAGCGACCGCGTCGGCGGGGGCACGTTCCGGACGGTCGGCAGGGTGTGACCCGGGTGGGGCCCGGTCGCTCAGTAGACAACGGCTTCAGGCCGATCCGCAGCCAGCGGGTCCCAGGTCGGCCCGAAGGGCGTCGGGCCCCCATCCGCTGCACGACGGCACCCGCGGCACACCCGCCCGGGCGCTCTCCGGGAGGCTTCCCGGCGGTTGCGTCACAGTACGCACGTCGTGTCGCATCCCCCCAGGCCGCGGCCACTATGGTGGACCTCTGCGTACGGACATGAAGGGGCAGTAGTGAACCACGGCGACGGCACCCCCGCGGCGGGAGCCCAGGAGAGGCGGTTCGGTCCGCTCGGCACGGCGTTGGTGATCATTCCGACCTACAACGAGGCGGAGAACATCAAGACGATCGTGGGCCGGGTGCGCGAGGCCGTCCCCGAGGCACATGTCCTCGTGGCCGACGACAACAGCCCCGACGGCACCGGCAAGCTCGCCGACGAGCTGGCCGCCGAGGACGAGCAGGTGCACGTGCTGCACCGCAAGGGCAAGGAAGGACTCGGCGCCGCCTACCTCGCGGGCTTCCGCTGGGGCCTGGAGCGCGACTACGGCGTGCTGGTCGAGATGGACGCCGACGGCTCCCACCAGCCCGAGGAACTGCCCCGGCTGCTGACCGCCCTCAAGGGCGCCGACCTGGTGCTCGGCTCCCGCTGGGTGCCCGGCGGGCGCGTGGTGAACTGGCCGAAGGGCCGCGAGTTCATCTCCCGCGGCGGCAGCCTGTACTCGCGTCTGGCCCTGGACCTGCCGCTGCGGGACATCACCGGCGGCTACCGCGCCTTCCGCCGGGGGACCCTGGAGGGCCTGGGCCTGGACGAGGTCGCCTCGCAGGGCTACTGCTTCCAGGTCGACCTGGCCCGCCGCGCCGTGAAGGCCGGCTACCACGTGGTCGAGGTCCCCATCACCTTCGTGGAGCGCGAGCTGGGCGACTCCAAGATGAGCCGCGACATCCTCGTCGAGGCGCTGTGGCGGGTCACCACCTGGGGCGTGGGGGAGCGGGTGACCAAGCTCACCGGCCGCGCCGCCAAGCCCGAGGACGAACGGGCCTAGCCCTTATCCGGCACTGAGCAGCTCCCAGGCACACTGGAAGCATGACGACAGGCGCTCCGACCTCTCCCTCCTCCGTCCGGCCACGGCGTTCCCGGCTGCGCAGGTATCTGCCGCTGGGCCTCGCGGCGTGGCTGGTGCTGGAGATCTGGCTGCTGACCCTGGTCGCGGGCGCGGCGGGCGGCTTCACGGTGTTCCTGCTGCTGCTCGCCGGGATCGTGCTCGGCGCCGTGGTCATCAAGCGGGCCGGCCGCCGCGCCTTCCAGAACCTCAACGAAGCCCTCCAGCGCGGCGACGCCCCCTCGGCGCGCCGCGGGGGCAACGGCCTGATGATGCTGGGCGGCCTGCTGCTGATCATCCCCGGCATGCTCTCGGACGTCGCCGGACTCCTCCTGCTGCTCCCGCCCGTCCAGCGGTCCGTCAGCCGCCTCACGGAGCGCACGGTGGAGCGCAGGCTCCGCGCCGCCGCGCCCGGCACCCTCGGCGACGCCTTCCAGCGGGTTCGCATCCACCGCCCCGACGGCAAGGTCGTCCAGGGCGAGGTGATCCGGGACGACGAGCGGCCGGGCGGCGCGTCCCGCGAACAGCGCCCGCCGCTGACCCGCTGACGCGGCCGGCCGTCCGCCGTGCCGCCGCGGACGAAACGGAACGGGCGTCGTACGAGAGGGATCTCGTACGACGCCCGTTCCGGGTTCTCGGGAGCATCGCGGCCCAGGCCGCGCCCCCACGGGGACTACGCGCTCTTGCGGCTGTCCCGAGGATGAACGGCGATGTTCATCGCGCCCGACCGCAGTACGGCCAGACGCTCCTCGAGGACCTCTTCGAGCTCCTCGCGGGTACGCCGCTCCATCAGCATGTCCCAGTGCGTACGCGCCGGCTTGGCCTTCTTCTCCTCCGGACCGTCGCCATCCACCAGGAGTGCCGGGGCCCCGCAGACCTTGCACTCCCACTCCGGCGGGATCTCCGCCTCGACCGAGAAGGGCATCTCGAACCGGTGCCCCTTCTCGCATGCGTACTCCACGGCCTGGCGCGGAGCCAAGTCGATACCGCGGTCCGTCTCGTAGCTGGTCACCACGAGGCGCGTGCCGCGAAGAGCTCGCTCACTCATGAATCGTGCCTCCCGGGCTTGTCGCCCACAGGACAGGTGTCGCTGTCGTCGTCATCCGGTCAACGTCCGGTCGGCGGTAAAGATTCCCGTTCCGATGTCCCGTTCCGGGTCATTGTGTCGCCGTCGTAGCCGCAGCCTTGTCAACCAGTGCAGTACCCACCGGCGCCCGGTTTGTCACATCTGCAACGAGATGTCACCCAGCGTTTCGGCATCTTTGACGCGCAGTAACGGTACGCCTGGCAGGCCAAACGCGTACACTACAGCCCTTTCCCCGCGAGTGCTAAATCCGGTCCGGAACCGGATTGCCCGCGTCCCGGATCGCCCGCCCCACCGGCACCCGCGCCAGCAGGACGAAGCCGGTGACGAAGAACGCCACCAGCGAGACGATCGCGTCCCGGTAGCTGCCGGTGAGCTGGTACGTCACCCCGAACAGCAGCGGCCCCAGCCAGCTCATGCCGCGGTCGCTCATCTCGTACGCGGAGAAGTACTCGGCTTCCTTGCCGGGCGGGACGAGATGCGAGAACAGCGACCGGGACAGCGCCTGGCTGCCGCCGAGGACCAGCCCGATCCCGGCCGCCAGCACGAAGAACCACACGGGCGCCCGGGCCGGCAGGAAGAACCCGGCCGCCAGGGTCGCCGTCCAGGCGATCAGCGACCCGAGGATCGTCCGCTTCGCCCCGTACGTCCGCGCCAGCCGCCCCATCCCGAGGGCGCCCGCCACCGCCAGCACCTGCACCATCAGCACTGCCGTGATCAGTGTGGACTGGCCGAGGCCCAGCTCCTCCGAGCCGTACACGGAGGCCTGGGAGATCACCGTCTGGATGCCGTCGTTGTAGACCAGGTACGCCAGCAGGAAGGCCAGGGTGAGCGGCCGGTCGCGCATGTCCCGCACGGTGGCCGCCAGCTGCCGCCACCCCCGTGCCCGCGGCACGGCGGCGGGCGGCGACCGGCGGTCGCGCAGCCGCCGCAGCGGCACGAGGGTGAAGACACCCCACCACAGACCCGCCGAGGCCAGGCAGATCCGCACCGCCGTCGCCTCCGAGACGCCGAAGGAGTCGTGCGCGGTGAACAGGACCAGGTTCGCCACCAGCACCAGCGACCCGGCCGCGTAGCCGAAGGCCCAGCCCCGCGAGGACACCGCGTCGCGCTCCTCGGGCGGCGCGATCTGCGGCAGGTAGGAGTTGTAGAGGACCATCGAGACGGCCACCGACGCGTTCGCGACGATCAGCAGGAGACCGCCCAGCAGGTAGCGGTGCCCGTCCAGGAAGAACAGCCCCGTGGTGGCGGCGGCCCCCGTGTAGGCGGCCGCCGCCAGCAGCGGCTTGCGGCGGCCCGTGCGGTCGGCCGCCGCGCCCGCCACCGGCATCACCACGATCGCCGCGATCACGGACGCCGACACGCAGTAGGCGAAGAACGACCCGGCCCGCACCGGGACCCCCAGCGGATGCACGAACCCGTCCGGGTCCGCCGCCGCCCGCGCGACCGAGGTGAGATAGGGGCCGAGGAAGACGGTGAGCACACTGGTCGAGTAGACGGAGCACGCCCAGTCGTAGAAGTACCAGCCGTGCTGCTCGCGCCGCCGCTCGGCGGCGTCGTCGCCGGCCTGTGCCCGCACGGTGCCGATGCCCACCCGTGCCCTCGCTTCCCCGCTTCCGGTGCCGCGCGCCCCTCGGGCGGGCGCCTCAGAACCAGACGCCCCGCTCCCGCATGACCTCGCGCAGCGTGTCGATGTGATCGGTCATGATGCCATCGACGCCGAGGTCCAGGAGCCGGTGCATCCGCTCCGGTTCGTTGATCGTCCACACGTGCACCTGGAGACCCAGCGCGTGGGCCGCGCGGACGAACAGCCGGTCGGCCACCGGGACGCCGGACTGCGCCACCGGCACCTGCGCGGCGACCGCCGACCGCCGCAGCGCCGCAGGCACCCCCCAGGAGCGCAGCCGCAGCCCCAGCACCCCACGCGTGCCGTACGACGTCGCGAGACGCGAGCCGGCCAGCCGCTGGGCCCGCACCACCCGCGCCTCGGAGAAGGAGCCCACGCACACCCGCGACCAGGCGTCCATGCGCTCGATCGTCTCCAACAGCGGGTGCAGCGCCGGCTCCGCCTTCACGTCGACGTTCCAGCGCACCTCGGGGAAGGTCTCCAGCAACTCCTCGAAGAGCGGCACCGGCTCGCGGCCCGCCACGCGCGCGTGCGCGACCTCCGCCCACGGCAGGTCGGCGATCCGGCCCGTGCCGTCGGTCACCCGGTCCAGGGTCGCGTCGTGGAAGGCGACCAGCCGCCCGTCGGCCGTGGCGTGCACATCGGTCTCGATGTACCGGTAGCCGAGCGCGACCGCCCGCCGGAACTGCACCACGGTGTTCTCCAGCCCGTCGGCGGCACCGCCGCGATGGGCGAACGGGATGGGCCCCGGATGGTCGAGATACGGATGGCGCACGAGCGTGGTCACGGACGCAGTATCACCCCTTCGGGTGACGTCGCGGCAACGGTCGGGCGGCCCGCGCCCGCCGCCGGAACGGCGAACAGCCGCAGGAAGAACTGCGCCAGCGGGCCGATCGCCAGCGCGTACAGAAGGGTGCCCACGCCGATCGTGCCGCCGAGGGCGAACCCGGTGGCGACCACCGTCACCTCCACGACCGTCCGCATCAGCCGCACCGAGCGGCCGGTGCGCCGGTGCAGCCCGGTCATCAGCCCGTCCCGCGGCCCCGGACCCAGCCGGGCGGCGATGTACAGACCGGTGGCCGCGCCGTTCAGCAGGACGCCCGTCAGCAGCAGCGGGACGCGGACGGTCAGCGTGTGCGCTCCCGGCAGCACGGCGAGCGTGCCGTCCATCGCCACGCCGACCAGGAAGACGTTGGAGACCGTGCCGAGGCCGGGCCGCTGCCGCAGCGGTATCCACAGCAGCAGCACCACGGCGCCCACGACGATCGACACCACCCCGATCGTCAGACCGGTCAGCTCGGCCAGCCCCTGGTGCAGCACGTTCCACGGCTCCAGACCGAGCCCCGCCTCGACGAGGAGGCCCGAACTGACGCCGTACAGCACGAGGCCGGCGTAGAGCTGGATCAGCCGCCGTCCTGGGCGGTCGAGGCGGTCCCGTGTGGACAAGATGTCCCCCTGGTGGTGGAAGTGGCTCGGTGCGTGACACTCTGTGGCTTGAGAACGAAAGCCATCCATGGCCAATTCGGGAAAGGTGGACTGGTACGCATGGCGCAGTGGACTTCGGCGATGGGTGCCGCGCAACTCGCCCGGCTGCTCAACTCCCAGCAGGAGCGCCCGGCCGGCCCCGGCGCCCGCCGCCCGCCCGCCTACCGGGCGCTCGCCGACGGCATCCGCCTGCTGGTCCTGGAGGGCCGCGTCCCGGTGGCCGCCAGGCTGCCCGCCGAGCGCGAACTCGCCCTGTCCCTGTCCGTCAGCCGCACCACGGTCGCCGCCGCCTACGAGGCGCTGCGCACCGAGGGCTTCCTGGAGTCCCGGCGTGGGGCGGGCAGCTGGACCGCCGTCCCGGCGGGCAACCCGCTGCCCGCCCGGGGGCTCGAACCCCTGCCGCCGGAAGCGCTGGGCTCGATGATCGACCTCGGCACCGCCGCGCTGCCCGCCCCCGAGCCGTGGCTCACCCGCGCCGTGCAGGGCGCGCTGGAGGAACTGCCGCCCTACGCCCACACCCACGGCGACTACCCGGCCGGGCTGCCCGCGCTGCGGTCGATGATCGCCGAGCGGTACACCGCGCGCGGGATCCCCACCATGCCCGAGCAGATCATGGTGACGACGGGAGCCATGGGCGCGATCGACGCCATCTGCCACCTCTTCGGCGGCAGGGGCGAGCGCATCGCCGTCGAGTCGCCGTCCTACGCCAACATCCTCCAGCTGATGCGGGAGGCGGGCGCCCGGCTGGTGCCGGTGGCGATGGCCGAGGGGCTCACCGGCTGGGACCTGGACCGCTGGCGCCAGGTGCTGCGGGAGGCCGCACCCCGGATCGCCTACGTCGTGGCCGACTTCCACAACCCCACGGGCGCGCTCGCCGACGAGGACCAGCGCCGCCGTCTGGTGGAGGCGGCGCGGTCGGCCGGGACGGTGCTCGTCGTGGACGAGACGATGAGCGAGCTGTACCTGGAACCGGGCCTGGAGATGCCGCGGCGGGTCTGCGGCTTCGACCCGGCGGGCTCCACGGTGATCACCGTCGGCTCCGCCAGCAAGGCCTTCTGGGCCGGGATGCGCATCGGCTGGGTCCGGGCCGCCCCCGACGTGATCCGCAGCCTGGTCGCCGCCCGCGCCTACGCCGACCTGGGCACCCCCGTGCTGGAGCAGCTCGCCGTGAACTGGCTGTTCAGCACGGGCGGCTGGGAGCAGGCGGTCGAGCTGCGCCGGCGTCAGGCCCGCGACAACCGGGACGCGCTGATCACGGCCGTCCGGCGAGAGCTGCCCACCTGGGAGTTCGAGGCGCCGCAGGGCGGCCTGACGCTGTGGGTGCGCACCGGCGGGCTCTCGGGCTCCCGCATCGCGGAGGCGGGCGAGCGGGTGGGCGTACGGGTGCCGTCCGGCCCCCGCTTCGGCGTCGACGGCGCCTTCGAGGGCTACGTCCGGCTCCCGTTCACCGTCGCCGGAGCGGTGGCGGAAGAAGCGGCCACCCGCCTGGCCGCGGCGGCCCATCTGGTGCACACAGGCACCCCCATGAACGGCAACTCCCCGAGAACCTTCGTGGCATGAGCCGAGCGGCGGCCAGTCGTGCCTGCCTCAGTGCCTCAAGGGCCTGGGAGGCGCCCCCGGGCGGCACGGGTGAGCGCGGCGGCGCCCCGTCACGCGGGACGAGTCGACCCACCCGCCCCGCCGTGCCCAGGTGCACCTTCGAAGCGAGGCGAGCGCTTCCCGCCCAGCACCCCACCTCCGCGGCACCCCACCTCCGCGCACCCTCGAGTGACGCAGCCCCCTCACCCCGCCCCCGGCCCCGCCTCCCTCAGGAAGCCTCCCCCACCGCCTTCGCCGCCTCCGCCACCGCTTCCTCCGCCTCGGCCACAGCCTCCGCCCCCGCGGCCTCCACCTCCGCCCGGGAGGCCGCGCTGCCCACGGGAGCGGGTTCCGGCACCGTCTCCCCGTCCGCCGGCGTCGTCTTCGGCGGCAACAGTTCCTCCACGGCCCGCCGCAGCGCCCCGCTGATCGAGTCGTCGTACGGATCGGGCGTCGCCGGCACCTGAAGCCGGTGCACCGTCCCGTTCCCCAGCCGCGCGTACCCCCGCCCGGGCGGAACGGCCGGCAGCGGAGTGGTGTGCGGCGGCGCCCCCAGCACCGCCTTGAGCTGCTCCGCCGTCGCCGGCCCGAGCACCACCCGCGCGCGCGTGTGCTGCCGCAGCGCCTCCCCGAGCGCGTCCGCGCTGTCGAACTGCTCGGCCACCACGACCGTCACGTTCACCGCGCGGCCGTGCCGCAGGGGCACCTGCAACAGCGCCTGCGGGTCCTTGCGCCCGTCCGCGGAGGCCAGGTGAGTGAAGGAGGTCGGCCGGTCCAGCAGCAGCCACAACGGCCGCCGGGTGTCGTCCGGCGGCGCCTGCCCCGCCTGCCGGGCGCGGTTGACGGCGATCAGCCGGCGCTCGGTCTCGGTCGCCGCCCACTCCAGGCTGGCCAGCGCCCCGGAGAGCCCGCACTCCACCGCGAGGACCCCGTCCCGGCCCACCAGACAGGCGTACTCGCCGGTCCCGCCGCCGTCGACGATCACCACGTCGCCGTACTGGAGCGCCTGCAACGCGATGGAACGCAGCAGCGTGGAGGTGCCGCTGCCGGGCTGCCCCAGCGCCAGCAGATGCGGTTCGGTGGAGCGCGGCCCGGTGCGCCAGACGACCGGTGGCACGTCGCGCTGCTCGGCGCCGTAGGCGAGGGGCAGGGTGCGCTGCACCTCGCTGGGGTCGGTGAAGCCGAGCACGGTCTCACCCGGAGCGGTGACGAACCGCTGGGCGGGGACGCCGGTGGGCAGCGGGGCCAGCGCGGTGACCGTCAGCTCGTTGGCCTCCTCGTCCCAGGTGAACAGGTACTCGCGCCCGCGGCCGGCCTTCGCGGTCAGCAGATGCTCGATCCGCGCGCGGGACTCCGGCTCGCCGTCGGTGAAGTACGCCGGATAGCGGATCAGCAGATGGCAGACGCGGCCGGAGTCGTCGAACTCGTAGCCGGGGAAGGCCTTCTCCCAGGCGCCGCCGTGCGCGTACAGCGGGGCCGGGTCGTCGGCGGCCGAGAAGTACGGGACCAGGGCCTCGTACAGCGACGTCAGGCGCCGGGTGCGCGGCTCGTCGGGGTCCTCGGCGGGCTCGGCCGGCGCGCGGTCCCGGCCCTGCCACGCCGCCGCCGCCGTCACCGCGACGGCGGCGAGCAGCGGACCGTACGGCACCACGACCACGGTCAGGCACAGGGCGGCCACCACGAACAGCAGCGGCCCGCGCCGGTCCTTCGGCGTCTCGGCCCATCTGCGCCGGCCGGCCGCGGCGAGCCGGCGCAGCCCCCGGGCGACGGTGATCAGCGGGTGGAGGATGTCCGTGGCGCTGTCGGCCGCCGTCCGGGCCAGCTCCCGGCTCCGGGCCAGCTGCGCGCCGCCTGTGCTCAGAATGCGGGGGAGGGGCCGCCGGGCCACTGCTGCCTCCTGGGGTGCGGACGGTCGGTGGGGGGTGTCCCCTGGACGGCGTCTGCCTCGGTCCTCGGGGCGGTCGGCGTCAGAACCGCATGCCGCCGAGGAGGCTGGCCAGGCTCTCGCCGCCGGCTCTGATGCTCGGGGCGATGGCCGTGCTGGCCAGGTAGAAGCCGAAGAGGGTCGACACGCACGCGTGGGAGGGCTTCAGCCCGTCCTTGCGGAAGAAGATGAAACCGATGACGCCGAACAGGACGACGCCTGAGATGGAGAGGATCATGTGAATCTCCTGGTGTCGAAAGGGGGACAGTCACCCTGAGTCCTTCCAGGATCACAGCATGTATCCATATGACAAAAGGTGCAAGCGGGTGAAAACCGCCCGTTTTCCCTCGCGCGGCCGAGCCGGCGGGTGTGGTGGCCGCCCCGCCCTGTTGCGCGCGCCCGGCTCACCGGTGATCTTTGCCTCCCGGCAACGCGGGTGCGGCGCCGCGCCAGCCAGTACCCTGGCGATTCACCCGTTCGGCCGAGCACCGCTCGCGCGGCCGTACGCTTGCTCCCCGCGGTCCCCGGCCGCACACCGCAGGTCCCGTGCGGTACCAGCAGTGCCCCAGCAGTCCCCAACGCTCGCAGTGAGAGGCGGTCCGGCCGATGAGTGATGCCCTCGACCCCGAAGTCGTGGAGCTGGCGACCAAGATCTTCGATCTGGCCCGACAGGGCCCGGCCGACGCGCTCGTCGCCTACGTCGACGCCGGCGTCCCGGCCAACCTCACCAACGACCGCGGCGACTCGCTCCTGATGCTCGCCGCCTATCACGGCCACGCCGACGCCGTCCGCGCCCTGCTGGCCCGCGGAGCCGACGCCGACCGCGTCAACGACCGGGGCCAGACACCCCTCGCCGGAGCGGTCTTCAAGGGCGAGCAGGACGTCATCGAGGCCCTGCTGGAGGCCGGCGCCGACCCGTCCGCGGGGACCCCGTCGGCCCTCGACACGGCTCGGATGTTCGGCCGGACCGAGCTGCTGCGGCTGTTCGGCGAGCAGTGAGCCCAAGGGTCGTCCAGCACGCCGTGAGCTGCTGAAACGGCCCGCCGACCAGGCACGACACACAAAACGGGGGAGGCGGTACCAGGCCGCCGGAAATTTCGGTCGCGGCAGCGCAGACGCCGGGTCATCATGACGTCGTGATTCACGGACGCGACGGACGGGCAGAGCTTGCCGGACCGCGCGGACCGTGACGCGGTCCGTACGGGCCACCGACGAGAGGCAGAGGACGATGGTCTACAGCAAGCAAGAGACGGCGGGCGCCCCGACGTGTTGTCACGTGGCCAGGTAGTAGCTGTTCCCCGGTTGCGTCGACGCTTGATGTGAGGCTGTTTCCCATGTTCGATCCGGTCATAGCGCCCAGCGGCACGCTGCTCGGCCTGCTCCAGCGGGGCCGCGGCGACGGCACACTGCACGCGCTCACCGCACCGCGCGCCGAGGCGCTCGCGGCACTCGACCACTGTGTGCTGCACGACCCCCGGCACGACTGGCAGGTGGAGAACCGCTCCCTGTACTACGCCCGCCTCTACCTCGACCTGAACGGCGAGCTGGACGCGATCGAGGCGCACCTCTTCGACCCCGAGGACGCCCTCGACACCGACGAGTCCCGCACCGGACTCGCCCTCGCGGTCCTCGGCCACCTTGCCTCCTACGGCAGGCTCGACGCCCTCGCCCTGCTGCGCAGATACGCCGCCGGCGGTGCCAACTGGGCGTGGGCGCTGGACGAGCTGGCGCTGCGCGACGACGACGCCGGACTGCGCTCGCTGGCCGCCCCGGTCCTCGCCCGCTTCGCCACCGACGCCGAGGGCGAGGCCTCGCTGGCCGCCGCCGTGCGCGACGCCTTCGAACCCCGCCCCTGGCGGCTGTGGGCCGAGGACCCGCGCGAGTCGATCGCCCGGCGCGTGCGCGCCGCCCACGAGACCGGCTGCTTCGACCGCTGGCAGCGGCAGATGAGGCCCACCGGCCCCCGCCCGGGCTGGAGCGTGCAGGCCGTGTTCGACTGGGCGCAGCAGGGCCTGGAGCGCGGCGCCGCCCTCCACGTCCCGGCCGCCCGCTGCCTGAGCGCCGTCGCCGGACCCGAGGACCGGCCCGAGATCCTGCGGGCCGCCCGGCACGGCGCCGACGGCGCCCGCTGCACCGCCCTGCGTTACCTCGCCGACGGCGACGATCCCGGCGCCCTGGATCTGATCGAGGCCGCGGTGTCCGACGGATCGGCCGTCGTGGCGGACGCCGCCCTCGACGCCTTCGAACGCATGCGCGGTGCGGTGGCCGTGGACCGCGCCCGCGGCTGGGCCCGCCGCCCCGACCCGCTGGGCGCCGCCGCCGGCCGCATGCTGGCCTGCCGCGGCGAGGTGCGCGACCGCGAACTCGTCCTCGCCGCCCTCCGCGAGGCCGTCCGGGGCGAGGGCCCCGACGCCGCCACCCTGTGGACCCTGGTCGACGGCGCCGGACGGCTCGGCATCGCCTGCGCGGCACCCGTGCTGCGCCACATCTACCGCGAGACCGCCTCCTCCCATCTGCGCCATCGCGCCGCACGTGCGCTGGCCGCCACCGACCCGTCCTTCCCCGCGGGGTTCGCCGTCGAATGCCTGTGGGACTGCGAGGAGACCACCCGCGAACTCGCCGCCCGGCACGCCGAGACCGGCGACACCCGGGTCGTCGACCAACTGCGCCGGCTCGCCGCCGACCCGGCCGAGGAGGCGGAGGTACAGACCGCCGTGCGCAGCCGGATCGGCCCGGACATGCCCACCGTCTGACCGGCCGGGCCGGCCACGGCATGGAGGCCTTCGCGCCCGCTGCGGCCGCCCGGGGGCGACGGCGGCGGACGTGGCCCTCAGCGCCGTCGCACCGCCACCGCCCGCCGCCGCGCCGGCACGAAGCGGACGGGCGTGCCCGGGACCGCCTGGGCCGCGGCGGCGAGATCGGCGGCGTGGACGACCGCGATCACCGGGTAGCCGCCGGTGGTCGGATGGTCGGCGAGGAAGACCAGCGGCCGGCCGTCGGGCGGCACCTGCACCGCGCCCAGGACCATTCCCTCACTGGGCAGCTCGCCGGGCCGGGACCGCTGCAGCGCGGGCCCCTCGGTGCGTAGCCCGACGCGGTTGCTCGCCGACGACACGCGGTACGGGCGGGTGGCGAGGACCCGCAGCGCCGCCGGGGTGAACCAGTCGTCGCGCGGCCCGAGGGTCACCCGCAGCACCAGCTCGGCCGCGGGCCCCGGCTGCGGTGCGACGTCCACGCGCGCGTGGACGTCGGCCGGCGGTCCCAGCGGGAGCACCGCGCCGTCCGTGAGCGGCGCGGGCCCGAGCCCGGACAGCAGATCGGTGGAGCGGCTGCCGAGCACCGGCGCCACGGCGACCCCGCCCGACACGGCGACGTAGGCGCGTACCCCGCGGACCGCCGCGCCCACCTCCAGCACCGCCCCCGCCGGGACCCGTACCGGCGCTCCCCAGGCGGCCGGCCGGCCGTCCAGCCGGACGGGACAGGGCGCGCCCGTGACCGCCACGGTGACCGGGGAACGGGGCCGCAGGGCGCAGCCGTCGAGCGTGGTCTCCAGGACGGCCGCCCCGCGCGGGTTGCCGGCCAGCCGGTTGGCCAGGGCGGCGGCCGGCGCGTCCAGCGCCCCCGAGCGGGGCACCCCGAGATGGGCGTGGCCGGGACGTCCTTCGTCCTGGACGGTGGTCAGCGCCCCGGCGCGCACGACGACGAGCGCGCGGTCGTTCATCGCACCCCCGCCCGCTCCGCCTGTTGCGGCAGGCTCACCCGCCCCACCGGGCCCACGGGAACGAAGCGCACCCGAGTGCCCGGCGACAGCAGGGCGGCCGGCACGCGCGCGTGGTCCCACAGCACCGCGTCGGTGGTGCCGATCAGCTGCCAGCCGCCCGGCGACGAGCGCGGATAGACCCCCGTGTACGGCCCTGCCAGCGCCACCGCCCCGGCCGGCACCGCCGTACGCGGAGTGGCCCGGCGCGGCACGTGGCAGCGCTCGGGCAGACCGGTGAGGTAGCCGAAGCCGGGGGCGAACCCGCAGAAGGCGACCCGGAACTCGGTGGCCGCGTGCACGCGCGCGACCTCCTCCTCGGCGACCCCCCAACGGGCGGCGACGTCGGCCAGATCGGGGCCGTCGTAGCGCACCGGCAGCTCCACGACCCGCTCCCCGCGCGGGGCCGCCGGCGGTACCGTCGCGGCGGCCAGTTCGCGGGCCGCCCGGTCCGGTTCCGCGAGGCCGTCGAGCAGGACCGTACGGGCCGCCGGGACGATCTCGGCCACCTCCAGCAAGCCCTCCGAGCGGCGGCGCAGCAGCTCCTCGTGCAGGGCCTCGGCCTCGTCCCCGGAGGCGACCTCCACGAGCAGCGCGTCCGGACCCACCTGCAGCACCCTCACGCGAAGGCCTCCACCCGCACGCCCACCGCCTCCAGGCGCCCGCGCACCTGCCGGGCCAGCTCCACCGCGCCCGGCGTGTCGCCGTGCAGGCACAGCGAACGCGCCTGTACGCCGACGACCTCCCCCCGGTGCGAGACGACCGTCCCGGAGCGGGCCAGACGCACCGAACGCTCCAGCACGGCCACCGGATCGGTGATCACCGCGCCCTCCAGGCCGCGCGGCACGAGCGTGCCCTCCCCGGTGTAGGCGCGGTCCGCGAACGCCTCGGTGACCGAGGGGAGTCCGGCCTTTCCCGCCAGCTCCAGCAGCCGGGAACCCGGCAGCCCCAGCACCGGCAGCGCGGCGTCGGCGAGCAGCACGCCCTCCACCACCGCGGCCGCCTGCTCCTCGTCCCGCACGACCCGGTTGTAGAGGGCGCCGTGCGGCTTGACGTACGCCACACGCGCGCCCGCCGCCCGCGCGAAGACCTCGAGGGCGCCGATCTGGTAGGCGACCTCGGCGGCCAGTTCGGCGGGCGGCACGTCCATCGCGCGCCGCCCGAACCCGGCCAGGTCCCGGTAGGAGACCTGCGCGCCGATCCGCACCCCGCGCTCGGCCGCCAGTTCGCACACCCGCCGCATGGTGACCGCGTCCCCGGCGTGGAAGCCGCAGGCCACGTTGGCGCTGGTCACGACGGACAGCAACTGCTCGTCGTCGGTCAGCCGCCAGCGGCCGAAGCCCTCACCGAGGTCGGCGTTCAGGTCGATGGAGGTCATGGCTCACTCGCTCGCGTCTCTCTCAGGCCACGCGGTACTGCTCGTCGCGGGCGTCGGTCAGGAACATCTGCCCCGGGGCGTGGGTCAGGGCGAACGGCGGCCGGGACGCCATCACCGCCGCCTGCGGGGTCACCCCGCAGGCCCAGAACACCGGAACGTCGCCGGGCTCGGCGTCCACCGGGTCGCCGAAGTCGGGCCGCCCGAGGTCCTCGATGCCGAGCCCGGAGGGCACGCCGCAGTGCACGGGACCGCCGTGCACCGCCGGGAGCAGACCGCTCTCCCGGATCGCCGCCGACAGGTACGCGGGCGGCACCGGGCGCATCGAGACCACCATGGGGCCGTGCAGCCGCCCCGCCGGACGGCACTGACGGTCCGTCACGTACATCGGGACGTTGCGGCCCTGCTCCACGTGCCGGATCGGCACACCCGCCGACGCCAGCGCCCACTCGAAGGTGAAGCTGCACCCGATCAGGAACGTCACCAGATCGTCGCGCCAGTGCTCGCGCACATCGGTCGGCTCGGCCACCAGCTCGCCGTGCCGCCACACCCGGTAGCGCGGCAGATCGGTGCGCAGGTCCGCGCCCTCGGCGAGCACCGTCGTGGCGGAACCGGCGTCCGTGACGTCCAGGACCGGGCACGGCTTGGGGTTGCGCTGGCAGAACAGCAGCATGTCGTACGCCCAGTCGGCCGGAACCGAGATCAGGTTCACCTGCGTGTGCCCGGCGGCCACCCCCGCCGTCGGCCCCGTCAGCCCGTCCCGGAAGCGTTCCCGGGCCGTGCGCGGGCTCCACGCGCGCGCGTGCTCGTCGGCGACCACTACGGGGCGGTCGTGCACCGGGGAGGCGGACCGCTCCCGCGCGGCCCCGGCGGGCAGGCGGCCGCCCGTCACGTCCGTGTGACTCATGCCAGCTCCTTCCCGCGCGTCTCCGGCAGCCCCAGCAGCGCCAGGGCCGCGACGCCGTAGCCGATCGCGCCGAAGACCAGCGCGCCGCCCACCCCCCAGCTGTCGGCCAGGAAGCCCACCAGGGTGGGGAAGACGGCGCCCACCGCACGCCCGGTGTTGTACGTGAAGCCCTGGCCGGTGCCGCGCACCGCCGTCGGGTACAGCTCGCTCAGATACGAGCCGAAGCCGCTGAAGATCGCCGACATGCAGAACCCGAGCGGGAAGCCCAGTACCAGCAGCAGGGTCCCGGAGCCGCCCGGGACGTGCGCGTACGCCAGCACGCAGATCGCCGACAGCAGCGCGAACAGCCAGATGTTGCGCCGCCTGCCCAGCCGGTCGGTGAGGTGACCCCCGGTCAGGTAGCCGACGAAGGCCCCCGAGATGAGAAACGTCAGATACGCGCCGGTCCCGACGACCGACAGCCCGCGCTCCGTCTTCAGATACGTGGGCACCCAGGTCGCCAGCGTGTAGTAGCCGCCCTGCACACCGGTGGAGAGCAGACAGGCGAAGACCGTGGTGCGCAGCAGACCCGGCTCGGCCGCCGTGCCCGGCCGGAAGAGCGCCGTGAACGAGCCGCGCCGCGGGCTCTGTTCCCGCACCGCCATCGCCTGCGGCGCATCGTGCACCCGGCTGCGCAGCCACACCACCAGCAGCGCGGGCAGCGCACCGGTCCAGAACATCACGCGCCAGGCCCACTCGTCGCCGGCCACCGAGAACACCAGCGTGTAGACGACCGCCGCCAGCGCCCAGCCGACCGCCCAGGAACTCTGCACCGCGCCGAGCGTCCGGCCCCGGTGCCGCGTGCTCGCGTACTCGGCGACCAGGATCGCGCCGACCGCCCACTCGCCGCCGAAGCCGAGGCCCTGGAGGGCGCGGAAGACCAGCAGCGTCTCGTAGGTCGGCGCGAATCCGCAGGCGACCGTGAACACCGCGTAGGTGACCACCGTGATCATCAGCGCGCGGACCCGGCCGATCCGGTCCGCGACCACCCCGGCCACGGCGCCGCCGACCGCCGAGACGACCAGGGTGACGGTGGTGAACAGTCCCGTCTGCCCGCTGTCCAGGCCGAAGTACGCGGCCAGGGCCACCATGCTCAGCGGCAGTGTGAAGTAGTCGTAGGAGTCCAGCGCATAGCCGCCGAACGCGCCCGCGAAGGCCCGGCGGCCACGGGGGTCCAGGGCCCGCCACCAGCCGGCCGGGCCGCCGTCGGCGGAGCGCCCGCCCGGCCCGGAACGGGAACCGGACGTCAGCGCCTTCTGTGGAGGGGTCGTGCTCATGGGCACCTCGCAACCGAGAGGGGAAGGGTGCTGGGACCGAGCCGTGCGATGGGCAGCAACGTAGAGGATCGTTCAACGATCCTTCAATACCCCTGTTGTCTCGCCCTCTTGTCTGCGGTTGAATTCCGGGCATGGCTGAGCAGCTGACGCCACTGGCCGACGACCGGGCCCTGCTGGGCCGCACGAGTACCGCGGAGCGGGTCTCCGACATCCTCAGGAGCCGCATCGCCGAGGGGTACTTCCCGCCCGGCACCCGGCTGTCGGAGGACAGCATCGGCGGGGCGCTCGGCGTCTCCCGCAACACGCTGCGCGAGGCGTTCCGGCTGCTCACGCACGAGCGGCTGCTCGTCCACGAGTTGAACCGCGGGGTGTTCGTGCGGGTGCTGGCCGTCGAGGACGTCGAGGACATCTACCGCACCCGCCGGCTCGTGGAGTGCGCCGTCGTGAGCGGCCTGGGGGAACCGCCGTACGCGTTGGACGGGCTGTCCCAGGCCGTCGCCGCGGGCCGGTGCTCGGCGCGCGAAGGTGACTGGAAAGGGCTGGGCACCGCCAACATCCACTTCCACCGCGAACTGGTCGCCCTCGCGGGCAGCGAGCGCACCGACGAGCTGATGCGCAGCGTCTTCGCCGAACTCCGCCTCGCCTTCCACGTCGTGGACGACCCGCGGCGGCTGCACGAGCCCTACCTCGACCGCAACGAGCAGATCCTGCGGGCGCTTTCGGCCGGGCAGCGGCGCGAGGCGGAGCGCCTGCTCGCGGTCTACCTGGACGACTCCCTGGAGCGGGTCGTCGAGGTGTACCGGCGGCGGGTGGGCGAGGAGGCGTAGGAGGCGGCCCCGCGGCGTCCTGTGCCCCGCGGGGCGGCGGCCGAGGCGGGACGGGGCGGCCCGGAGGACGGGAACGACGACGGCCCGCGCCGGGGCGGCCGGGCGCGCCGCCGCGGGCGGGCCGGGGCCGTCGCGGGGTGGCGGGTCTGCGCCGTTTGGGTCGTTGTCAGACCGAGGACCTAGTCTGTGCACCGTGACTTCGCCTGCATCGACGGACAGCGTTCCGCCCCAGCTCAGCGCGGGGCCGCGCCCCGCCCCGGGCCCGGCCGCCGACGAGGGACTGGCGCGGCGGCTGCGCGCGCTCGCCTGCACGGCGCCGTTGCACGACCTAGACGCCCGCAAGGCGAACCTCGCGGGCGAGTACTCGGTGTACGGCATGGCCGAGATCGCGCTCGCCGGCATCGACCTGGTCACCCTCAACATGGACTTCGACACCGGCGCCGACCACGACCAGATAGTGGCCCGGCTGATCCCGCGCGTCGCCGCCCAGGCCCCCGGCCGGCCGGCCGCCGAGCACGAGCGGGTGGCCCGCTGGGTCCTGGAGAACCTGATCAACGTCGGCAGCGTCGACCGCGGCTTCCGCGCGGTGTACGGCACGTTCGGGCCGGACGGCGCCTATGTGCGCCGCGACTACGATTTCAAGCTCATCGAGGAGGTGCCGGGCCCCGGCGGCAGCGTCTACCTGCGCACCACCGACGAGGCGGTCAACGTCCTCGTGGGCGCCCTGGACACCGATGTCACCAGCGCGCAGATCGCCGCAGAGGTCAAGCTCGAGGTGCTCATCAACCGCGGCCGCCTCGCCGACGCCCAGCTCGCCGCCGAACAGGCCCGCTACCGCACGGTGCAGTACTCCGAGACCCTGCGCCGGGCCCTGGAGGCCACCCGGCGCAACGTCCGCGCGGTGGACTGGCTCAACACCGTGCCCGACATGATCGCGGAGGCCCTGGACCACGTCGCCGACCGCTACCGGCACGAGAACGCGATCCTGACCAACATCCGCCGGGCCCGCGACGAGACCGAGGAGCCCGAGCACAAACGGCGCGCCGCCGAACTCGTCGACATCGTCAAGGACTGCATCCGCCGCCACACCCAGTTGCAGTCCCGGCTGCTGGAGGCCGGCCCCCTGTTCCGCGCCGAACAGGACCGCCAGGCCTTCGCCACGCCGCTGACCAGCTCGGGCACCGACCTCTACGGTCACCTGCTCGCCCCCACCCTCCCGCTGCCGCTGGAGCAGGCCCGACGCGTCACGGACGCCTTCTTCGCGCACGGCACCGGCCTGCGCACGCCCGTGTCCGTGCGGGTCGCCGACCTGGTGGACCTGTTGCTGACCCCGCCCCTGGAGCGCGAGCACCTCGGCGCGGAGATGCCCGAGCCGGATCTCATCGCCACACCGGACGACAGCAGGTTCAGCGAGGAGCAGCTGGCCACCGCCATGGAACTGCTGGACCTGCCGGCGGACGCGCCGAGGCGCCTGTCCGGGCTGCTGGCCGAGGCGCGCCGGACCGGTGACTCCGATCTGGCCTACCTGGTCGCCCTGCTGGCCGTGCACGCCGCCAGCCCTCCGGTCGGCACCGCCTACCGGCAGGGCGAGCAGAAGCTGCTGTTCGCCGTGGACGACGGCACCGAGCTGGACGACCCCGAGTTCGGCGGCGCCGACCTCATCGTGGGCACCGCGCTGCTGGACGCGGCCGGGATGGCCGCGGACCGGACGGAGGCGGCGTGACCACGTCGCCGCCGGCGCCCGGGAGCCGCGGCGCGCCGCCGGCCCGCGATCGGACGCTCCTGCATCCCTCTCGGGGCGCCCGCTGCCGGACCCCGTACGGCCTCGGGCGCCTGTACCCGGGCTCCGTACCGCCGTCGGGGCTCGGCCCCCAGGCCACGTACGGCCGGGGGGCGCCCGCACCCAGGCCCCGTACCGCCTCCGGGGCGCCCGCCCCGAGGCACCGGCTCCCGTCCCGGGCGCCCGCCCCCAGAACCCCCCCCGCAAGACCGAGGAGTTGTGTGTCCGTGACCGAGCACGTCGACCGGAGTGAGCCGGACCTCGACGGCGCGCCCACGTCGGCCGCCGTCACGCCCGCCGACGCCGCCGACGCGGCCCGGCTCGTCGCCTTCGGGCTGCAGCCCAAACTGCAGCCCGCCCGCGACCAGGAGTACGCCGAGCTGCTGCGCCGCCACCGCGAGGACCCGGCGTTCGCCCGGCTCGCCGACGCCGTGGCCGCCGGCCTCGGGCTGGTCGTCCTGGAGGTGTCCGCGCGCGCGGGCATGGCGGTGACCGCCGCCGAGGACTCGGTGTTCGCCGTCCGCATGGGCGACTACGCGCGCCGTGCCGCCACCGACTCCGGCGACCGGTTCCTGCACGGCCTCGCCCACCTCGCGGTGGCCGCCCTCGCCTTCCCCCGGCCCGAGGACCTCGCCGACGACGGCTACATCGGACGCGTCACCGTCAACGGCGTGGACGCCTTCGTCCGCCAGGCCTGCCGCCGCCTGGAGGAACGCGCGGAGGAGCAGGGCGAGAACACCGACCCGGCCACCGACGCGCCCGGCCTGGAGGCCGCCTGGCGGATCTGGGCCAGGCGCAGCGCCACCGGCGCCACCAAGGACGCCCGCCGGCCCGCCGCCTCCACCACCGGCATCGTCGCCAAGGCCCTGGCGTTCCTCACCGACTCCGGGTTCCTCCAGCGCACCGGCGACGAGAGCGGCGGCACCTACCGCACCACCGCCCGCTACCAGCTCCAGGTGCGCGACCTGGCGGGCGGCGCCGCCATGGCCGAACTCCTCGACCTCGGCATCGTCCCCGTCACGGACGGCACACCGAGCCTGCTGCCCGCCGAGGACACCGACGACCTGGAACTGGTGGCCGACGCCGGCCTGCCGTTCCACGCGCCCGCCCAGCCCTGAACCCTGCCGAACCGCACGAAGACTGACGAGAGTCCGCCATGTACGAGCTGTCCCGGGTCCGCCTCTACTCCATCGGACCCGCCGGTGCACGCTACGCCGACACCGTGCTTGACCTGCGGGGCGTGGGCCGGCCGGTGCCCGACCCCGCGCCCACCCAGGCGGAGTTCTTCGAGGAGGAGCCGGTCGGCCCGCCGCGCCGCCCCGCACCCGCCGGCGTGCTCTTCCTGGAGAACGGCGGCGGCAAGTCGGTCCTGCTCAAGCTGATCTTCTCCGTGATGCTGCCCGGCCACCGCAACACCCTCGGTGGCGCCAGCTCCGGCGTGCTGCGCAAGTTCCTGCTCGCCGACGACTGCGGGCACGTCGCGCTGGAGTGGCAGCACGTGCTGACCGGCGAGTGCGTGGTCGTGGGCAAGGTCAGCGAGTGGCGCGGACGCCAGGTCTCCAACGACCCCCGCAAGTTCGCCGAGGCCTGGTACTCCTTCCGGCCCGGCCCCGGCCTCGCCCTGGACAACCTGCCCGTCGCCGAGGCCACCTCCGTACGCCCGCCCGCCGAGGGAGTCTCCGGCGCCCGCGGCCGGCGGCGCACCATGAAGGGCTTCCGTGACGCCCTCACCGAGGCCGGCAAGGCCTACCCGCACCTGGAGGTGCACTGGGAGGAGATCCACGACCGCTGGATCGAACACCTCGGCGACCTCGGCCTCGACCCCGAACTCTTCCGCTACCAGCGCGAGATGAACGCCGACGAGGGCGAGGCGGCCGGCCTGTTCGCGGTGAAGAAGGACTCCGACTTCACCGACCTGCTGCTGCGCGCCGTCACCGACACCCGCGACACCGACGGCCTCGCCGACCTCGTCAGCGGCTTCGGCAACAAGCTCGGCCGGCGCTCCGAACTGATCGCCGAACGCGACTTCACCGCCGGCTCGGTCGACCTGCTCGGCCGGATCGTCGAGGCGGCCGAGGCCCGAACCCGCGCGCGCGACATCCACGCCGCGGCCGAACGCCGTACCCGCACCCTGGTACGCCGGCTGTCCGCCCGGGCCGTGCGGGAGCGGGTCCGGGCCGCCGACCTCGCCCAGCAGGTCACCGCCGCCGCGCACACCGTCACCCAATGCGAGAGCGCCCGCGAGCGCAGCTCCCTGATCGCCGCCGAACTCGCCTACCGGCACGCCTCCCTCGCGCTGGCCGCGGCCGAGAAGTCCGCCGCGGCCCAGAAGCGGGAACTGGCCGACGCGCGCACCCTGCACTCCGCCTGGCAGGCCGCCGAGGCCGTACTGCGCCACCGCGCCGCCGCGGACCGCGTGGCCCGCGTCTCCGCCGCGATCCAGGAGGCCGAACGGGACGCCGCGCCCGCGCTCGCCGCCCGCGCCAAGGCCGCCGTCGACCTCGTACGGGCCCTGCACGCGGCGGCGGAGAGCGCCGAGACCCTCGCCAACGAGGGAGAGGAGCGCTCCGCGCAGCTCCAGGAGGCCGGGGAGACCGCCCACCGGGACGCCACCGCCGCCGCCACGGAGGCCCAGCGCGCCCGCAGCGAGGCGGGCCATCTGCGCCAGCGGCTGGCGGAGGTCGAGCAGGAGACCGCCGAGGCCGTCCGGGCCGGCTGGCTGGACGACAGCACCCCCGACGCCGACCCGGCGCGCGCGGCTCTCGCCGCCAGCGACGCCGAGAAGACCGCCGTCGCCGCCTGGGACCAAGCCCGCGAGACGTCCCGCACAGCAACCGAGAACGCCCGTGGAGCCGCCTCGGCCGAGTCCCGCGCCGAACTCACCGCCGCCCGCGCGGCCGACGCGGCGACCGCGGCACAGCGGGCCTACGAGGCCGAGCACCGCATCGCCAAGGCCCTGGCCGCCGAGGAGCGGCTCGCCGAACTGCTGAGCCTGCCGGCCGCCGCCCCCGCCGGACGGGCCGGAGTCCCTGGCCCCCGCACGGCGGTCGAGGGCCCGCTGAGCGGCCCCGCGCGGGCAGCGGCCACCGGGGCGACGGGGACGGGTGCACGGGCGGAGGGCGCGGACGCCACGCCGCACGGCCGCGCGGACGGCGCCGCGGCCGTGCCCGCGGCCGAAAACGCCGGGAACGACTCCACGGCCGCGGGCCGGCCGAGCACCGCACCGGCCGGCCGCGCGCCGCGCCCCCTCGCCGACGGCCCTCTCACGGTGGAGGACCTGGACCGCTTCGCCGACGAACTGCGCGAACTCCTCGACACCGCCGTCTCCTCCGCCGAACGGCACCTGTTCGAACTGCGGACCGCCGCCGCCGACGACGCCCGCATCCTCGGCGCGCTGGGCGACGGGGGACTGCTCCCGCCCGGGCCGGACGTCCTGGCCACCGTCGAGTTCCTCGGCGAGCACGGCATTCCCGCACTGCCCGGCTGGCGCTACCTCGCCCAAGCAGTCGACCCCGCCGACCACGCGCGCGTGCTGGCCGCCCGCCCCGAACTCGTCGACGGCGTCATCATCACCGACCCCGACACCCACGCGCGGGCCCGCGAAGCCCTCGCCGACGCCGCCCTGCTGCCGCGGTCCGCCGTGGCCGTCGGCACCGCCGCCGCCCTGCTCGCCCCCACTCCGGCCGAGGACCTCACCGAGGGCGCGATCTTCCTCGTCACCCCGAACCCGGCCATGCACGACGAGCACGCCGCCGACGAGGAACGGCAGGCGCTGCGCGCGCGGGCGACCGAGCGGGACGAGGAGATCCGCCGCCTCGCCGCCCGGCTCGGCAAGGACCGCGAACTGGCCGCCCGGCTCGCCTCATGGCGCACCGGCTGCCCCGCCGGACGCCTGAGCGAACTGGCCCGCGCCGCCCACGAGGCCCGCGCCTTCGCCGAGGAGACCGAGGCCGAACTGGCCGAGGCCCGCACCGCACGCGCGGAGGCCGAGGAGGCCGCCGCCGAGGCGGCGCAACTGCGTGACGAGCGCCAGGAGGCGGCACAGAAGGCGCGCCGCGCCGCCGACGCCCTCGCCGGACTCGCCTTCCGGCTGCGTGAGCGCGCCGGCTGGCAGGCCAGGCTCCGCGAACTCGCCGACGAGGCCGCCGAGTCGGAGGCCCGCGCCCAGGCCTGCCTGGACCGCGCCCGCGCCGCCGACGAGGACCGGCGTGCCGCCCAGCGCGCCGCGGACGACGCGCGCCGCACCGCCCGCGCGCTGCGCGCGGAGCGCTCCGAGATCGCCGGCGCCCCCGACGACCTGCCCGAGACCGACGGGGACGAGCTGAAGGCGTCCCTGCCCGCCCTGCGCGAGGCCTACCGTGCCGCCTCCCAGGTCTACGAGAAGGTCGGCGTCGGCGCCGATCTGCGCGCCGAGCAGGCGCGCGCGGAGAGCGACGAGAGCGCGGCCCGCGCCGAACTCGACCGGCTCAGCAACAAGGTCCGCACCCGCGCCGCACAGCTCCTCCAGTCGCCCGACGGCTCCGACGGGCCCTCCCGGCAGGCCGCCGCGGCCCGGGCCGACGAACTGGTGCAGCTCCTGGAGACCCGCATGTCCTCCGCGAGCGAACAGCTCGGCCGGCTGCGCGGCGAGGCCGAACGCCTCGCCCCCGAGGACGGCGAGAGGCACACCGAGCTGCCCGAGGAACTGCTCCCGCGCGACGCCGAGCACGCCCAGGCGCTGCTGCGCACGGCCACCGCCGAACTCGCCTCCCGCACCGAGGCGTTGGCCCAGGCCCGCGACGCGCACACCGAGCTGCTGGAGGCCCACCGCGCCGCCGAGGACGCCGCGGGCGGCTTCGACGAGATCGCCGCCATGCTGCGCGATCTGCTGCGCGAGCACACCGCGGAGGACGAGCAGGAGGCGCCGGAGCCGTACCCGGGCAGCCCCGAGGCGGCCCGGCAGGCCGCCGCCGAGGCCCGCCGGTCGCTGCGCGGCTGCGCCGCCGACCTGTCCGCCGCCGAGGCCGCCGTACGCGAGGCGAGCGACGTCCTCGTCCGGCACGCCAACTCCACCCGGTACGAGCAGGTGCGCACCCCAGCCCGGCAGCAGATCCGCGAACTGCCCGCCTCGGCCCTGCCCGAGCACGCGCAGAAGTGGGCCGAGGCCTTCGCGCCCCGGCTGCGCGTCCTCACCGACGAACTGGCCCAGCTGGAACGCAACCGCGACTCGATCGTGGACCGGCTGCGCGGCCTGGTCGAGTCCGCCCTCGCCACGCTCAGGTCCGCCCAGCGCCTGTCCCGGCTGCCGGAAGGCCTCGGCGAGTGGTCCGGGCAGGAGTTCCTGCGCATCCGCTTCGAGGAGCCCGACCAGGCGACTCTCACCGAGCGCCTCGGCGAGGTCATCGACGAGGCGACCCGGGCGGCCGTGAAGAAGAACTCCGACCTGCGCCGCGACGGCATGTCCCTGCTGCTGCGCGGTGTGGCCGCCGCGCTCCAGCCGAAGGGCGTCGCCGTGGAGATCCTCAAGCCGGACGCGGTGCTGCGCGCCGAACGCGTCCCGGTCGGTCAGATGGGCGACGTCTTCTCCGGTGGCCAGCTGCTCACCGCGGCCATCGCCCTGTACTGCACCATGGCCGCCCTGCGGAGCAACGACCGCGGCCACGACAAGCACCGCCACGCCGGCACGCTGTTCCTGGACAACCCCATCGGCCGCGCCAACGCCACCTATCTGCTGGAACTCCAGCGGGCCGTGTCCGACGCGCTCGGGGTCCAGCTCCTCTACACCACCGGCCTGTTCGACACGACGGCGCTGGCCGAGTTCCCGCTGGTCATCCGGCTGCGCAACGACGCCGACCTGCGGGCCGGGCTGAAGTACATCAGCGTGGAGGAGCACCTGAGGCCGGGTCTGCCGCAGGAGAACCCGGCCGGCGAGGCCGTGCACAGCGAGATCACCGCGACCCGCATGTTCAGGAAGCCCGCACCGAGCGCTCCGTGACCGAGGAGGGGGGAGCGGGACAGCCTCCACGGGTGTCAGACAGACCCTCGGGTCTTTCGTCTGGATCAGGCCGGATCAGGGAGCGGGGTCTGGTGAGGGGTGCGCCTGCCACGCCGTTTCAGGCAGTGGAAGAGCGTCGCAGGGCGGAGGAGGGCGGCATGGCGGAGCCATGGCGACCGTCGACGACGCGGCGTGGGGTCCCCTGCTCGAAGAGCTTGGGGGAACGGTGCCACGGCCAGGCTCGCGACCCGGCATGACCCAGACGAGAGGCTCTAGGGGTGCGAGAGCTGCCCAGCGCCGCCCCGGCGGCGTATTCGCTTCTGCGTCCGCTCGGCCGCCCGTGCCTCCCGCCGGGCCCGGCGCCGCTCGCGCCTGAGGGCGCGCGCCGTGCTGTTGGGCGCCGAGACCACGCCGTTGCGCTGGTTCCACACCTGGCGGGTCACCCACACGTCGAGCGCCGCCCAGGTGGCGACCACCGTGCTGGCCACACTGCTGATGACCATCGGGAAGGCCAGCCAGGACCCGGCCATCGTGCACAGGAACGCCACCACGGCCTGGATCAGCGTGACGGCGATGATCAGCACCGCCCGCACCGCCGCCTCGCGCACGGGGTCCGGCAGCCTGCGCCGCCGCGCCGGCTCCTCCACCCACAGCGGCCGGTAGGCGGGCTGCGCGGCGGGGTCCTCCGCGTACGCGGGCCGGTCGCCGCCGCGTACGGGATCCCTGCCGGTCCTGGCCGCCGGAATGTCGTGATCCACCGCCCGCCGGTCCGACGCGGGCCACGCCCCACCCCTGCCGGCGGCCCTCTCGCGCCGCTCCACCGTGTCCATCAACGTGTCACTCCCCACCGCCAGCAGACCGCTCGCCCCGGTGTCCGAAGAACCGGCTCCCCAGTGGGCTGCCCGGCTTGCGCTGTTCTACGCCGCCCGGGCGCGGGACGCGGCTCCAGTGACTCGTTCCGCCCCCATGCCCCATGTGTAAGGACGAGCGGGACGCGGTGAAGATTCCCGGCAGACGAAAAATATCGGCCAACGGAACAGCTCGGCCGGCCCGGACCAGCGCGCCCCTCACCTTCGCATTCCGGCCAGCCATCTCCCGCCATGCCCGGACAACTCGCCATCTGTCGCCGCTGGTGCGGAAGTTCGGCTTCCGTTCGTGCCTTCGAGATACCTGTGCGTCGGTAGTAGGCTCGCGCCGTTTGTTGACGCACAGGTGTACCCCCGGCCGGTGGGGGTCGAGCTGGGGGAGGCCATGCGCTTTCGCGGGAATTCCATCCGCCGGAAGATCGTGGCGCTGCTTCTCGTGCCGCTGCTGTCCCTGACCGCGATCTGGGCTTTCGCCACCGTCCTCACGGGACGACAGGCGACCCGGATGTTCGACACCTCCTCCGTGGTGGAGGAGATCGCCTATCCCGCCGAGGACGCCGTCCGGGCGCTCCAGCAGGAACGCCGCCAGACCCTCGTCCACCTCGCCGACCCGCGCGCCTTCGACGGCCTCGCCGCGCTGCGCCGCAGCCGTACCGCCACCGACGAGGCCGTCGCCGAACTGCGCGGCAACGCCCGGAACTCCGACGTCCGCGACGCCCTGGGCCCCGGCTCCGCGGAACGGCTGACCGCGGCGCTGGACGCTTTCGACGGCCTGTCCTCCCTGCGGCGCGGCGTCGAGGACCGGACCCTCCACCGCACCCAGGCGCTCGACCTCTACAACCGCCTGGTCGACCCCTGCTACGCGCTGCTCGCCGACCTCCACGTCGTCGACGACGTCACCCTGGACAAGCAGTACCGCGCCCTGGTCAACCTCGCCCGCGCCCGCGAACTCCTCTCCCGTGAGGACGCGCTGCTCGGCTCCTCGCTGGTCGTCGGCACCCTCACCCGTGACGAGACCCGCGCCATCTCGGAACTGGCCGCCGAGCGAACCCTGTTGTACGACATGAGCCTGCCGCTGCTGCCCGCCGGCGAACGCGGCCCCTACCAGCGGTTCTGGAGCAACGCCGCCTCGGCCCCGCTGCGGGCGGCCGAACAGGCCGCTGCCGCGACCGGCTCGGGCATGCCCCGGGGGGTGACCGCGCAGAGCTGGGACGCCGCCGCCGGCGCCGCCCTCGATCGTCTGCGCACCCTCGACGACCAGGCCGACGACCGCTATCAGGACCGCGTCCGCCCGGTCGCGATGAGCGTCATCCTGCGGGCCGCCGTCACCGGCGTCCTCGGTCTGATCGCCGTCGTCGTCTCCCTCTTCCTGTCCGTGCGCATCGGCCGCGGCCTCATCCGCGACCTGCGCCAACTGCGCACCGAGGCGCACGAGGCGTCCGGCGTCCGCCTGCCGAGCGTGATGCGCCGCCTCTCAGCCGGCGAACAGGTCGACGTGGAGACCGAGGTGCCCCGCCTCGAATACGACAAGAACGAGATCGGCGAGGTCGGCCAGGCCCTCAACACCTTGCAACGCGCCGCCGTCGAGGCCGCCGTGAAACAGGCCGAACTCCGGGCCGGCGTCTCCGAGGTGTTCGTCAACCTCGCCCGCCGCAGCCAGGTCCTGCTGCACAAGCAACTCACCCTCCTCGACACCATGGAACGCCGGACCGAGGACACCGAGGAACTCGCCGACCTGTTCCGCCTCGACCACCTGACCACCCGTATGCGCCGGCACGCCGAGGGCCTGGTGATCCTCTCCGGCGCCGCCCCGTCCCGGCAGTGGCGCAAACCCGTGCAGCTGATGGACGTCGTCCGCGCGGCCGTCGCCGAGGTCGAGGACTACGAGCGCGTGGAGGTACGCCGGCTGCCGCGCGTGGCCCTGACCGGTCCCGCCGTCGCCGACATCACGCACCTGGTCGCCGAACTCCTGGAGAACGCCACGGTGTTCTCCCCGCCGCACACCGCCGTGCAGGTCATCGGCGAACGCGTCGCCAACGGCTTCACCCTGGAGATTCACGACCGAGGCCTCGGCATGTCCGCCGAAGCACTGCTGGACGCCAATCTGCGGCTCGCCGAGACACCCGAGTTCGAACTCTCCGACACCGACCGGCTCGGACTGTTCGTGATCAGCCGGCTCGCCCAGCGGCAGAACGTCCGCGTCTGCCTCCAGCCGTCCCCCTACGGCGGCACCACCGCGGTCGTCTTCCTGCCCGACGCGCTGCTCACCGACGACGTACCCGACACCAACGGCGTCGGTTTCCGGCTGGACCGGCAGCGGTCCCCGGAGCGCACCGGGCGGGACGACGGCCGCGGCGGCGCCCTCCCGGAGGCGGCCGTGCAGCTACCGGGTCTGCCGGTCTCGGTCCTGGACGGGCCGGTGGAACTGGAGGCACCGGTCGGCCTGGACGCCATCGAAGAGTTCGCGGACGTCCTGGACGACGAGGACGGCGACGGCGGTCTGTTCCGCCCCCGCCGCTCCGTGCCCCGGCCGCGGTCGGACGGGACGACGCCCCGCGATCTCGCCGGGCACCGGCAGCACCCCGGCCTGCGCGACGCCTCCGCCCGCACGGGCGGCGACAAGGAGAGCGACGGCGACCGGCTGGTGCCGCTGCCCCAGCGCCGGACGCCCAAGCTGGTCAGCTCCCACGGGCGCCCGGTCACCGACCAGCGCTCCCGCCGCGACCGGAACGAGGGCAAGGGCGGCTCCGGAGCCGAGGGACAGCCGCTGACCCCGCTGCCGTCCCGCCGCCGCGGCGAGAGCCCCCTGGGGAAGCCCGCCGCCCCGGCGGACCGCCCCGAGCCGACCGGCGCCCCGGCCCCGTCCCAGGGCGACGGCACGGAGCAGCCTCCCGCCCTGCCGCAGCGCACCCGCCGGCCCGCCCTCGGCGCCGGCCGCACGGACGACGCCGGCACCGACCCGGCCGCGCCCTCCGCGGGCTCCGTGGCGCCGGAGCCTGATACCGGAGGGCTGCCCCGCCGCGTACGACAGGCGAGCATCGCCCCGCAGCTCAAGCGGGCGCCCCAGCGGCGCACCGAGGACCGGGCGGACCCCGTCGAGCGCGACGCCGACGAGGTACGCAGCCGGATGGCCTCGCTCCAGCGCGGCTGGCAGCGCGGCCGCGAGGAGAACGCCGCGGGCGACGACGCCCGCGACGGCAGTACAGCACCAGGAACGACAGAGGGGGACGGTCGATGACCGCACCGAAGGCCACCGGCCACAGCGCGACCGACAAGAGGCAGCTCAACTGGCTCCTCGACGACCTCGTGGAGCGGGTCGGAAGCATCCGCAAGGCCCTCGTGCTCTCCGGGGACGGCCTGCCGACCGGGGTGTCCAAGGACCTGACCAGGGAGGACAGCGAGCACCTCGCCGCCGTCGCCTCCGGCTTCCACAGCCTCGCCAAGGGCGTGGGCCGGCACTTCGAGGCGGGCAACGTCCGGCAGACGGTCGTCGAACTGGACGGCGCCTTCCTGTTCGTGACCGCCGCCGGCGACGGCAGCTGTCTGGCCGTCCTGTCGGACGCCGACTCCGACGTCGGCCAGGTCGCCTACGAGATGACGCTTCTCGTCAAGCGGGTCGGTGTGCATCTGGCGGCGGCTCCGCGCACCGATCTGCCCTCCGGCGGGTAGTGGGATGACATGAGCGCAGACGGTCAGGCAGGAAGCCACTGGTTCGACGACGACGCCGGACCGGTGGTCCGCCCGTACGCCATGACGCGGGGCCGTACCAGCCACGGGGCCCAGCACCGCATGGACCTGATCGCGGTCGTCGTCACCGAGCCCCACGTCGACGACCCCGAGGCGGACGACACGCTGTCCCCGGAACACGTGGACATCGTCGAGCTGTGCCGCGACACCCCGCAGTCGGTCGCCGAACTCGCCGCGGAACTGGACCTGCCCGTCGGCGTGGTCCGGGTCCTCGTCGGCGACCTCGTGGACGAGGAGTACGTCCATGTCAGCCGT
This sequence comes from Streptomyces sp. NPDC093260, assembly GCF_040683715.1. Lineage (NCBI taxonomy): Bacteria > Bacillati > Actinomycetota > Actinomycetes > Kitasatosporales > Streptomycetaceae > Streptomyces > Streptomyces sp. NPDC093260. Next base: position 75,498 of record NZ_JBFBEK010000034.1, read on the forward strand.
CCGGTTCCGCCGGCCGAACTGCCGGACGAGAGTATTCTGCGCGACGTGATCAACGGCCTGCGGGCGCTGTGAGCGGCGTGGAAGCGGAGTAGCGACGTGACGGGCTGGCAGTTCTGGGTCGATCGGGGCGGCACCTTCACCGACATCGTCGCGCGGCGCCCGGACGGCCGCCTGGTCACCCGCAAGCTCCTGTCCGACAACCCGGCCCGCTACGCCGACGCGGCCGTCGCCGGCGTCCGCGAACTCCTCGCCGAAACCCCGGGTCCCGTGGAGTCCGTCCGCATGGGCACCACGGTGGCCACCAACGCGCTGCTGGAGCGCCACGGAGAGCGCACCCTCCTCGTCATCACCCGAGGATTCGGCGACGCCCTGCGCATCGCCTACCAGAACCGCCCGCACCTCTTCGCCCGCCGCATCGAGCTGCCCGAACTGCTGCACGAACGTGTCATCGAGGTGGACGAGCGCGTCGCCGCCGACGGCACCGTCCTGCGCGCCCCCGATCTGGATGCCCTGGCCGGCCCCCTCCGGAAGGCGTACGACGACGGGATCCGCGCCGTCGCCGTGGTCTGCCTGCACAGCCACCTGCACCCCGCCCACGAACGTGCCGTCGGCGAACTGGCCGCGCGCATCGGCTTCCCGCAGATCTCGCTCTCCAGCGAGGTCAGCCCCCTGATGAAACTCGTCCCGCGCGGGGACACCGCCGTCGTGGACGCCTACCTCTCGCCCGTGCTGCGCCGCTACGTGCGGCACGTCGCCGACGACCTGCACGGCGTCCGGCTGATGTTCATGCAGTCCAACGGCGGCCTCACCGAGGCGGGGCGGTTCCGCGGCAAGGACGCGGTCCTCTCCGGACCGGCCGGCGGCATCGTCGGCATGGCCCGCATGTCCCGCCTCGCCGGGTACGACCGGGTCATCGGCTTCGACATGGGCGGCACCTCCACCGACGTCTCCCACTACGCGGGCGCCTACGAACGCGTCCTCACCACCCGGATCGCGGGCGTCCGGCTGCGCGCCCCCATGCTCGACATCCACACCGTCGCCGCCGGCGGCGGCTCCGTCCTGCACTTCGACGGCGCCCGCTACCGGGTGGGCCCCGACTCGGCCGGCGCCGACCCCGGACCGGCCTGCTATCGGGGCGGCGGCCCGCTCACCGTCACCGACGCCAACGTCATGCTCGGACGCATCCAGCCGGTCCACTTCCCCGAGGTCTTCGGCCCCGACGGCGACCAGCCGCTCGACCGGGAACTCGTCCGCGACCGGTTCACCGCGCTCGCCTCCGACATCCGCGAGCAGACCGGCGACGACCGCACCCCGGAGCAGGTCGCCGAGGGCTACCTGCGGATCGCCGTCGCGGGCATCGCGGGCGCCGTCAAACGCATCTCCGTGCAGAAGGGCCACGACGTCACCCGCTACGCCCTCACCACCTTCGGCGGCGCGGGCGGACAGCACGCCTGCATGGTCGCCGACTCGCTCGGCATCCGCACCGTCCTCGTCCCGCCCGTGGCGGGCCTGCTGTCCGCGCTCGGCATCGGCCTCGCCGACACCACGGCCATGCGTGAACAGTCCGTCGAAGCACCGCTGCACCCCGCCGCCATGCCGGGCGTCCTCGAGACGGCCCGCCGTCTCGAGGAGGCGGCCCGCGCCGAACTGCGCGGCGAGGACGTCCCCGGGGAAAGCGTCCGCGTCAGCCGCCGCGCCCATCTGCGCTACGACGGCACGGACACCGCCCTCACCGTCGGACTCACCGAGCCCGACGCCATGAAGCGCGCCTTCGAAGAACTTCATCGCCACACGTACTCCTTCACCCTCGACCGTCCCGTGGTCGTCGAAGCCCTCTCCGTGGAAGCCACCGGCCTCACCGAACCCCCCGATCTCTCCGCCCTCGCCCCGTACCGGCCCGCCCGCGCGGGACGGCCCGCCGCACCGCGCACCGTCCGGCTCCACACCGGTGGCGCCTGGCGCGACGTATCCCTCCACCACCGCGAGGACCTGCCCCCGGGCGGCGCCGTCACCGGCCCGGCGGTCATCACCGAGTCCGGCGCGACGACCGTCGTCGACGACGGCTGGCGGGCCACCGCCACCGACGGCGGGCATCTGGTGGTGGAACGCACGGCGATTACGGAGAGTTCCGATCTCGACACGGAAGTCGACCCGGTCCTGCTTGAGGTGTTCAACAACCTCTTCATGTCCATCGCCGAGCAGATGGGCGCACGGCTGCAGTCCACGGCCCAGTCGGTCAACATCAAGGAGCGCCTCGACTTCTCCTGCGCCCTGTTCGACCCGGACGGAAACCTCGTGGCCAACGCCCCGCACATCCCCGTCCACCTGGGCTCCATGGGCGCCGGCGTCAAGGAGGTCGTACGACGGCGCGGCGCCGGGATGCGGCCGGGCGACGCCTACGCGGTCAACGACCCTTACCACGGCGGCACGCACCTGCCCGACGTCACCGTCATCACCCCGGTCTTCGGCCACGCGGACACGCACGGTGACCGGATTCTGTTCTACGTCGCCTCCCGCGGCCACCACGCCGAGATCGGCGGCATCGCCCCCGGCTCCATGCCCGCCGGCAGCCGCACCATCGACGAGGAGGGCATCCTCTTCGACACCTGGCTGCTCGCCGAGGACGGCCGGCTGCGCGAGGCGGAGACCCGCCGCCTGCTGACCTCGGGGCCGTACCCCTCGCGCACCCCGGACACCAACCTGGCCGACCTGCGCGCCCAGATCGCCGCCAACCAGAAGGGCGTCGACGAAGTCGGCCACATGATCGAGGAGTTCGGCCTCGACGTCGTCCAGGCCTACATGCGGCACGTCCAGGACAACGCCGAAGAGGCCGTCCGCCGCGTCATCGACGCCCTGGCCGACGGGGAGTACGCCTACGAGACCGACTCGGGCGCCGTCATCCGCGTACGGATCACCGTCGACCGCGCGCGACGGTCGGCCGTCATCGACTTCACCGGTACCTCACCGCAGCTGCCCACCAACTTCAACGCCCCCCGCTCCGTCGTCCACGCCGCCGTCCTGTACGTCTTCCGCACCCTGGTCGCCGACGACATCCCGCTCAACGACGGCTGTCTGCGCCCCCTGGAGATCGTCGTCCCGGCCGGCACGATGCTGAGCCCCGAGCCGCCGGCCGCCGTCGTCGCGGGCAACGTGGAGACCTCCCAGGCCGTCACCGGCGCCCTCTACGCGGCGCTCGGCGTGCAGGCGGAAGGCTCCGGGACGATGAACAACGTCGCCTTCGGCAACGAGCGGCACCAGTACTACGAGACCGTCGCCTCCGGCTCCGGGGCCGGCGACGGCTTCCCCGGCGCGAGCGTCGTGCAGACCCACATGACCAACTCCCGGCTCACCGACCCGGAAGTCCTCGAATGGCGGCTGCCCGTGCGGCTGGAGGAGTTCGCCGTCCGGCACGGCAGCGGTGGTGCCGGACGCTGGCCCGGCGGGGACGGCGCGGTGCGCCGCATCCGGTTCCTGGAACCCATGACCGTCTCCACGCTGTCCCAGCACCGCAGGGTCCCGCCGTACGGCATGGCGGGCGGCGGGCCGGGAGCACTCGGCTCCGCCCGGGTGGAACGCGCCGACGGCACGGTCGTCCCTCTCGGCTCCAGCGGCTCGGCCGACGTCGGCCCCGGCGACGTGCTCGTCGTCGTCACCCCCGGCGGCGGAGGCTACGGCCCACCGCCGCCCGACCCATCGAGCAGGAGAAGTGAACGATGATCTTCGGGCGTACTGAGCGCGGCAAGCCCCCGGTCGAGCCCGTCACGCTCAAGGTCCTGGTGGCCGGCGGATTCGGCGTGGGCAAGACCACCCTGGTCGGCGCGGTCAGCGAGATCAGACCGCTGCGCACCGAGGAGGTGCTCACCGAGGCGGGCCGTCCGGTCGACGACGTCAGCGGCGTGGAGGGCAAGCACACCACCACCGTGGCCATGGACTTCGGCCGCATCACCCTGCGCGAGGACCTGGTGCTGTACCTCTTCGGCACCCCCGGTCAGGAGCGGTTCTGGTTCATGTGGGACGAGCTGTCCGAGGGCGCCCTCGGCGCGGTCGTCCTGGCCGACACCCGCCGACTGGAGGACTGCTTCGCCGCCATCGACTACTTCGAGCGGCGCGACATCCCCTTCCTCGTCGGCGTCAACTGCTTCGAGGACGCGGCTCGCTACCCGGCCGAGGACGTCCGCCGGGCCCTCGATCTGGACGACGGGGTGCCGTTGCTGCTGTGCGACGCCCGCGACCGGGAGTCGGTCAAGGAGATCCTCGTCGGCCTGGTGCAGCACGCGATGAAGTACACCGCGGGCCGCCGCCGGCGCGCGGTCACCACCTGACACGCGCGCGTACGGCACGCGGGCACGCGCGCGTACGGCACGTCGGCGCACCCACGAGCCCGGCGTGATCCGAACGGGACGCCCTAGTCCTCGCCGTCCTCCAGCCAGCCGAAGCTCTTCTCCACGGCCTTGCGCCAGTTGTGGTGCTCGCGGTCGCGGACGGCCGGCTCCATGGACGGCGTCCACTCGGCGTCCTTCTTCCAGTGCGACTTCAGCTCGTCGAGGTCGTTCCACACCCCGGTGGCGAGCCCGGCCGCGTAGGCGGCGCCCAGACAGGTGGTCTCGGAGACCTCGGGACGGATCACCGGGACGCCGAGCACGTCCGCCTGGTGCTGCATGAGCAGGTTGTTCTTCGTCATGCCGCCGTCCACCTTCAGGGTGGTCAGTTCCACCCCGGAGTCCTGGTACATCGCGTCCACCACCTCGCGCGTCTGCCAGCTGGTCGCCTCCAGCACCGCCCGCGCCAGGTGCGCCTTGGTGACGTACCGGGTCAGCCCGGTGACCACGCCCCGGGCGTCCGAACGCCAGTACGGTGCGAACAGGCCGGAGAAGGCGGGCACGATGTACGCGCCGCCGTTGTCCGCGACGCTCGCCGCCAGCGGCTCGATCTCGTCGGCGGTGCGGATGATGCCGAGCTGGTCGCGGAACCACTGCACCAGCGCGCCCGTGATCGCGATCGCGCCCTCCAGACAGTAGACCGGGGCCTCCTCACCGATCTTGTAGCCCATGGTGGTGAGCAGGCCGTTCTTGGACGGCACGGGCCGGTTGCCGGTGTTCAGCAACAGGAAGCTGCCGGTGCCGTAGGTGTTCTTGGCGTCCCCCATGTCGTAGCAGGCCTGCCCGAACACGGCCGCCTGCTGGTCGCCCAGGGCCGACGCCACCGGCACACCGGCCAGCGGCCCCACAGCGGTGCCGTACACCTCCGAGGAGGACCGGATCTCGGGGAGGATCGCCTCCGGGATGTTCATCGCGGAGAGGATGGACTCGTCCCACTGGAGGGTCTCCAGGTTCATCAGCATGGTGCGACCGGCGTTGGTGACGTCGGTGACGTGCCTGCCGCCGTTGGTGCCGCCGGTCAGGTTCCAGATGAGCCAGGAGTCGATGGTGCCGAAGGCGATCTCCCCACGCTCGGCGCGGTCGCGCAGGCCCGGCACGTGGTCCAGCAGCCACGCCGCTTTCGGTCCGGAGAAGTAGCTGGCGAGCGGTAGGCCGGTCTGCTCGCGGAAACGATCCTGCCCCTCCGTGCCGCCCAGTTCGTCGCACAGCGCCGCGGTGCGGGTGTCCTGCCAGACGATCGCGTTGTGCACGGGCTTGCCCGTCGCACGGTCCCACAGGACCGTCGTCTCGCGCTGATTGGTGATGCCGAGGGCGCTGACCTGGTCGGCGCGCAGCCCCGCCTTGGCCGTCGCGCCCGCCACCACGGCCTGGGTCTTGGACCAGATCTCCGTGGCGTCGTGCTCGACCCAGCCGGGCTTGGGGAAGATCTGGCGGTGCTCGCGCTGGTCGACCGCGACGATGGAGCCGCTGTGGTCGAAGACGATGCAGCGGCTCGAAGTGGTGCCCTGGTCGATTGCGGCCACGTACTTCTCGGCGTTGTCCGTCATGGCTACCCCTAGCTGGCGAGGGTCGGAGGGCCGCGCCGTGGCCGGTGCCCGGGAGCGCCCTTCCGATCAGCGGAAACGGTGTGCGGGCCCGGGCTGCGGGTCCGGCGGGTCGTACGGCCGTGCCCCTGGGTGCGCGGACACGGCCGAGGGCCGGGAGCGATGAGCCCCCGAAGCCCTCACTGATGTCATTTTGTCCGCAACCGCATGAATCTGCGCGCGATGGGCCAGGAGCACGACCACCCCGACGCGAACAGGGCCCGCGCACGGCGAGCACGGGCGGCCAGGCACCGGGAGTGCGCCGCGTCCGCGCGACCCGCCGGCCGTCACGTCAAGTGTTCCGCCGGACACCGACAGCGTCAACCCGTGTCACCCCGGCAACGCCCGCGTCCACCGCCGGGACCCGGCTCCCGGCGGTGACGGTCGCCGAGCCGGCCGCGACAAGACGCTTGTCGTCTCATCGGATACAGTCCGCGCGTGTCCGAGAATCAGCACCTGACCGCCAACTCCGCACCAGGCTCGCACTGTTCGAGCTGCGGAGCGCCCTACGCAGAGGGCGTCACCGGCTGGCCCCGCACCTGCCCGTCCTGCGGGACGGCGACCTACCGCAACCCGCTGCCGGTCGCCGTGGCCCTCCAGCCCGTGTACGACACCAAAGGCACCGCCCTGGTCGTGATCACCCGCACCATCGCTCCCGCGCGCGGAGGCACCGCACTGCCCGGCGGCTACATCGACGACCGGGAGGACTGGCGGCACGCCGTGGTCCGCGAACTCAAGGAGGAGACCGGGATCGACGCGGCCGCCCGCGACGTACGGCTCATCGACGCCATGAGCGCGCCCGACGGCCACCTGCTGCTCTTCGGCCTGCTCCCCGAACGCCCGGCCGACACCCTGCCGCAGTCCGCCGCGACGGACGAGACCGAGGGCTGGCACCTGCTGCGCAGGCCCGAGGAGCTGGCCTTCCCGCTGCACACCATCGCCGCACGCGCCTGGTTCGAGGGCCGCTACATCTGACCCCGGTCCCCGTCAAGCCCCCGCACGCGCACCGGCCGGGAGGGCGCCTTGGCACCGCCCTCCCGCTCACCCTCCACCACCGCCCGCCCGTCCTGGAGCCGCACCGTGTAGCGCTCCACCTCCGCCTCCGCCCAGCCGTCACCGGGGTCCGGCACCACCAGCCCGCCCCCGGTACGCCCCGCGGCCGGCGCCCACACCTCCAGCTCCAGCCCGCCCTGATCGCCGCGCACGGGGATCACCGCCCCCGCGCGCGCGAACACCGGTATCCGCGCGAGCGGAGCGTCCACGACCGCCCGCCCCGGCCCTTCGTACGCCCGCCCCGTCGCCGTGTCGTACCAGCGGCCCCGCGGCAGCCGCACCCCGCGCCGGTCCGCCCCGGCGTCGAGCACCGGAGCCACCAGCAGGGCATCGCCGAGCAGGAACGCGTCCTCGCAGTCGCGCAGCGCACGGTCCTCCGGAGCCCCCCACCACACCGGACGCACATAGGGCGCCCCCGTGCGCCGGGCCAGCTGCGCCAGCGTCACGAAGTACGGCTGCAGGCGGCGGCGCTCGACGAGCGCCACGCGCGCGTGCCGCAGCACGTGCGCCCCGAACTCCCACGGCTCCCGGCGACCCGCCCGCAGACTCGCGTGGGTCCGGAACAGCGGCAGGTACGAGGCCAGCTGGAACCAGCGCAGATACAGCTCCGGCGAAGGAGAGCCGTCGAACCCGCCGACGTCCGGCCCCGAGTACGGCACCCCGCACAGACCGAGACCCAGCACCAGTGACAGCGAAGCCCGCAGCCCCGGCCAGCCGGTGGCCACGTGCCCCGACCACGTACCGCCGTACCGCTGCATTCCGGCCCAGCCCGAGCGGGAGAAGACGAACGGCCGCTCCTCGGGCACCCGTTCGCGCACCCCCTCGTACCCGGCGCGCGCCATGCACAGCGCGTACACGTTGTGCGCCTCGCGATGGTCGCCGCCCCGGCCCTCCAGCGCGTGCCGTGCCGAGCGGGGGAGCGTCGTCTCACCGAAGGCGGCGAACGAGGTCGGCTCGTTCATGTCGTGCCAGAAGCCCGAGAACCCCTGTGCGATCCGCTCCTCGTAGAGCCCGCCCCACCACTCCCGCACGCGCGCGTGCGTGAAGTCCGGGAAGACCACCTCCCCGGGCCGCGCCACGCCCCGCACCACACTCCCCGACGCGTCCCGCACGAAGGCGTCCTCGGCCGATCCCGCCTCGAACACGGCGTTCCCGGGCACGGCCCGCACCGCGGGATCGACGATCGACACCAGCCGGATCCCGTCCCGGCGCAGCTCCTCGGCCAGCACCGGCAGCTTCGGGAAACGGTCCTGGTCAACCGTGAACACCTGGTGCGCGTCGTGGTGGTCGACGTCCAGGTGCACCGCGTCCAGGGGCAACCCGTGCTCGTGGTAGCCCGCGACGATCCGCCGCACCTCCTGCTCGTCGCCGAGACCCCGGCGGGCGTGCTGGTGGCCGAGCGCCCACGCGGGCGGCACCGCCGCCGCCCCGGTGAGCGAGGCCCAGACCTGCGCCACGCGCGCGGGAGTGCCGACGACCACCCAGCAGCGCAGCGGACCGCCGTCCATCCTCAGCTCGCTCGTCCCCGCCCGGTCATGACCCGAACCGGCGCCCTCCACACCCTCCCGCAGCGTGACCGTGCCGTCGAAGGAGTTGTCGTGGAACACCAGATGCGTGCCCGCGTCGGCGACGACCCACTGCACAGGCATCGTGATGTACAGCGGACCGTCACCGGGGCCGAACGGGCGACCGGGATCGGTGTTCCACAGCCGGTGCGCGCCGTCGCGCAGCCGCGGCCCGGGCGCCCGCCCGCCCAGGCCGAAGAACCGGGCGTCGGCCGCCACCTCCGAGCGCTGCGTCCAGCGCGCCGCGCCGCCGCCCACCGGCTCCCACCACCGCGGCGGCAGGTCCCGCCGCAGCGGCACACCGCCGGGCGTGCACACCTGGATCGCGCCGTGCCGCGAGACGGCGACCGTGACCCGCTCCGCCACCACCCGCCAGCCGCCGTCCTTGTCCGGCTCCAGCACCGCCCGCGGATCCGGCTCCGGACAACGCCCGGCGAGCGCGTACGACGGCTCGGGGCCCGCCCCGTCCCAGCCCCAGAAGACGGCGCCGTTCACGGCGACCCGGACCCACAGCCGCGACCGGCCGAAACGCAGAACGCCGCCCCCGGGCCGCGCCTCCGCGTCCACCACCGCACCGGGCACCCGCGCGCGCTCGGCCCCGCGCGGCGGCAGCCCCTTGGCGTCCACGCGCCGTCTGCGCAAGGCGGCGCGTACGGTGCGGACCGCCCCCGCCGAACCGACCGCCTTCACCGAACGCACCAGGTCACGAGCTCCCATGCCGCTCACCCTGCCATCGACCGATCGCCGTGAGGGCGTCGTTCAACTGCCGTTCACCCAGGCTCGGACGACATCTTCACGGCACGCACCGTGTGAGGCGAGCCCTGGTGCGCAAGTCGATCACATGGCATCGTCCGTGTCAGCCGCGTCACGCGCACACCCCAGCACGTGCGCGGACCGACGCACACGACGCGCACAGTCCGGGAGCCGCCCATGTCGACCGAGAACCCCCAGCCGCTCTGGCAGCCCGACCCGCAGCGGACCGCCGACGCACAGATCACCGAGTTCCAGACCTGGGCGGCCGAGCACCACGGAGCGCCCGCCGAGGGCGGCTACCCGGCCCTCCACCACTGGTCCGTCGAACAGCTGGACACCTTCTGGAAAGCCGTCACGGAGTGGTTCGACGTACGGTTCTCCACCCCCTACGCGCGCGTACTGGGCGATCGCTCCATGCCCGGCGCCGAGTGGTTCCCCGGCGCGCGGCTGAACTACGCCGAGCACGCGCTGCGCGCCGCCGACACCCGCCCGGACGAGCCCGCCCTCCTCCACCTCGACGAGACCCACGAGCCGCGCCCCGTGACCTGGGCCGAACTGCGCCGCCAGGTCGGTTCCCTGGCCGCCGAACTGCGCGCCCTCGGCGTACGCCCCGGCGACCGCGTCAGCGGCTACCTGCCGAACGTCCCCCAGGCCGTCGTCGCCCTCCTCGCCACGGCCGCGGTGGGCGGCGTGTGGACCTCCTGCGCCCCCGACTTCGGCGCCCGCAGCGTCCTGGACCGGTTCCAGCAGGTGGAACCCGTCGTCCTGTTCACCGTCGACGGTTACCGCTACGGCGGCAGGGAGCACGACCGCCGCGACGTCGTCACCGAACTGCGCCGCGAACTGCCCACCCTGCGGGGCGTCGTCCACATCCCCCTGCTCGGCACCCCGGCCCCCGAGGGCGCCCTGGAGTGGTCCGCCCTGACCTCCGCCGACGTGGCGCCCGTCTTCGAGCAGGTGCCGTTCGACCACCCGCTGTGGGTCCTGTACTCCTCCGGCACCACCGGCCTGCCCAAGGCGATCGTGCAGTCCCAGGGCGGCATCCTCGTCGAGCACCTCAAGCAGCTCGGCCTGCACTGCGACCTCGGCCCGCAGGACCGCTTCTTCTGGTACACGTCGACCGGCTGGATGATGTGGAACTTCCTCGTCTCCGGCCTGCTGACCGGCACGACGATCGTCCTCTACGACGGCAGCCCGGGTCACCCCGACACCGGCGCCCAGTGGCGGGTCGCCGAACGCACCGGAGCCACCCTCTTCGGCACCTCCGCCGCGTACGTCATGGCCTGCCGCAAGGCGGAGGTGCACCCCGCCCGCGACTTCGACCTCTCCTCGGTCCGCTGCGTCGCCACCACGGGCTCGCCGCTCCCGCCCGACGGCTTCCGCTGGCTGCACGACGAGGTCGGCGACGACGTGTGGATCGCCTCCGTCAGCGGCGGCACCGACGTCTGCTCCTGCTTCGCCGGCGCCGTGCCGACCCTCCCGGTGTACATCGGCGAACTCCAGGCCCCCTGCCTCGGCACCGACCTCCAGTCCTGGGACCCGAGCGGCGCACCGCTCACCGACGAGGTCGGCGAGCTGGTCGTCGTCAACCCCATGCCGTCCATGCCGATCCACTTCTGGAACGACCCCGACGACAGCCGCTACCACGACAGCTACTTCGCCATGTACCCCGGCGTCTGGCGGCACGGCGACTGGATCACCCTCACCTCACGCGGCTCCGTGATCATCCACGGCCGTTCCGACTCCACCCTGAACCGTCAGGGCGTCCGCATGGGATCCGCAGACATCTACGAGGCCGTCGAACGGCTGCCGGAGATCAAGGAATCCCTCGTCATCGGAGTCGAACAGCCCGACGGCGGCTACTGGATGCCCCTCTTCGTGCACCTCGCCCCCGGCGCCGTGCTCGACGACGCCCTCCTGGACCGCGTCAGGCGCACCATCCGTGAGCAGCTCTCGCCCCGTCACGTCCCCGACGAGATCATCGCGGTGCCGGGCATCCCGCACACCCTGACCGGCAAGCGCATCGAGGTCCCGGTCAAGCGCCTCCTGCAGGGCACCCCCCTGGAGAAGGCGGTCAACCCCGGCTCCATCGACGACCTCGCCATGTTGCGCTTCTACGAGGACCTGGCCCGCAAGCGCGCCTGACGCATCCCGGTCAGCCCCGGCGGCCCCGGCCCCGCCGTCACACTCGGCGAGGACCGGGGCCGTCCGCAGCCACGTCGGACAGCCCCACCCCCACCCGTGACCAGCGCCGTCCGCCGCCGTCCGGCTCTCACCCCGCGTTGTCAGTGCCCTCGATTACTCTGAGTGAGCTTTGATCGGTCCCTGCGTACAGGGGACGAACGAACACGGGGGAAGTACATGGCGCACACCGACCACCACACCCTGCGGCACGTCCTGCGCCGGGAGATCGCCGGCACCATCGGCCTGCTCGCCGACGAACGGGACTTCCGCGCCATGCGGCGCTACCGCAGCTTCACTTTCGACGACCACACCACCTACCTGCAACAGGTCGAGGAACTCCTCAAAACCAGGGCCGCGCAGGGCAGCCACACCACCGTCGCCCTCTTCGACCCCGAGGAATACGCCGCGTACTGCACGGACGTCGGCCTCGACCCCGACGCCCCGGCGAGCCGTACCCGCTACACCGCCGAACTCGCGGCCACCGGACCGAACCTGCCCTACGACGGCAGGCCCCTGGCCGACATCGTCCCCGACCTCGTGGGCGAAGCCGTCCGCCAGGCCACCTGGGAGTACGCCTCCACCCTGCTGTCCCGGCTCGGCCCCTGCACCTCCTGCGGCGAGGACATCGGCCGCGCCGCCTTCGCCCGGGCCGCGGAACTGGTCGCCCGCATCCTCGACACCGCGCCGCCCGGCGACCGACACCTGGTCTGCAGCGCCTCGACCGCACCGGAAACCCTCACCGCCGTCCTCCACGCGGACGACGAGGACGACGGAGCCGTCAGCCTGGACGAGGCCGAGGCCCTCGAATTCACCACGGTCCTCGCCCTCGGCATCGCCACCCGCAGTCCCGGCGGACTCGTCATGCGCACCATCGCCCCGGGCCTTCCGGACCGGATCTACGGCTGGCGTCTGCGCGGCGACGGCCTGCAACCCCTCACCGCCGGCGAGGTCTTCGACGCATACTGCACCGACATCGAATCCGGCGACCTCGTCGCCCCGGAATCCGGCGTCGACTACTGCGTGCCGCCCGACCTCGGCGACGAAGGACCGACAGCCCCGCATCGCCACTGAAACCCATCGCGGGCCATACCGGTCCGGAACACAAGGAGGGGCGCCCCACCCGCAGGTGAAGCGCCCCTCCCGGGCCGGCCGGAGAACGGCCGACGGCCGGATCACTCGCCCGACAGCACCGCCTGAGCCGCCTGCCGCGCCTCTTCGGCGCTGTCCGCGGCGCGGGCCGCCGCAGCGGCACGCTCGCACTGCGCGAGCGTGTACTTCGCCAAAGTCGCCCGGACATAGGGAAGCGACGCCGCACCCATGGACAGGGAGGTGACACCCAGCCCGGTCAGCACACACGCGAGCAGCGGGTCGGAGGCGGCCTCGCCACAGACACCACAGCTCTTGCCCTCGGCCTGGGCCGCGTCGGCGGCCATCGCGACCAGGTCGAGCAGCGCGGGCTGCCACGGGTCCTGCAGCCGGGACACCGCACCCACCTGACGGTCGGCCGCGAAGGTGTACTGCGCCAGGTCATTGGTCCCCAGCGACAGGAACTCGGCCTCCTGAAGCACCGAGCGCGCCCGCAGCGCCGCCGACGGGATCTCGACCATCGCGCCGAACTTCGCCCGCAGCCCCGCCGCACGGCAGGCGTCCGCGAACGCCTTGGCGTCCGCCCGGTCCGCCACCATCGGAGCCATGACCTCCAGGTGCACCGGCAGCCCCTCGGCAGCCTTCGCGAGCGCCGTCAGCTGCGTGCGCAGCACCTCCGGGTGGTCCAGCAGCGTCCGCAGACCGCGCACACCGAGGGCTGGGTTCGGCTCGTCGGCCGGGGTCAGGAACTCGAGCGGTTTGTCCGCACCCGCGTCCAGCACCCGCACGACCACCCGGCCCTCGGGGAAGGCCTCCAGCACCTGCCGGTACGCCTCGACCTGCTTCTCCTCCGAGGGTGCCTTCTTGTCGTCGTCCAGGAAGAGGAACTCGGTCCGGAACAGGCCCACACCCTCGGCACCGGCCTCGACCGCCGCCGCCACGTCGGCGGGGCCGCCGATGTTGGCGAGCAGCGGCACCTTGTGCCCGTCGGAGGTGACGCCCGGCCCCGTCGAGGCGGCCAGTGCGGCCTCGCGCTCGGCGGCCGCGGCCTCCAGCTGCGCCTTCTTCTCGGCGCTGGGGTTCACGAAGATCTCGCCGCTGCTGCCGTCCACCGCGATCACCGTGCCCTCGGCCAGTTCACCGGCGCCGGGCAGAGCCACGACGGCCGGCACGCCGAGCGCCCGCGCCAGGATGGCGCTGTGGCTCGTCGGGCCGCCCTCCTCGGTGACGAAGCCGAGGACGAGCCGCGGGTCCAGCAGCGCCGTGTCGGCGGGAGCGAGATCCCGGGCGACCAGGACGTAGGGCTCGTCGCTGTCCGGCACACCCGGCATGGGCACGCCGAGCAGACGCGCCACGATGCGGTTGCGTACGTCGTCCAGGTCGGCCACCCGGCCCGCGAGGTACTCGCCGGCGCCGGCGAGCAGGTCCCGGTAGGCGGCGAAGGCGTCGTAGACCGCGCGCTCGGCGGTGCTGCCCACGGCGATACGCCGGTCCACGTCCGCGATCAGTTCGGGGTCCAGCGCCATCAGGGCCTGCGCCTCGAGCACCGCCTGGGCTTCGCCGCCCGCGAGATTGCCGCGCGCGGTCAGGTCGGCCGCCACAGCCTCCACGGCCTGACGGGCGCGCCCCTGTTCGCGCTCCGCGTCGTCAGCCGGTATCTGCTTGGCGGGCGGCTCCAGTACCGCCGTGCCCATGTGCCGCACCTCGCCGATGGCCACCCCGTGACTCACACCGACGCCTCGCAGTGTTGTCTCCATCTCACCCGTCTCCATTAGTGCGGCGGCTGGGCCGCTGTGGTGGTTGTTCTGGTCGCCGTATCCGGAACGGCGGGGGAGTCACTTCCAGGAGAAGAGACTGTCGCCGGTCTTCAGCTCGCCGCTGTCGCGCAGATCGGTGAGCGATTCGGCGGTGGCCTCCAGGGCCACGACCGGGCAGACGGGGGACTTGCCGGCCGCCTCGACGGCGGCGGGGTTCCAGCGCACCACGGCCTGGCCGCGCGTCACCGTGTCGCCCTTGTTCACGAGCAGCTCGAAGCCCTCGCCGTTGAGCTGAACCGTGTCGATGCCGAGGTGGGTGAGCACGCCGTGGCCCTGCTCGTCGACGACGACGAAGGCGTGCGGGTGCAGCGAGACGATGACCCCGTCCACGGGAGAGACCACCTCGGACGGTTCACGCACGGGATCGATCGCCGTGCCGGGGCCGACCATGGCACCGGAGAAGACCGGGTCCGGCACGGCAGCGAGTCCGATGGCGCGTCCGGCGAGCGGTGACGTCACGGTGGTCATGGGAAGCCTCCCAGGGGTGGAGAGTCGATGAGCCGTCACTGCTTGTCCCGGACGGCGCGCTGTGCAGCAGGGTATGTCACGGTAAGTACCGGTTCCGGGCGAGAGCTTACGACAGCTCCCGTTGGTGGTCTAGACCACCCTTCCAACGGATTTGCACCCACTCGGCGGAGCGCTGTAGAGTCGTGCTCCTGTCGGGGACGAGTGACGCTCACCAGCGTGCCCGCCCGGCGGCATCCAACTTGTCAGATCCTATCTCGGGATCATCTTCCGCATGTCCGCGGGACGGTGGTCAGAGAGACCGGAAAACCCTGGTAGAGTTTGGAACACCGAAGGGAAGCGCCCGGAGGAAAGCCCGAGAGGGTGAGTACGAAGGAAGCGTCCGTTCCTTGAGAACTCAACAGCGTGCCAAAAGTCAACGCC
>NZ_JBFBEK010000035.1:0-83300 GCF_040683715.1 Streptomyces sp. NPDC093260
CCCCATGCACCGACACCCCACCCACCGGCACCACCACACCCCGACCACCAGCCACCACCACACCACTCTCCCCCCCACCCAGAAGGGACAGGTCGGATGTGCTGGAGTCGGGGGCGGCCACGGCGTGCCGGAGCAGGTGGGTGAACTGTTCGGCGAGGCGCGCCACGGTCGTGCGGGTCACCTGGGTGTGGTCGTAGGCGAACGTGCCGCGCAGGCGGTCGCCGACCTTGGCCATGGTGAGGGAGAGTCCGAACGGCGCCGGCGCGGGCGTCACGGGTACCGTCTCGGCGTCGTGATCCGCCCACGGGGTCAGCGGGCCGGGGACGTTGAGGGCTGCCGGGGCCAGGTCGGCGCCGGCGCGGCTGCCGCCGCGGTACATCCCGAAGGAGACCTGGACCAGCGGTGTGCGGCCCGGCCTGCGCTCGGGGGCGAGGCGTCCGACCATCAGGCCGAAGGGGAAGCGGTGGTGTTCCAGCGCCTCGGTCACCACGCCCGCGGTGCGCCGGAGCAGGGTGCGGAAGGAGGGGTCGTCCGCGAGGCCGACGCGCAGCGGGACGGTGTTGAGGCTGTAGCCGACGGCCGTGTCGGCGCCCGGCCAGGTGCGGTCGGCGACATGGGTGCCGACGACGAGGTCGTCCATGCCGGTGGTGCGGTGCAGGAGCGCGCAGAAGGCGGCGAGCAGGGTGGCGAAGACGGTCGCTCCGTGGTCGCGGGCGCATCGCTCGATGTCGGCGGTGAGGCGCGCGGGCAGCTCCACCTCGTGCACCGGGCCGGTGTCCGCCCTGCCGTCGGCGTCCGCGCGGTCCTCGGGCGCGGCTTCGGCCGGGAAGCGCAGTTCCGGCAGGGTGCCGGCCAGCTGCCGCCGCCAGTAGCCCCAGTCGTCCTCGGCGGCGGGGCTGTCGAGGTAGTCCCGCTCGTGCGCGGTGTGGCGGCTGTGCGGGGTGGCGGGGGCGAGGGCGGGTTCCCGGCCGTGGCGGGCGGCGGCCAGGAGTTCCGCCAGTTCGTCGGTGAGCAGGCTCAGCGACCAGTGGTCGGCGACGATGTGGTGCACCGCGATCAGCAGGACGCGGCTGTCGGGCGTCTCCTCGAACAGGGCGGCGCGCAGCAGCGGTCCGCGGGCCAGGTCGAAGGGGGCCGTGGTCTGCCGCTGCAGGAACCGGGCCTGTTCCCCGGGTCCGCCGGCAGCGGTCGTCCAGGCCAGGTCCTGGTGCGGGCGGACGACGCGTACCGGTTCGCCGTCGACCGTGTCGAACACGGTGCGCAGGGCCTCGTGGCGGTCGGTCAGCCGCTGGAGGGCGTGCCGTACGGCCTCCGGGTCGAGCGGACCGCGCAGCCGGACGGCGCGGGCGATGGTGTGGGCGGGGTCGCCGGGGTGGAGCCGGTCGAGCAGCCAGAGCGCGCGCTCGCCGTGGGTGACGGCGGCGGACGGGGGCCGCCCGGCCTCGGTGGCGTCGCCGGGGCGCGGCGCGCTGTCCGTCGCGGGTGTGCGTTCGGCGTTCTCCACCCGGTCCGCGAGGGTCTTGAGGCTGGTGCAGGCCATCAGGTCGCCGAGCGGGACGCGTACGCCGAGGTCGCTCTCCAGCCGTTGCCGGAAGGCGACGACGGCCAGCGAGTCGAGCCCGTGCTCGACCAGTCCGCCGTCCGCGTCCCCGGCGGGTGCGACCCCGCCGAGTTCGGTGATCAGCGCCGTCAGCCGGCCCCGCACGCCGTCCTCGGCGGGGCGGGGGCGGTCGGCCGCGGGCAGGAGCCGGGGCAGCGTGCCTTGCTCGTAGGCCTCCCGGGTGGCGCTGCGCTGGATCTTTCCGCTGGAGGTCTTGGGCACCGAGCCGCGCTCCACCAGGGCGACCTCGTCCAGGGCGAGTCCGCAGGCGGCGGTGACGGCCGCGCGGACGGCGTCGACGAGCGCCGGGGCGTCTGCGGGGGTGACCGCCGGGCGGACCTCGGCGACCAGGACGACACGGCCGTCCGCGGTCTGGACGGCGGCGCTGCAACCGGGACGCAGCCCGGGGTGGGCGGACTCGGCGCTCTGTTCGACCTCCTGCGGGAAGTGGTTGCGCCCGCGCACGATCAGGACGTCCTTGCGGCGGCCGGAGACGAACAGCTCCCCGTCCGAGCGGAAGCCCAGGTCGCCGGTGCGCAGCCAGCGCACACCCGGCCGGTCGGGCAGCGCGGCGCCGAAGGTGCGTTCGGTTGCCTCGGGGGCGTTCCAGTAGCCGCGGGCGACGCTGTCGCCGCTCACCCAGATCTCGCCCACCCGTCCGTCCGGCAGTGCGGCACCGGTCCCGGGGTCCACGACGGCCACGTCGAGTCCCGGCACCGGGGCGCCGACGCCGACCAGTTCGAGCGGTCCGGGGCCGCTCGCCGCCATCGGTTCCGGCTGAACCCTGACCGCCTCGTTCCCGGTCAGGGCGGCGCGGTCGAAGAGGGCCGGGGAGCGCTTCGCGCCCTGGGCGGGGCCCGCCACGATCAGGGTGCTCTCGGCCAGTCCGTAGCAGGGGTAGAAGGCGCTGCGGCGCAGGCCGGACGGTTCGAAGGCGCGGAGGAAGGCGTCGATGGTGCCGGGGCGGATGGGTTCGGCGCCGCAGAAGGCGAGTTCCCAGGTGCTGAGGTCCAGGTGCGCGCGCTGTTCGGGGGTGGTGCGGCGGACGCACAGCTCGTAGGCGAAGTTCGGACCGCCGCTGCACGTGGCCTGGGTGTCGGAGATCAGCTTCAGCCAGCTGACGGGGTCCTGGAGGAAGTCCTGCGGGGACATGAGGCCGACGGGGAAACCGCAGCGGACGGGAGCGAGGATGCCGCCGATGAGTCCCATGTCGTGGTACGGCGGCAGCCAGATCGCTCCGCGGCTGCCCGCGTGCAGGGCGAAGGCGTCGGCGATGGCGGCGGTGTTGTGGAGCAGGTTGGCGTGGGTCAGGACGACGCCCTTGGGGTCCGCGGTGGAGCCCGAGGTGTACTGGAGGAACGCCGGCTCGTCCGGCCGTACGTCCACCGGGGTCCAGGAGAGGTCCGGGGAGTTTTCGGCCTCGTCGGCGTCGGCGGTGCCCAGCCAGGACAGTTCCCGCAGCTCGGGGAAGTCCCGGCTGAGCGTGCGGACGTCGGCGACGAGGTCCCGGGTGGTCAGCGCCAGCCGGGCCCCGGAGTCCCGGGCGATGGCGCGGATCCGGCCGAGCGACCGCTCCCAGCGGGCGAGGTCCGGCGGGTAGACGGGCACCGCGAGCACCCCGGCGTACAGGCAGCCGAAGAAGGCGGCGACGTACTCGGGGCCGGGCGGGTAGAGGAGCAGGGCCCGTTCCCCGCGGGCGTCCCCGAGCTGCTGTGCGACCGCGCGCGCCGCCCGGTCGAGTCCGGCGTAGTCCGTCCGGTGTGCGTCCGGCTCGCCGGTGGCGCCGGCGGCCCGGTGGAAGGTGAACGCCTCGTCGGCCGGGCGGGTGCGCGCCCGCTCCTGCAGCAGTTCGGAGAACGTCAGCACGTCAACCTCTCAGGAACGTTCCAGTCGTTGTCCGTCACGGAGGACGGCGCGGCTCACCTGCCGGACGAGCGCGCCGGGCCGGATCAGCGGGAGCAGTCCCGGATGGCGGCTCGCGTACCGGAGGACCCGGCCGGCGAGCCGCGCCGCGGTCTCACGCCTGGTGGCCACGGCCGGCAGCGGAGTACCGGATCAGGTACATGTGGGAGTAGCCGGTGGGCGTGGTGGCGGTCAGGTCCAGGCCCGCCGCGCGCCCGAGCTCGCGGAACTCCTCGAGGGTGCGCTCCTTGCCGCCGAGCAGCAGCAGGATGCGCAGGTTGGCGTCGGCGACGTGGATCTGGTGCTGGTCCTCGGCGGAGAGGATGCGTTCGAGGACGAGGACGTCGCCGTCGGGGCCGGCGGCCTCGGCGCACCGGCGCAGGATGCGGATCGCGTCCTGCTGGTTCCAGTTGCGCAGGATGTTGGTGAGGACGTAGACGTCGCCGCCCTGCGGCATGGGGTCGAACAGGCTCTGCTGGACGAGGGTGCAGCGGTCGCCGATGGGGCCGAGGGAGCCGGCGGCCGAGATCGCGGTCTCGCGCGGGTCCTCGACCAGGATGCCGCGCATGTCGGGGACGTGCGTGAGGAGTTCGTGCAGCAGGGTGCCGGCTCCGGTGCCGCCGCCGACGTCCACGATGAGCTTGTGCGCGCCCCAGTCGAAGGAGTCGCGGATGTCGGGGCCGAACCAGCGGGTGTGGTCCGCCATGAGCGTGTTGAAGGACAGCTCGGGGTCGGGGTAGTCGTCCTGGTCCTCCCAGAACCGCCGGCCGAACACGTCCTCGTAGACGGTCCTCCCGGTGCGCACGCCCTGTTCCAGGCGGGCGGTGACGGCGTCCAGCTTGGCTCCGAAGCCGTTCTGGTCGAGGAAGCGACGCAGCTTCATGGGGTGGTCGTCGCGGAAGAACTCGCCCAGCTCGGTCACCTGGTACTCGCCGGGGGCCTCCTCGCGGAAGACGCCGAGCACGGAGAGGTAGCGCAGCAGGCGGCCGAGGACGTCGGGGTCGCTGCCGGTGAGCTGGGCGAGTTCGGACACCTTGGTGGTGCCGGCGGCGATGTGGTCCGGCAGCCGGAGGGTCGAGGCGACCCGGACGGCCCACGGCCCCATCAGGCTGGAGATCTTGGCGACCTCATTGGCCAGATCCTGGTCCACAGACTGCTGTT
Organism: Streptomyces sp. NPDC093260; assembly: GCF_040683715.1. Lineage (NCBI taxonomy): Bacteria > Bacillati > Actinomycetota > Actinomycetes > Kitasatosporales > Streptomycetaceae > Streptomyces > Streptomyces sp. NPDC093260. Next base: position 4,664 of record NZ_JBFBEK010000035.1, read on the forward strand.
CCGTCATCCGCTGCCTCCAAATGTCGGGCCGTTCCCGAAGGGGCCGTTGCCTTTCTCCTGGAATGGTGGCGGGCAAAGCGGCGCCCGCGGGGAGCGCGGACAGAAAGGCGACCGATAATCCGCGGGAAATGGAAAGGAGGGCCCGTCACGGAAGTGACGGGCCCTCCCGGGGCAGCCGGCGAGAAAGCCGGCACGCCCGGCAGAACATCAACTGCGCGCCGGATCAGCGGGCTTTGCGGCCGGATATCAGCAGGAATCCCATCTCCTGGAGATCGTCGGCCTGTTCGGTGACCGCGATGACCTCGTCGAGTTCCTTCTCGCCCATGACGGGGGCGAGGGCGTCCCGCGACGCCCTGAGCAGCCGGGCGTAACGGGCCCGGGTGGGCCAGACGTGGGGGCTGATGTCCTCGGTGCCGGCCGGTTCGATGCCGGCCGCCCTCAGTTCCGCCAGGTAGGCGTCGAGGTCGGTGAGGGTCTCCACCAGGGCGATGCGGCGCAGGTCGGCCAGGATCGGTTCCTTGTGCCGGGGCACCGGCTCACGGAGATAGAAGTCGGAGCCCTCGAAGCGTCCGCCGGGTTTCAGCACCCGGCTGATCTCGCGCAGCGCGAGCGGCCGGTCCGGTATCTGGTAGAGGAACTCCATCGAGCAGACCGCGTCGAAGGAGTCGTCGGGGAAGGGCAGCGCCATGACGTTGCCGTAGCGGAAGGAGACCCGGTCGGCGAGGCCTTCGGCGGCCGCGGCGGCGTTGGCGAGCTCGATCTCCGACTCGGTGATGGACACCCCGACCACGGCCGCCCCGCTCGCCTTGGCCAGCCGGATGCCGGGGGCGCCGATCCCGCACCCGAGGTCGAGCACCCGCTCCCTGGGCCGGGCGCCGATCCGGCCGATGAGCAGGTCGGTCATCCGGTCGGCCGCCTCGGTGATCGGGGCGTTCGGCGGGAGGTCCTTCCAGTAGCCGTGGTGGAGGGTCGATTCCAGGGCCCGGGACACCTCGGTGTAGGAGCCGGCCCAGTCCTCGTCGCCGCCCTCGTCGCCGTCGCCGGTCCGCCTGCCGCCGGACAGGTCCCGTCGGACCTTGCGCGCGATGGGTTCGAGCGCGGGCCAGGGGAAGACGTCGGGCACGCTCAGGCCCCGGTCGGCGAGGTAGCGTGCGGCCGCCCGCTCCACCTCGGTCACGTCCCCGTGCATCCGGGAGATCACGCGGGCGGGGCGGAAAGCCCAGCCGTCGTCCTCGCTCACCAGGTCGCCGCTGACGGCCAGGGTGTGCTGGACGTCGAAGTTGTCGTCGTGGGTGTGCCAGAGCAGCCAGGCCGGTCCGGCGACGGCGGGCACGCCGTCGGGCATCCGGACGTGGAAGAGGTCGCGGGCGCGCTCCTGGCGGGCGTACGTCCGGATGCTGAAGGGGAATCCGTCCGGGTCCCGGAAGCTCAGCACCGGGCGGGCGAAGAGGTGCAGGTGTCCGTCGATCTCGTCCCACAGGTTCACCGGACTCGCTCCAGTCGCTGGTCGCCGTTCGGGTCGTGCCGCAGGGTGAAGACGCGTTCGGGGGTCACCGTGATCCGCACGCGCCACATGAAGGCCGGCGAGATCGACGCGTGGGCGTCAGGGCTGAGCGCCAGGGCTTCGATGGCGTAGGGCTTGCGCCGGAAGAACTCCTCCCAGAAGTCCTCCAGTCCGCTCACCCCCAGGACTTCCTCGCCGACCGTCGCGCGGCCCTGCACGAGGACCTCCGGGGGCGCGTGCAGTCCGCTGCCGGCGAATTCGGAGAAGAGCAGGGAGACCCGCTCGTCCCGCCGCATGTTGTAGATCTTCTTCGGCAGTCCGATCCCGGTGACGAGGTGGAACTCGGTGTTCTCCGGCCGCCACATGGCCATCACCGGGAAGGTGACCGGCCCGCCGTTCTTTCCGATGGTGGACAGTTCACAGGACAACGCTTTCTCGAATACGCGGGTGACTTCCTCGGGAAGACTGGCGGGCATGCGCTCTCCCAGGGCTGCGGACGGGCACGGGCGGTGGAGCGGGTGGGAGCCGGGGGGGGACCGGAAGGCGGCGCGGGAACGCCACCGCCGGCCCCGGAAGCCCGGATCAGGACCCGGCCGCGTTCTCCTGGAGGAACCACTGGCAGCCGTTGTAGCCGGCGGCCTCCAGCTGCTTGAGGCCCTCGACCTGGTCGGAGTTGGCCCACAGTTCGGCGACCTTGCCGTCCCGCAGGCGCAGGATGTCGGTGTGGTAGACCCGTATGAGCTTGCCGAGGGGAGCGCCGACGTCGGGCAGACCGCCGGCGTAGCGGCCGCTCATGAGCCAGCGCGCCGCGATCAGGTCGCCGTCGATGACGGGCCCCAGGACGAGGGTCGCCGTCAGGTCGTCGAAGAACGAGACGCCCTTGGTCCACCATTCGGTGAGTTCCTCGGCGCCGTTCACCTCGCGCTCGGGCCAGTGCCCGACGAAATCAGGGGTGACGAGTTCCTCGATCGATTTCCTGATGGTCGGGGCGTCCCCGCCCCACACGTCCTGGAGCCAGCGAAGGTAGAGCTCCTGTGCGACTTCCCGCGACATGCAGGATCCTCCTCGGGAACAGCAGGCAAGGGGGTTGCCCGATTCAAATCCAATCTAGCCAGCGGTAATTGCCGCTCCAAGGAATCGGTCGGAATTCTGTCGGTCTTTTCCGTATCACCTTCGGCGGCGGCGCAGTCCGCGGTCCGGGTGCCAGGTCTCCAGGACGAGATGGTCCTCGGTGGGGGCGATCGTGAGATACGTGATCTCGGTGACGGCGATACGGAACCGGTGACTTCCGCCGGGCCGGCCGGGGTCGGTGAACTCGTGGGCGACACCGGCGAGTTTGGCGTCACCGACCCATGCGCCCTGGTGGGTTTCGGGGATGTCGATGGTGCCGCAGTGCAGGGCCAGTCGCGGATCGCGGCGCAGGTCCTCGGCTTTCACGGAGCCGGCGATGCAGCCGAGCCAGAGTTCGTCCTCGGCGAAATCCAGCTCGGTGGCGCTGATCCGCGGGGCGCCGCTCTTTCTGATCGTCGCGAGCGTGCACTGCTTGGTCTTCTGGAAACGCTGACGGACCCGTGCCGCGAACTCCGGTTCCCGGGCCCTCACTTCGTGCCACCACATCATGCCGGGATCATGCCACAGCCGGGCGGGCGTCAGTCGCCGATGCTCTGCGGATACCGGAAGAAACGTTCCGGGTCGTAGCGGCGTCGCACGTCGCGCAGCCGCGGGTAATTCGAGCCGTAGTAGCTCCGGTGCGGGTCGGGCAGGTCCGGGTCGGGGAAATTCACATACGAATGGCCGTTTGAATGCGGGTCGATGACGGCGAATCCGCGGTGCACCCAGGCGAGTGCGGCGGCCGTCGTCTCGGCGGGGCTCGCGGAGTCGAGGAAGCCCGCCGCGTACCCGGCGTGGAAGAGGGCGTCGCGGTGCGGGTAGGCGGTGTCCTCGGGTGCGGGGACGTTGGCGGCGCCGCCCAGCGCCCGGAAGGTGAGGGCCCGGAAGAACCCCGGCGGGCTGTCCTCCTCCAGGACTTCCAGCGCCTCGCTCACCGCGCCGCCGGTCAGCGGGGCGACGAGCATCCGGCTGCGGTCCCGCGCGAAGGCGTGCCGGGGTATGGCCGCCTCCGGGTTGTGGCCGGTCAGATGGGCCTGTGCGGTCGTCCAGCCCTCGCAGCCGAACTGCCGCATCATCGCCGCCCGGTACGGCAGTTCCTCGTACGCCGTCGAGGCGGGCGGCCGTCCGGCCGCGGAGATCAGCGCGGCCAGCTCCCGCTCGAACTCCCCGACCGGCCCCAGATACCCGCCCTGCACCAGGAGTTGCGGCGGCCCGCCCTCCCCCGCGTCCAGTGACAGGGCCACCAGCGTGGACGCCAGCCGGTCCGGTCCGTGCACGGTCCACCGCTGCCAGGCCTCGACCACCCCGGCGGCATGCTCCCACGGCCAGGACAGCTCGTAACAGACGACGCGGGGAACCGGGTTGGGGCGTATCTCGAGTTCGGTGACGATCCCGAAGTTGCCCCCGCCGCCACCGCGCAGCGCCCAGAACAGGTCCGGGTGGGTGTCCGCGTCGCAGCGCAGCATCCGGCCGTCGGCGAGCACCACCTCGGCCGAGACCATCCGGTCGCTGCCGAGACCGAACGCGCGGGTCTGCCAGCCGGTCCCGCCGCCGAGGCAGTAGCCGGCCAGGCCGACCGAGGCGTCGGAGCCGGCCGCGATCTGGAGTCCGTGCGGGGCGAGTGCGGCGATGGCGTCGACGGCCTGGAGGCCCGGGCCGACGCGCACCGTGTCCGGGCCGATCCGCACGTGGTCGATCCGCGAGACGTCGACCACCAGTCCTTCGGTGGTCGACCAGCCCGCCAGGCTGTGGCCGCCGCTGCGCGGGGTGGCGTGGATGCCGTGCTCACGGGCGAACAGCAGGCAGGTGCGCACGTCGTCCACCGTCGCGCAGTGGGCGACGGCCGCCGGGCGGATGTGGTCGTACTGACCGAGGGCGACGCGGGCGGCCTGCCGGTAGCCCTCGTCGTGCGGCAGGACGAGACGGCCGGACAGATGCGAGCGCAGCCCCGTCCAAGCCCGCGACATCGTGGTGCGCACCCTGTTCCCCGCCCTTCGTCCGGCGCTCGCGGCGGCCGTTCCTCCGGCCGTCCTCGTACGGCACCCTAGGAACGGGCGGTGCGCCGCGGCGCGACTCCGACAGAAGACCGACAGGCGCCCGGGCGTGAAGGAACCGCCGGACCGGGTCCGGCGGTTGCCTGGAGGACGCCTCGGGTCAGGAGGAGGCCCCCTGCGCCTCGCCGATGTCCTCGGGCTCGGCCGGTGCGGTCTCGGCCGGCTTCCGGATGCGGACCGCCAGCGCCGCGACGGCGACGGACACCAGCGGCATGACGACCGCGCCCCGGTATCCGGCGTGGTAGCCGGACAGGAGGTCGGCACCCCCGGTGTGGCCGTCGCCGGTGACGGTGGCCGCGACCGTGACGAACGCCGCGAGTCCGAGGGTGATGCCCACCTGCTGGGAGGTGCTCACCAGACCGGAGGCCAGGCCCTGTTCGGACGGGTCGACCCCCGAGGTCGACACGATCATGGACGGGGCGAAGGCGGTGACCGAGCCGAGGCTGGTGAGGATGATGCCGGGCAGCACGTCGACGGCGTAACTGCCGTCCAGCGGCGCGCGGCTGAGCCACAGGGCGCCGATCGACGCGCTGATCCCGCCCGCGACCAGCAGGGCCTTCGGCCCGACCTTGTTCATCAACGGGCCGGTCTGCCGGGCCAGTACGGCGCTGAGCACGGTCACCGGCGCGAAGGACAGACCGGCCTGCCACGGGCTCAGCTCCAGGATGTTCTGGAGGTAGAGCGAGGTGAAGAAGATGACCGCCGCGGGCGAGGCCGCGTTGATGACGCTGATCACGTTGCCGGCGACGACGTTGCGGTTGCGGAAGATGCCGAGCCGGACGAGCGGGGCGCTCTGGCGGCGTTCCACGACCGTGAAGACGATCAGCAGGATCACACCCGCCGCCGCGACGAGCAGCGCCGGCCCGGTGCCGTTGGCTTTCGCCGAGGTGACGGCCAGGATGAGGAGGATCATGCCGGCGGTGAGGGTGACCGCGCCCGCGAGGTCCAGTCGCTGCCGCTCCGGCGGCCGCTGTTCCGGCGCCAGTCGGCGGGTCAGCACCAGGCAGACCACGCCGATCGGCACGTTCAGCAGGAAGGCCCAGCGCCAGCCGAGTGTGTCAGTGACGACTCCGCCGAGGGCGTAGCCGGTGACGGCGCCCAGTGAGGCGACCGACCCCCAGATCGCCATCGCGCGGTTGCGTTCGCGGCCCTCTGCGAAGGTGGTGGTGAGCAGGGCGAGCGAGGACGGGACGACCAGTGCCGCGCCGAGGCCCTGGAGGCCGCGCGCGGCGAACAGCTGCCAGCCGCTCTGCCCGGCCGCGCACAGCGCCGACGCCAGGGTGAACAGGGTGAGGCCGGCCAGGAAGATCCGCCGCTTGCCGAGGAGGTCCGCGGCGCGTCCGGCGAGCAGCAGGAAGCCGCCGAAGGCGACGGTGTAGGCGGTGGTCACCCATTGGAGCTGGACGGGGTCGATGTCCAGGCTGGCCTGGATGTGCGGGTAGGCGATGGTCACGACGGTGACGTCGACGGTCACCATCAGCTGGGTGATGCTCAGGACTAAGAGGGTCGCGCGCTGCCCGAGTCGTGCGGGTCCCGGCGCCTTCGTTGACACAGTGTTCTCCTTTCGGGTCACCGGTCTCTCACAGTTCGATGCTCTGCGGCCGGTGGAAGAAGGCATCGGGATCATAGTGGCGCTTGACCCTGCGCAGGCGCGGGTAGTTCGCGCCGTAGTAGGACGTCTGCCAGTTCGGCAGCTTCAGGTCGGGGAAGTTGATGTAGGCCGGCCCGCTGCGGTGCGGGTCGATGACGAGCATGCCGTCGTCGACCCAGCGCTCCGCCGCGGCACGGCCGGCCTGGAAGTCCTCGGCGTGCAGGAACCCGGCCGAGTATCCGGTGAAGAACCGGGCCGACCGGTGCACGAAGGCGGTCTCGTCGGGGCGCACCCGGCCAGCGGCGCCGCCGAGCGCGTACATGGACAGGTTGTGGAACTGGCCCGCGTGCCTGCCGCCCTCCAGCGCGGCGAGGGCTGCGTCGGTGTCGGTGGCGCCGAGGGGGTCCGCCAGCAGGCGGCCGGTGGCGACGATCACCTCGTGCCGTGGCACGGTGGCGGCGGGGTTGTCACCCTCCAGGTGGCATTCCGCGGCCGTGCCCGAGCAGCCCCACAGGCTCATCATCTCGGCCTGGTAGCTCTGTTCGCGGGTCTCGCGGGAGGTGGGGGCGGACCCGACGAGGGAGCAGAGCTGGTCCAGCAGGGTCTCCAGCTCGGTGCGCGGACCGGCCAGGAAGCCGCCGACGAGGGCGAGCGGCCGGACGCCCTCGGCGGCGTCGGTCAGGAGCAGGTCCAGGGTGCCGCCGAGGGCGTCCGGACCGTTCGCCGTCCACTCCTGCCAGGCGCGGGTGACGTCGGCGGCACGGTCCCAGGGCCAGGCGAGGTTGTACCCGGCGACCCGCTGGATGCGGGTGGGGCGCATCTCGAACTCGCTGACGATGCCGAAGTTCCCGCCGCCGCCTCCGCGCAGCGCCCAGAACAGTTCGCTGTGGCGGTCCTTCGAGCAGTGCACGACCGTCCCGTCGGCGAGCACGACCCGCGCGGACACCAGCCGGTCGGCGCCGAGTCCGCCCGCCCGTGTGGTCATGCCGATGCCGCCGCCGGTGACGAACCCGCCGGGGCAGACGGTGGCGCACAGTCCGGCCGGGATCTGCATGCCGTGCGGGGCGAGCGCTGCCAGGATGTCCACGGCCTGCGCGCCGGGTCCGACGCGGACGGTGTCGGCGCCGGGTGTCACATGGGCGATCCGGGAGAGGTCGATGACGAGGCCGGTGGTGGTCGACCAGCCCGCCAGGTTGTGGCCGCCGCTGCGCGGGGTCACCGGAAGGGCGTACCGGCGGGCGAAGAGGACGCACTCGCGGATGTCGTTCTCGGTCGCGCAGTAGGCGATGGCCTGCGGGCTGACCGCGTCGAACTGGAGCAGGGCCAGGTGTCTGGCCCGCGGGTAGTCGGGATCGGTGGGCAGCACCAGAGTGCCGCGCAGTCTGCACTCCAGCCGGTTCCACGGCACCCGGGCCACCCGGCCCGTCTCGGCCGCCCAGGACGGCGCGAGGGACAGTCCGACGGCCCCCGCGGACATCAGTCCCGCTCCGGCCCGGAGCACATTCCGCCGGCTGATCATGCTGTTTCCTCCATCGCGTCGTCCATGGTCCGTTCGGGAAGTCGGGGCGCGGGCCGCTGTGGCGCCTTCCCCACCCAGGTGTGCAGCGCGTCGCGCAGGCCTTCGGGGCGGGCGCCGTCGCCGGACCAGGCCACGTGGCCGTCCGGGCGCAGGAGCAGTGCGGTGGGCCAGCGGCGCCGTCCGCCGGCCAGGGCGCGTACCGCGCGGACGGGACCGGCCCAGTGTTCGGCGACGGCCGCGGCCCGGCCGTCGGGGCTCTGGTCGACCAGGAGGAAGCGCTGGTCGCGCAGTTGCTCGTACAGACGGGTGACGGAGGGCCCGGCGCCGTACAGGGGTGTGTCCGGCAGACGCCGTCCGGTCAGCCGGCCGGCCGGGGCCCCGGGTGCGGGCCGGTAGCGCAGGGTCAGTCCGGCGAGGTCGTCGATCAGGGGGCGTTGCAGGGGGCGGACGCGCATCAGGCGCATGCCGGCCCAGCGGGCGGCGTTGGCGAGGGCCGAGCGCGACGTCTCGAAGCGGAAGGCGCGGTCCGTCTGGCGCAGCACGCGCCGGGCGACGGGGGCGCGTTCGGCCTCGTAGGTGTCCAGCAGTCCGGCCGGGGCGCGGCCCTGGATCTCGGCGGCGAGTTTCCAGCCGAGGTTGAAGGCGTCCTGGATGCCCATCTGGAGGCCCTGACCGCCGGAGGGCAGATGGGTATGGGCGGCGTCTCCGGCGAGCAGGACGCGGCCCGCGCGGTAGCGGTCGGCGAGGCGCTGGTCGCTGCGGAAGCGGGAGGCCCACACCACCTCGCCGACGCCCAGGTCCTCCCCGAGGACGGCGAGCACACTGCCCGTCAGTTCATCGGGAGTGACCGGCTGTTCGAGCGGCAGCCGCATCCGGTCGCGGTCGAGGACGACCAGCCGGAAGACGCCGTCGTCCAGTGGGAAGACCGCGACCAGGCCGCGGGGGGCGATCCGCGCGTCCACCAGGCGGGCGGGCGGTGCGGTGAGGCGTACGTCGGCCACCACCAGCGACTCGCGGTAGGAGCGGCCGGTGAAGCCGATGCCGCTCAGCTCGCGGACGCCGCTGCGCACGCCGTCGCAGCCCACCACGTAGGCGGCCCGTTCGGTCCGGCGACCGCCGGGTGCCTGTACCTCCAGGGTGACGCCGGTGTCGTCCTGGGTGAGGCCGGTGAGTTCGGCGTCGCGGACGATCTGCGCGCCGAGTTCGACGGCCCGCTTCTCCAGGAGTTCCTCGGTGTGGTGCTGGGAGAGGATCAGCACGTAGGGGAAGGAGGTGTCGAGCAGTGCGTAGTCGAGGTGGTGTGTGCGGTCGCCGAGCGGCTGGAGCCGCCAGGGGCGGCCGCGGTCCACGAAGGCCTCCGCCATGCCGCGCATGTCGAACATCTCCAGGGTGCGCGGCTCCAGGCCCATCGCCCGCGACCAGGCGACGCGCCGGGGGCGTTTCTCCAGCACCCGGCAGTGGACGCCGGCGGCGGCCAGTTCGCAGGCCAGGGCGAGTCCGGTCGGCCCGGCGCCGATCACGGTGACGGTCGCGGCGGCGTCGGCGCTCATGCGAGCGTCACCGACTCGGTGATGTTCCCGCGTACGGGGACGGGCTCGGGGCGCGCGCCGACGGGGTGGAGCACCATGGGCATGCCGTGCTTGGGCACGAACGAGATCCGCATGGCGCGGTCGACACGTGTGCCGGGGGCGAGCGCGGGGCGGAACCGCTGGAGCAGGAGGGCGAGCACGGTCTTGATCTCCAGGAGGGCGAAGTGCTTGCCGAGGCAGTGGTGGGCGCCGGCGCCGAACGGCAGGTACTCGTAGACGGTCGGCTTCAGGTCCCGCCACCGGTCGGGGTCGAAGCGCAGCGGGTCGTCGTAGAGTCCGGGCAGCCGGTGCGTGACGTAGGGGCTGTAGAAGAGCAGGGCGCCGGAGGGCAGGCGGTAGGGGCCGAGGTCCGCCTCGCGGGCGGTGTACCTGAGGAGCATGGGGGCCGGGGGCAGCAGCCGCAGGACCTCCTTGACCACGGCGTCGAGGTAGTCGAGCCGGTCGAGGTCGTCGGCGGTCGGCGCGGCGCCGCCGAGGGTGTCGCTCAGTTCCGCGGTGAGCCGGTCCAGCACGTCGGGGTGGCGGTCGAGCAGGAAGAGGGTCCACGTCAGGGTGGAGATGTTGCTGTCGTGGCAGAAGGACGTGTAGGCCTCGGCGACCAGTTCCTCGTCCGACAGGGCCGTGCCGTTCTCGTCGCGGGCCGCGATCATCTCGGAGAGGACGTCGGAGCCGGCCGCGGTGCGCCTCTCGGCGATGAGCGCGCGCAGGCTCTCCTCGATCCGCTCGGACACGCGCAGCGCGGTGCGGAAGGTGGTGCCGGGCAGGTCGTGAGGGAACAGCAGGGTGGCGGGCGAGGCGGCGACGGCGAGGAGCCGGTCGATGAGGCCCTGGAGGCGGTCCGCCTCGGCGGGCGCGTCCACCCCGAGGATCGTGCGCATCGCCGTCCGGGTGACCAGCCGTCCCATGTCCTGGTCGATCCGGCGCGTCTGACCGGTGCGCCAGCCGGCGAGCAGCTGCTCGGTCAGCTCCGCCATGGTGTCCCGGTAGCGCACGACCCGGCGGGCGTGCAGGCCGTGCTGGACGACCCGGCGATGGCTGCGGTGCGCGTCCCCGTTGAGCCGCAGCAGGCCGTTGCTCAGCCGCAGGAAAGAGGAGTCGGCCGGCATGCGGACTTCCCGGAAGGCGTCCACGACGAACACCTCCGGTTCGGCGAAGAGCAGCCGGAGGTATTCCGGGGAGAAGACGAAGACGTGTCGGGGTCTGGTGGCGTCCCAGGCGCTTATCCCGCCGAATCTCCGGTACTGCCGCAGAAAGTATTCGGTCGGGTCCTGGAGCATCCGGAGCCCGCGGGCCTGCCACCCTCCCACCAGCGGGACGCGCGGTGGGGCGGGGAGGCGCTGTCCTGCTCCCACGCCGACTGCGGACATGGCCCCTCCCCTGGCACGAAATCGGTGAACCCGTCGCACGCTAAGGCCGGCCGACGGCCGGTGGCGCGGCTCTGACAGATCCCTGACCGCGTGCTTTCCAAGCCCTTCGGACGCTGCCATGTTGGAGACACTTCGACGGACGTCCGACGAGCGAGGGGTGGGGCCGTGCATTCGGCACATGTCGATTGGGACGCACTGCGACGCGGAATGGAAGGCGAAATCCTTCTCCCCGGCGATCACGGATACGACGGGGCCCGTGGTCTCGTGCTCAAGCAGTTCGACGACATCCGCCCCCGGGCGGTGGTGCGCTGCCGGAGTGTCGAGGACGTCGCCGGGGCCGTCGGCTTCGCGCGGTCCCACGGCATCCGGTGCGTGATCCGCAGCGGCGGCCACAGCTTCGCCGGCTACTCGACCGGCGCCGGCATGGTGATCGACGTGTCGGGACTGCACCGGATCGAGGTCGCCGGTGACGTGGTGCGCGCGGGGGCGGGTGTGCAGCTCGTGGACCTGTACGACGCGACACTGCGGCACGGGCTCGCGGTGCCGACCGGCTGGTGCCCGACGGTGGCGCTGGGCGGTCTGGCTCTCGGCGGCGGTATCGGGCTGGAGACCCGCAAGCACGGCTTCACCGTCGACCACGTGCTCTCCGCGACGCTGGTCCTGGCCGACGGCCGGACGGTGACCTGCGACGAGCACCATCACCCGGACCTGTACTGGGCGGTGCGCGGAGGCGGCGGCGGCAACTTCGGGATCGCCGTGGCGTTCGCCTTCCGGCCGGTTCCCGTGGGCGATCTGCTGGACTACCGGCTGACCTGGCCGTGGGAGGACGCGACAGCCGTGGTGGACGCGTGGCAGCGGTGGGCCCCGGATGCGCCCGACGACCTGGCCTCGGTGATCAACATCGGGGTCGAGGACGCTGGCGGCGGATCGGCGCCGGAGCTCACGGTGGCGGGCGTCTGGCACGGCGAACCGGACGCTGGCGAGCGGCTGTTGCGGGAACTGACGGACCGGGTGGGCCGTGAGCCCGCGTCGTGGTCGTCGGCCGTGCGCGACTACCGCGGCACGATCATGGACTGGTTCGACTGCGACGGATTCACCCCGGCCGAGGCCCATCTGGTGGGTCACAACCCGGCTGCGAAGATCGAGCGGTACGCCTTCTCGGTCAGCCGCGGAGGGTTCTTCGACTCCGTGGTGCCCGCGGCGGGGCTGAAGGAACTGCTGGCGGCGGTGACGGACCGTCCGTTCGCGGGCCAGCGGCGGGATTTGAACTTCATCGCGCTGGGCGGCGCGGGCAACCGGGTGGCCCCGGACGCGACGGCGTTCGTGCACCGCGGGTCCCGCTTCTACGCCGGGTACTCGGCGGACATGGACCCGGTCGTCCCCGAGCACGGACCGCAGGCGGCCCGTGCCTGGATCGACGGGGCGTTCGGCACCCTGTCCCGCTGGTGGTCGGGACGCAGCTACCAGAACTTCATGGACTCCCGGCTGGCCGACTGGAGGCAGGCGTACTACGGGGAGAACCTGGCGCGGCTCCAGCGGGTCAAGCAGCGGTACGACGCGGAGCGCTTCTTCGATTTCCCGCAGGCGATCTGACGCCCGACCTGCCCCCTTACCGTGCCGGGCGGTGCGCGGGAACGCGGCGGAACAGCCTCGGGAACACCCTTGGCCAGCATCGAACGCGTCGGTTCCGTTCACCGTTTCCGTCAGGAAGGCACCCCATGGTCAGGTTCACCGCCTTGGCGTTCGCTCTCGCCGGTCTCTTCCTCGCCGCGCCCCTCGCCGCCGGCCACGGTCTCGCCCCGCACCCCTCCGGCGGCGCCGCCGGTCACCGGGTGGTCGCCGGCGACCAGGGGCCCGGGCTGGTGGGGCACTGAGCCGCCGGGTTCCGCGCGCCGGGTCCCGTCCGGCGTGAGGCCCATCAGGGTGAACAGTTCCTCCGCCTGACGACGCCGCCGCGCCGCCCGCACGGGATCGCCCAGGGCCTCCTCGGCCTCGGCCATCCCGTGCAGGGCGCGGGCGGCCTCCATCCGGTACTCGATGGAGAGGGCGCGCTCACAGGCCCTTTCGTGCAGTTCCCGGGCACGCCGGTGGTCGCCGCGGTGGTGGTGGAACCGGCCCACGATGTTCTCCACGGCGGCCTGCCGCAGCACCGTCGCCTTGCACCCGACCAGCGACAGCGCCCGTTCGGCGTCCTGGCGGGCGCGTTCCCCGTCCCCGCAGCGCTGGCGGACGGCGGCCGAGAGGGCCAGCACCAGCGCGACGTTCTCCGGCATCCGGGATCCGTCGAGCAGCTCCTGCGCGCGCCGCAGGCAGTCCAGCGCGCCCGCCAGGTCGTCCAGGCCCATCCGGGCCACGGCCAGGTCGGTGTACGCGACGGCCTCGTGCTCCGGGATGTCCAGCTTCCGGTTGAGCCGGATCGCCTCCTCGGCCGACGCCGCCGCCTCCTCGTGGCAGCCCTGCCAGGACTGGACCGTGCTGAGGTTGCTCAGCGCCTCCGCCAACTGACGGTCGTAGCCGGTCGAGCGGTGCAGCCGGATACCCTGCTCGAGGTTCCGGCGCGCCTGCGCGAGATGGCCGAGCGCGCTGTGCAGCAACCCGAGCAGATCGAGGCAGAACCCCTCGCCGGCCGGGTCCCCGATCCGCCGCGCGATCTCCAGCCCCTCCTGCGCCATCCGGATGCCCTCGCCGAACCTGCCGAGTTTCCAGTCGGCGACGGCGAGGTTGCTCAGGCTGATCCGCAGGCCCCTCGGGTCCGCCAGGACGCGCGCCGAGGCGAGCGCGAGCGCCCCCATCCGGTGGAAGTCCGCGAAGTTGCCGCGCAGGTTGAGGTAGAAGCTGGTGTTGCGCGCCAGGTGGACGGTCTGGGGGTGGGCGCCGAGCCGGTGGCTGACGGCGACCGTCTCCAGGAGGGCGTGGTGCTCCTGGTCGAACCACGCCAGGGCGCGGTCGCAGTTCAGCAGCGCCGGCGTGCGGGCGTCCGTCCCCTCCCACGGGCCCGCGGGCAACGGGACCCGCCCGGGGAACAGCACTTCGCAGGCCTGGTCCGTGGCCACGCAGTAGTAGCCGACCAGACGCCGCAGCGCGGCGTGCCGCTCGTCCGGGGCCATGCCGCCCGGGGCGCCGGCCATCCGGCGGGCGAAGCTGCGCACCAGGTCGTGGAAGGCGTAGAAGCCGCAGTCGTGCGGCTGGAGCAGACGGGCGTCCACCAGCTGTTCCAGCACGGCCTCGGCCTGCCTGGGGCCCGTCCCGAGCAGCGCGGCGGCCGAGTGGACGTCGAAGTCGCGCGCCGGGTGCAGCCCCAGGGTCTGGAAGGCGAGCCGGGTGCCGGGAGCCAGGGCCCGGAAGGACAGGCTGAGCACCACCGCCACGCTGCGGTCGCCCGCGGTCAGCTCGTCCAGCCGGGCGTCCTCGTCCCGCAGCCGCTCGACCAGATCCCGCACCGCCCACAGCGGTCTTCGCCGCAGCCGCGCCCCGGCGATGCGCAGCGCCAGCGGAAGCCGCCCGCACAACTCGGCCAGCGCGGCCGTGGCCTCGGGTTCGGCGGTGGTGCGGCCCTTGCCGACGGTCTCGGCGAGCAGGGCGACGCCGTCCTCCAGGGACATCTCGCCGACGGCGGTCCACTCGGCGCCGTCGAGGTGGATCAGGACCCGGCTGGTGACCAGGGCCAGACAGCCCTGCGACGCGGGCAGCAGCGGGCGCACCTGGGCGGCGTCGGCGGCGTTGTCGAGGACGAGGAGCACCTCGCGCCCGGCGAGCAGCATCCGCCACAGGGCGACCCGTTCGTCCAGGCCGTCCGGTATCCGCTCGCCGGGGACGCCGAGGATGCGCAGCAGGGAGTCGAGCACCGTGCCGGGGCTGGACGGCTCTTCCTCGCAGCTGAAGCCGCGCAGGTCGACGTAGAGCTGGCCGTCGGGGTAGCGGTCGGCCAGGGCGTGCGCGGCGCGGACGGCCAGCGCCGTCTTGCCGGAACCGCCCATGCCCTCGATGGCCAGGACCGCGGCGGCCGTCCGGCCCACGGCCGCGCCCCGCTCCAGCAGCCAGGCGAGTTCGGCGTCGCGGCCGGTGAAGTCGGTCAGGTCGTTGGGCAGGGTGCACAGCGTCCCCCAGGCGGGGGCCGGGCCGCGGACGGCGGGCGCGGCGGCCGGGACGGGGCCGGACGCCGCGAGTTCGGCGCCGCCGCCCCGCAGGATGTTCTCGTACAGCCCGGTCAGGCGCGGCCCGGGATCGACGCCGAGTTCCTCGGCCAGCAGGGCGCGCGCGTGCGCGTACTCCTCCAGCGCCTCGGCCTGCCGGCCCGACTGGTGGAGGGCGAGCATCAGCAGGCCGCGCAGCGTCTCGCGCAGCGGATGGGCGGCGACGAGTTCCCTGAGGTCGCCGATGAGTTGGCCCGCCCGGCCGAGGCGCAGGCGGATCTCCAGGAGCTGTTCGGTGGCGGTGAGCCGGCGTTCCTCCAGGACCGCCGAGGCGGCCGCGACGGCCCGGCCGCCGTCGCCTCCCATGACCGGGCCGCGCCACAGGGCCAGGGCCGCGGTCAGCTCCTCGGCGGCCTGCTCGGCTCGCCCGTCGGCCAGGGCGGCCTGGGCGCGGCGCAGGCCCTGGAGGAAGAGTCCCAGGTCGGTCTGGGAGGGGCGGACGACGGCCCGGTACCCCGTCCCCTCGGTGACGATGAGCCGGTCGCCGCCCGGCAGGCAGCGGCGCAGCGCGGCCACGGACTTGCGGATCTGGTGCGCGGCGGTGGCCGGCGGGTCGTCGTGCCAGGCGGCGTCCACCAGCCGGGACACGGAGACCACGCTGTTCGCCTCGAGCAGCAGCATGACCAGGACCCGCTCCTGGATGGCACCGCCGAGCCGGATCCGCTTCCCGTCGTACCAGCATTCAAGAGAGCCGATCAGTCGTACGGAGACATGACTGGCATCGTCTTCCACGGTTACCCCCTCTTCCGCGCTGTGCTCCAGGTCACTTGGCGTGACATACGAGCACACGTTCCCGGGAACGCACCAGATGGCGTACCGGTCGTCGTGGAACGGCGCGCGGCGCCCGCCGGGAGCGGCGCGGGAACGGTTCGGGAACGCGTCGTGCCAGAGTGACGGGCGTTGGTACGAGCCACCTTCCCGGAGCATCGATGAGCCAGCTCGGCATCGCGGGGGGCGATCGCCTCCGAGGATCCTTCAGCACCCACGCCGACGGCCGGCCCGACCCCGCGGCGGACGACGTCGCCGTGTGGGTCGAGGGGCGGATCCACAACAGCGCGGAGCTGCGGGCGAGGCTCGCCGGGCGTGGTGGGGACGGCCGTCCCTCCTCCGGGCTGCGCTGTCTGCTGCGGTCGCTGTACCTCGCCTTCGGCGCGGACTTCGCGCGGGGGCTGGACGGCGACTTCGCGGTCGTCGTCGCCGACCGCCGGGGGCCGCGCAGGCTGGTGGCCTGTACCGACCGGTCCGGCGTACGGCGCCTCTACTACACCTGGCGGCCGGACGAGCGACGCGTCCGGTTCGCCACGGAGTTGCCCACGCTGCTCGGCATGGCCGGGGTGGACGTCGTGGAGCACGAGGACGCGCTGGACGCCTACCTCGCGGCGGGCGCGCAGCTCGGCGAGCACACCATGTTCCGGGGTGTGAAGGTCCTGCCGCCGGGGGCCGCCCTGCTGGTCTCGCCGGACGGGCCGCGGCTGCGGACGCGGACCGAGGAGGACACCGAGCCGGCCCGCGCCGACCTGACGCGGCGGCCGGCCGCCCGGCTGCGGGCCCTGCTGCACGAGCAGTTGCTCAGCCTGCCCGCCGCGGACCCGGTCGCCGTGATCACCTCCGGCCGGCCCGGCGCCGACCTGCTGGCGAGGGTCGCGGCGTCCTCGGGGCGGCCGTTCCACGTCTTCCACGGCGGATGGCCGTCCGCCACGAGGGGACCCGCCGGGGTGCCCCGGCCCGGCCGGACGCCCCGGACCACCCACCACTGGGTGGAGGTGCGGCCGGACACCGTCCCCGACCGGCTGTGGCGGCCGCTGGGGCAGCTCGGCCAGCCGCACGCCGACCCGGAGCTGCTGCTCACGCACGCCCTGTGCAGCGCGGCCCAGGAGGCGGGCAGCCGCACCATCGTCGCCGGCAGCGGGGGCGACGAGCTGTTCGCCGGACATCCGCGCGTGGTGGACGCGCTGAGCGCTCCGGCGGGCCTGTCCTGGGTGCCCCGCTATCTGGACCAGCTGGCCGCCGTACCGCGCGCGCTGCGGAGCCGGCTCTACACCGCCGAGTACGCGTCGTCCCTGCGCCGCCACGGGGCCGGCCTGCCCGCCGGCCTGACGGAGCTGCTCAACGACGGGGAGCACGGCCGGGGCCGCCGGGTCCTCGCCGCCGAACTGCGGTACGTGCTGCCCGCGCAGGGGCTGCGTGCCCTGCCCCCGCTCGCCCGTTCGGCCCCGCAGCTGCCGTACTGCCGCCCCTCTGTGGTCCGGCTGGCGACCGCGCTCGCGGACCGGGGCGCGACACCGCCGCGGCCCGCCCAGGTGCTCGCGGAGGCCGCGCGCGGCCTGCCGCTCCTCGGGCCGCCGCGCCCCGCGCCGGAGGTCTTCAGCCCGGAACTCACCCGCGCGCTGGTCCCCGGCCGGCCCCTCGGCGACCTGGCCCGCGACGTCCTGTCGGACGCGGACCTCAGGGCGGACGGCCGGCTCCGCCCGGACCGGGTCGCCGCCCTCTTCAGCAGGCAGCGCATGCAGCCGACCGCCCTGGTGGCGCGCACCCTGTGGGCCCTTCTGGTGCACCGGCTGTGGCGGCACCGCTTCTTCGGCCCGGCCCGCTACCCCCAGGACGCCGGTGAGGCGTCCGCCTCCGCCTCACCGCTCGCCCCCGGGTCCTAGAACCTCTCGCCCGTCGGAGCCGGGCTCGCGGGCCCCGACCCGGCCCGAACCGAACGGCACTCCCCGTCCCGCCCGATCCGCCCCGCGCAGAGAGGACGTACCGCCATGACCGCTGCTCCCAGCAGCGCGCCCGCCGAGACACAGCACCCCTCCCTGAAGAAGGACGTCAACATCCTGAGGTGGCCGGCCGAGAGGCAACTGCGCGAGCAGTGCCGCAGGCTCGGTCTGCTGCGCCTCCTCGTGGTCGAGCGCAACCACGAGCCGCCCACCTGTTCGGACGTGCGCGAGGACTGGATCCGGATGCCGGCCACCTCCAAGGACTTCCAGGCCCGCATCACCGCCCTCCAACTGCGCGGTGTGTCCCACACCGTCCCCCATCTCGACCAGGACGGCATCCTGCGCATGGGAACGGCCGCCGTCGCGGTCTCGCCCCGGGAGGCGCAGCTGCTCCAGGTGCTGATCCAGCGCTTCGGCCGGACCGCCGCCCGCGAGGAGTTGCGCGCCCATCTGTCCGAGGACGGCAAGGAGGCCAGCCGCAACGCCCTCGACCTGCACATCAAACGCCTCCGCCGCCGGGTGCGCCCGCTCGGCCTGGCCATCCGCACGGCCTGGGGGCGCGGGTACGTCCTGGAGTACGACACGCCGAACCAGGCACGCGGCGCGGACATCTGAGCCATCGCCCACCGGCGCTTCACCTCCGCGCTCCACCGGCTGCGGCCCGTGGCGCCGGCAGCGCCACGAAGGGGCGGCCGAGGCCCGGGAGCCGTCCCCTGAACGGTCGGGTGCGGTCGCTCGCGTCGCGGCCTTCGGGAAGGGTGGCAGGTGCCGAGATCCGTGCGTCCGCCACAGTGAGGGAGATCCACCATGGCCGAGACCGGCGGCCCGGGAGCCGCGGAACCCAGCATCGCGGCGGGCCACGCCGAGGTCCACGAGCGGTGTCCCTTCGACGACACACGGGACTTCGAGGACGCGGAGCGCGGGTTCCTCGGCACGGCCGAGGAACCCGTGGTGCGCGGCGGCGACGGCGCGGCCGTGTGGGACCTGGCCGCCTACGCGTTCCTCGACCAGGACTGCCCCGACACCGCCAGCCCGAGCCTGTGGCGGCAGAGCCGGCTGGTGGCCCGGCACGGCCTGTTCGAGGTGGCCGGGGGCGTCTACCAGGTCCGCGGCTTCGACCTGTCGAACATGACGATCGTCGAGGGCGACCGCGGCGTCCTCGTGATCGATCCCCTCATCAGCGCGGAGACGGCCGCGGCGGCCCTCGCGCTGTACCGGCGGCACCGGGGGGACCGGCCGGTGTCCGGCGTGCTGTACACGCACAGCCACGTCGACCACTTCGGCGGCGTCAAAGGCGTGATCGGGCAGGAGGACGCCGACGGCGGGGTGCCGGTCATCGCCCCCGACGGCTTCCTCGCCCACGCGGTCAGCGAGAACGTCTACGCCGGTACGGCCATGGGCCGCCGTGCCGCCTACATGTACGGGGCC
The DNA here is from genome assembly GCF_040683715.1 of Streptomyces sp. NPDC093260. Taxonomy (NCBI): domain Bacteria; kingdom Bacillati; phylum Actinomycetota; class Actinomycetes; order Kitasatosporales; family Streptomycetaceae; genus Streptomyces; species Streptomyces sp. NPDC093260. The sequence continues at coordinate 23,727 of NZ_JBFBEK010000035.1, forward strand.
GCCCTGCCCGCCGGCGCACGCGGCCGGATCGGCGCCGGGCTCGGCCAGACCACGTCCACCGGCACCACCGGCCTGATCCCGCCCACCCTGGACGTGACGCGCACCGGGCAGAGCGAGACGGTCGACGGCATCCGCATGGTCTTCCAGCTCACCCCCGGCACCGAGGCGCCGGCCGAACTCAACATCCACTTCCCCGACCGCGCGGCGCTGTGCATGGCCGAGAACGCCACGCACACCCTCCACAACCTGCTCACCCTGCGCGGCGCCCAGGTCCGCGACCCGCATGTGTGGGCCCACCACCTCACCGAGGCCATCCAGCTGTTCGGCGACGCCACCGACGTGGTCTTCGCCTCCCACCACTGGCCGACGTGGGGCCGCGAACGCGTCCTCGCCTTCCTCGCCGAGCAGCGGGACCTGTACGCCTACCTGCACGACCAGACCCTGCGCATGCTGAACGAGGGGATGACGTCCCTGGAGATCGCCGAGGCCCTGCTGATGCCGCCGGCCCTGGAACGCGCCTGGCACACCCACGGCTACTACGGCTCGGTCAACCACGACGTCAAGGCGGTCTACCAGCACTACCTCGGCTGGTTCGACGGCAACCCCGCCCACCTCTGGGAGCACCCGCCGGCCGAAGCCGCCGCCCGCTACGTCGAGTTCATGGGCGGCGCCGACGCCGTCCTGCGCCGCGCCCGCGACTCCTACGCGGCCGGCGACTTCCGCTGGGTCGCCCAGGTCGTCAACCACGTGGTCTTCGCCGACCCCGGCAACGCGGAGGCGCGGACCCTGCAAGCCGACGCCCTCGAACAGCTCGGCTACGGCAGCGAGAACGGCACCTGGCGCAACTTCTACCTCACCGGCGCCCTGGAACTGCGCGACGGCCCGGTCGGCACCCCGACCGTGGCGGCCTCCCCGGACATCATGCGCGCCCTCACCCTCGACCAGCTCCTCGACGCCCTCGCCATCCGCGTCGACGGTCCCCGCAGCTGGGACGCCGACCTCGCGATCCGCTTCCGGGTGCGTGACGCGGAACCGATCGACCTGCGGCTGCGCAACGGCGTCCTGATCCACACCACCGGGACGACACCGGGCACACGCGCCCCCGACACGGAGATCGCCCTGGCGGAGGCCGATCTGAGGGCCGTTCTCCTCGGCGACGCCGACCTCGCCGACCTGGCAGCCCAGGGCCGCGCCGAGATCTCCGGCGCCCCCGACACCTTCGCGACCCTCCTCGGCCATCTCACCACCCCCGACCCGGACTTCACCATCGTCACCCCGTGACCCACCGCAGCCTGCCGAACGGGAGGCTCACGAGAGCAGGTCCGAGGGCTCGCCGGCCTTCACGCTGACTTGACGGGCGCGGAGTACGCCTCAGCCGGCTGCGCCGCTACGGGGCCTGGCAGGACGGGCTGGCGGATGCGCTGCGCCTGTCGGAGGCCATGAGGTACAAGGCCGCGGTGGCCGGTCCGGACTTCGGCGGCGGCAAGAGCGTGATCGCCCTCGGCAAGGACACCGAACACGGTCCACCGCGCCCGCTGGGCCGCCCGGTCTCAGGTCAGGGGGTGACCACGCGGTGCCTGTGTGTGAGAGTCTGCCGGGTATGCCGACCTTCGACATGTACGCCGACGGCCCGGACGCCCCGCACTGGGAAGTGCCCGCCTCCGGCGCCGCCCGGTTCAGCTGGGAGTACGACGACGGACGCGAACGGCTCCTCGCCCTCTACCAGAAGGGCAAGGACAAGCAGTGGGACGGGGCCAGGCGCATCGACTGGGGCCTGGAGGTCGATCCGTACGACGCGCTCGGTACGCCGGACGAGGCCATGTCCGTGTACGGCAGCCGCTACTGGGCGATGATGTCCGAGCGCGACCGGGCCGAGCTGCGCCGGCACTACGCCTCCTGGCAGTTCAGCCAGTTCCTGCACGGCGAGCAGGGCGCCATGGTCTGCGCGGCACGGATCGTGGAGTCGGCGCCGGACCTGGACGCGAAGTTCTTCTCCGCCACCCAGACCATGGACGAGGCCCGGCACGCCGAGATCTACGGCCGCTTCCTGCACGAGAAGATCGGGCTGGTCTACCCGGTCGACGACACCTTGCAGGCGCTTCTGGGCGACACGCTGCGCGACAGTCGGTGGGACATGCCGTACCTGGGGATGCAGGTGCTCGTCGAAGGGCTCGCGCTGGCCGCCTTCGGTCTGATCCGGGACACCACGGACAAGCCGCTGCCCCGGCAGATACTCGCGTACGTGATGCAGGACGAGGCGCGGCACGTCGCCTTCGGGCGGATGGCACTGCGCGACTACTACCGGCAGCTCACCGACGCCGAACTGCGCGAGCGCGAGGAGTTCGTCGTCGAGGGCTGCCATCTGATGCGCGACCGGCTGCGCGGGACCCAGGTGCTGGAGAACTTCGGCATCCCGAGGGCCGAGACGGAACGGCTCAGTGAGGAGTCCGGGGGGCTGCGGCTGTTCCGCAAGCTGCTGTTCAGCCGGATCGTGCCGTGCGTGAAGGACATCGGGCTGTGGGGCAGACGACTGCAGCAAGCGTATGTCGACCTGGGCGTGCTGGAGTTGGGGGACTCCGACCTGGACCTGCTCATGAACCAGGACGAGGAGATCGCCGAACGCCTCGACGCCGAGCGGTTCGCGGCGGAGGAGCGGGAACGGATGGCCGAGATACACGCGACCGTGCGGGAGGGAGCAGCCGGAGACGTCCAGGCGGACGGGGAGGACCGGGCGCGGTAGCCGGAGGCGGCCAGGGGCCGCGGGACGTGGCGTGAACTGTTCGCGTCGGATCCTGCGGGTCTCCACAGGGGGCATATAGGGTCAACGCATGAGTCTGACGCCACGGTTGATCGTCCCTGACCCCGACACCGCCGCGACCTACTACCAGAAGGCCATGGGCGCCAAGGAGGTCTTCCGCGCCGAGGACGACAGCGGCCGCGTGATGGTCGTCGTCCTGCAGATCGGCGGTTCCCCGCTCTCCCTGTCCCCCGCCGTGTCCGAGTGGGGCTGGCTCTCGCCCGACGACGTCGGCGGCTCCCCGGTCCTCCTGGAGGCGGAATTCACGGATCAGGACGCCGTCGCCGAGCGGATGGTCGCCGGCGGCGGCACCGTGGTCGTACCGGTGGAGAACCGGCCGTACGGCAAGCGGGAGGGACGCCTGCGCGACCCGTTCGGTCACCTGTGGATCGTCACCGGTCCCCTGCGCTGAGACACCGGCCCCTCCTCGCGGGGTCGATACCCGCGAGGAGCCGGCAGCAGGAGGTCTCGTGATCCGCGATCGTCTCAGACGGCTCGCACGGGCCACGGCGAAGGCCGGTAGGAATAGGCCTCGGTGCCCTTGCGCACCCCTTGCCTGACGGCCATAGGCAGCATCAGGTCGCGTATCACGCGGGTGATCCACCGGTCGGGGGTCATCACCGCCCCCGTCTGCCGGGCCTGCTTCGCCATCGCGGCGACCCGCTCCCGCCGGGGCTTCTCGAACGCGGCGAACGCACGCGGCGCGGACGAGTGTTCGTGCAGTGCCAGGGCGAGTTCGTAGGCGTCCTCCAGGCCGAGCGCGGCGCCGGCCCCCAGGTGCGGGGCCACCGCGTGCGCCGCGTCCCCCAGCACCGCGGCGCTCCCCCGGTGCCAGGTGTCCAGGGGCGGCACCTCGTGAACCGGCCACCGGCCGACCGGTCCGGCGGCGGCCTTCAGGACGCGCCGGATCACGGCGGGGTCGGGGCGGTGTCGGTCGGCCAGCCCCGCCACCCACCGCGCGTCGTCGATCTCGGCGAGTTCGGCGAAGGTGCGTTCACGGGACTCCTGGTGGTTCTCGAACCACCACACGACGCCGGGCGACACCACCTGGTACCCGAAGAATCCGCGCAGACCGAAGACCATGTGGAACCGGCCGTCCACGGGCAGTTCCGCGGCGTCGATCTCGGACCTGCCCCCTGAGCCGACCACCTCGGTATAGGTGGGCCGGGGCGCGTCGGGGAGCAGCAGCCGGCGCGTGGCGGAGTTCACGCCGTCGCAGCCCAGCACGATGTCGGCCTCGGCGTGCGTGCCGTCCTCAAAGCCGATGCGCCAGCGGCCGTCGCCGTTCTCGTCCAGTGCGACGAGGCGCTTGGCGGTATGCAGCTTCGCCCCGTTGTCGGTGGCCGCCTCGCGCAGGGCGCCGCTGAGTTCGCCACGCATGATGTTGGTGGTGCGTTCCGGGTTCCAGGAGAGTTCCCGGCCTCTGTGGTTGGTGAAGTCGATGGACGTCGCCACGACGCCCTGGTCGAGGATCCGGTCGGCCAGCCCCAGACGCTCCAGTACGGCCCGCCCGTTCGGGGCGAGGTTGAGGAACGAGCCGACGTCCTGCGCCCGGCGCACGTGTGCCTCGTACAGGTTCACCTCGAAACCCAGCCTGGCCAGGCACAGGGACAGCAGTGGCCCGGTGATGCCGGCGCCGACGACGGCGACCCGGTGGCTCGGTGTGGTGTTCTCGTTCGTCATCGTGTGCTCCTGATCGTGACCGTGGTCAGTGGCCGGGGCGGCCGCTTCCACTCCGGCATGCCTTGCCGATCACCGGGCGGCCCCACACGAACGTGTCGCGGTTCTTTCGGCGTCCCCGCCGCGTTCGTCGCGGTGGAGCACGCGCCACGCCCAGAGCCGGAATCCGGTCCCCGCCGAGGCGGAATCCACCCGGCATCGGCCTGGAATCGAGACGCGGCAGGATCGGGCACACGGGGGCCGGTGACGAAGTCACACGGGAATCCGGCGTCGGAGCCAGCCAGTCGAACCTCACGCACGCGTCCAAGCGTCCTCCCGGACCGGTTCCGGGAGCACCGTCGGCCGTCCTTCCGGCGGCGGTGCCGCGGGGACGCGCGCATGCCCCGACGCCGCCGCCGGACCTCGGCCACGAGTTGTCGCTCGTCACGGGAGAACGGGGGCAGGACCATGGCCACGCTGACTCACAAGAAGGAAGTCAGGTTCCTTCGCTGGCCGGTGCAGAGCCACGAACGCGACCAGCTGCGCGAGGCGGGACTGCCGTGCCTGCTGGTCCTGGAGGGTCAGACGGCGCCGCCGAGCGACATCTCCCCCATCGAGGACTGGGTGCGCCCGCCGGTGGACCGGCTCGACCTGGCGGCTCGCGTCCACACGCTTCAGCGGCGCACCGGAACCGAATTCGTACCGGCGCTGGATCCCACCGGGATTCTCTACTACGGCAGTCAGTCGGTGCCCATGTCCGAGGCGCAGAGCGAGATGATGCGGTGCTTCCTGGCCGACTTCGGCCATCTCGTCCGCCGGGACACGCTGAAGGACGCCTTGGGCCGGATCAGGAACGAGACGGTCACCAGCAACGCGGTGGACCTGCACATCATGCGGCTGCGTCAGCGGCTGGACGGCGTACGGCTGAGTCTGCGCACCGTGTGGGGGCGGGGCTACATCCTCGAGACCGCCACCTGATCCGGCCGGGCCCCGGAACGCGCGCCTGCACGTTCCGGGGTGCTGCTCGGCGCGGTCAGCCCGCCTGAGGGCGCCAGCGCTCGTGCACTTTGCCACGCAGTTCGTGGAGTTCGGTGAACGGCATCGTGGCGCGGCCCATGAGGTGCGCTGCCCCTGAGGTGCCGGCGGTGCCTGGCTGTTCGCCGAGCATCTTCATGACCAGGCCCACATGACCGATCTTCCACTGGAAGAAGCCGTTGCCGACCCTGAGCATCGCCTCGACGACCCGGTGGAGCGAGCCCGCCTCGACCCCCGCGGTGACGATCTCCTCCAGGTCGGCGCCGATCCGCTCCAGCCCGGAGCGGAAGGCGAGGAACAGGGAACCGGACCGGGTGGCGCTGCCGAGAACCCTCTCCAGTTGGTGGGACTGGCTGGACTGGGCGCCGCTGGCCCTGCCGAGGTACTTACGGAACTGGGCGAAGTCCTCCGCCGGCAGTCGTTCGAGCGCCATGAGCTGCTCGTGCAGCAGGCGCAGCAGCTCGCTGCACCGGTAGAGCAGGTCGACGGACCGCTCCAGGTCCACGGTGGTCATCGTCAGGAAGTGGCCCTCTACGGCGGCGAGGTCGCCCAGGATCTGCTTCAGCCACAGCTCGCAGGTCTGGTGGCTGACGATGAAGAACTGTTCGGAGAGCAGCGTGGCGAGGTCCGCGTCGTCCTGCGGGGTGCGGGGCTGCTGGAGCGTCAGCAGCTCGTCGAGCTTCAGGTAGGAGGCGTAGGTCACCTCGGTGGGCGTCACCGCTGCCTCTTCTCACGGACGAGGGCGACCAGGCGTTCCACTCCGGTGATGAGCTGTTCCCGCTCGACGCAGAACGCGATCCGGACCAGGCCGGATGCGACACCGCCGGGCTTCAGCGGTCGCATCGTGCCGTCCGCGGCGAATTCGGGCCGTGCGGAGAACCCGCTGCCGGGGACCACCACGACGTCGTGGCGGAGCATGAGTTCGGCGCTGAACTCCTCGCCGGTCAGACCGGTGCAGGAGATGTCGGCCATGGCGTACCAGCCGCCGCCGGGCAGTGCGGGCAGCAGTCCTTCCTCGACCAGCGGGGCGAGCGCGGCGTCCCGGTTCCCTCGGACGAAGTCGTGGTTGTGGGCGAGGGCTCCAGAGGCGTCCAGGGCGGCCAGTCCGGCGTACTGGACGGGCGCGTTGGGGGCGATGATGCAGGATTCCTGGACGCTGCGCATGGCGGCGGCCGTCTCCGGCCGCGACACCGCGACGTAGCCGAGCCGGTAGCCGGTCATCGCCGGCCCCTTGGAGAAGGTGAAGACGCTGTTGACGATGCGCTGCGTCGCGGGACGGTCGCGCTCCAGGGCGGCGATGGACAGGTGGGGGCCGGAGAACGCGAAGTCCTCGTAGGCCTCGTCGCTGATGATCTGCCAGCCCCGCTCGTCGGCGATCTCGTACAGGGTCTGTTGCAGCGGGAGGCCGGCGACCGCACCGGTGGGATTGGCGGGGGTGTTGAGCAGCAGCGCCCGGGTCGCGGAAGTGGCCGCCTGCCGGATCGACTCGGGGTCGGGCGCGAAGTGCTCGTCGAGCTTGTAGAACACCGGACGGAATCCGGCGAGGAGGGCCTGTTGCAGGTGCACGGGCCAGTGGATCTCCGGCATCAGGATCTCCGCGCCCGAGTCGGCGAGGCAGCGCATCAGGGCGCTGAGCCCCTGACACGACCCGGGGGTGAGGAAGAGCCGGGCGGGTTCGGTGTCGACGCGGTTGACGGTGTCGAGCTTGTCCGCGAGACGCTCACGGAGTTCCGGGAGCCCCTGTACGTCTATGTAGCGGGCCCGGCCCTCCTGGGCGGCGGCGGCGAACTCCTTGGCGACGGAGTCCGGCGGGCCGAAAGCCGGCTCGCCCACGTGCAGCTTGATCTGGCCGGGGTGCTCCCGCTCGCGCTCGTTGGCGATCCGGAAGGACTCGTACAGCCAGGAGGAGGGGATCGCCGAGGCCGGGGCGAAATACGGTGAAACGGTCTGCGTCATCTGAGTCTTGCCTTTCCGCTGAGTGCAGGGCCGGCCGGATCAGGCAGGCCGGGTGGTACTGCTGAGCCGTGGCTCAGGCCGTGCGCCCGCCGTCCACGGACACCAGGGAACCGGTGACCCAGGACGAGGTCTCGGGGTCGACCAGGTGGCACACCCAAGCCGCCACCTCCGGCGCCAGGCCGAAACGCCTCAAGGGGGTGCCGGCCACGATGCTCTCGCGCAGGGTGTCGGCGTCCCCGCCCGCCGCCAGGTCCCACAGACCCGTGTCGACCGGGCCGGGCAGTACGGCGTTCACCCGGACCTCGGGCGCCAGCTCCACGGCGAGCGACCTGGTCAGGGAGTTCAGGGCGGCCTTGCTCGCCCCGTAGAACGACCGGTTCGGCATCGCGAGAACGCCGCCGACGGAGGACACGTTGACCACACAGCCCCGGCTGGCGCGCAGCAGGGGCAGCAGCGCCCGGATCAGCAGGGCGGGAGCCACCAGGTTGGTGTCGATCATCTCCCGCAGGTCCGCCTCGGCGGCGTCCTCCAGGCGGTCGAAGACCGCGTGCCCGGCGTTGTTGACCAGGGCGTCGACGCCGCCGAGCACCTCCACGGCGCGTTCCGCGATCCGCGCGGCGGCGTCGGGGGCGGTGATGTCCACGGCGTACGGCACCGCGGTGCCCGCGCCTTCGGCCCGTGCCTTCGCCGTCACCTCCGTGAGCCGGTCGGCCCGTCGTCCGACCGCCAGGACGTCGGCGCCCAGCCCGGCCGCGCGCGTGACCACGGCGGCGCCGATGCCCGAACCGCCGCCGGTGACGACCAGCCGAAGGCCTGCCCAGGGACTGCTCATGTGCCGAACCGCCTCCTTCTCGTATGGACGGGAATCCGCCGCGCCAGGTCCTCCAGCACCGGCGCGGGATCGTCGAAGACGTGGAAGTGGCCTCCGTGTCCGATGGCGAGGCTCGTGTTCCCGGTGGTGAGCCGGCCCCAGTGGCGGCCGGCCAGGACGGGTACGAGGGGGTCTCCCCGGGCGATGCAGACGTGCACGTCGCAGTGGAGCCGCACCGGGTCCTGGCAGGAGAGGTAGCGCTCGTGCGCGGCGATGTCCGCCCGCATCGCGGGGAGCAGCAGGTCGCGCAGCTCGGTCTGCGACGCGATGTCGGGGTCGATGCCCCCGAGGGCGACGAGGTGTTCCCACAACTCCTCGTCGGGTAGGAGGTGTTCGTCGCGAGGGGGCCGGGCCGGGTCCCCGGGGGCCCAGGCGCCGGACGCGACGAGAAGGGCCACGTCGAGGCCTGCCCCGGGGCACCTGCGGGCCACCTCGCAGGCGACGGCCGAACCGAAGCTGTGGCCGAAGAGCAGCAGGTCCGCCGGTGGAAGCCGGGTCAGGTCGGCGACGATCTCCTCGGCGATCGCGCCGATGTCCTCCGCCGGCGGCTCCCCCAGCCGGTCGCCGTGCCCGGGGTACTGCGCGGCGCACAGCTCGACGCTACCGGGGAACGCGGCGGGGAGCGCGGCTCGCCAGCCGGCGAAGTTCTCCGCGCGGCCGCCGGAGTGCGGCAGCCCGAGCAGCCGGAGCCCGGGGCGTTCCGAGTGCGCCACCCTGCGCACGGATCCGCGGTGCACGCCCATGGCCGATTCCCCCTTCGCCGTCTCGGATGTGAGAGTCGCACGCACGCCCGGGACCGCCGCGGAAACCTTCATCATTCATTCAGCGCGGCCCGGGGCGCGGGCGCGAAGGGTGAGGATCGAGACCGGAAACGAGCACCCCCGTAGTGGCCCGGTGTCCACGCCGAGCCCTTCGCGAAGGCCCGGTGTCCGGGCCGAAAGGAGTCTCCTGGTGGTCTCCTCCCCCAGCGGCGCCGTTGGCGACGGCCCGGACGACGACACCTCCGGGGCGGATCTCGACCTCACCGACCCGACGGCGTTCGTCGAGCACGACCCGTACGCGTACTGGGACCGGATGCGGCGCAGTGATCCGGTGCGCTGGCATCCCCCCGCGGACGGCCGCCCCGGGTTCTGGGCGGTGGCCCGGCACCGTGACGTCCAGACCTGTTACAAGGACGCGGCCCGGCTGAGCTCGGCCCGGGGGACGGTGCTGGACGTCCTGCTGGGCGGCGGCGACTCGGCCGGCGGGCGGATGCTGGCGGTGATGGACCAGCCCCGCCACCGCGAGCTGCGCCAGGCGATGCTGCGCGCCTTCTCGCCACGGGTGCTCCGGCGCGTCGAGCAGGCGGTGCGGCAGCGGGCCGACACCCTGGTGGCCGCCGTGGTCGGTACGGGCGAGGCCGACGCCGCTCGGGACGTCGCGGAGCATCTGCCGCTCAACACCATCTGCGACCTGCTGGAACTGCCCGCCGCCGACCGGCCCTCGCTGCTGGCCTGGAACAAGCGCGCGCTGTCGTCGGAGAGCGCCGAGGACGACCCCTTCGACGCGCTGGAGGCCCGCAACGAGATCCTGTCGTACTTCGTGGACGTGGTCCGCGAGCGTCGACGGCGCCCCGGCGAGGACGTGATCAGCATGCTCGCCGGCGCCCGGGTGGAGGGCGAGCCGATGGCGGAGGACGATCTCGCCCTCAACTGCTACAGCCTCATCCTGGGCGGCGACGAGTCCACGCGGGTGACCACGATCGGGGCCCTGCACGCGCTGGGCGCCCACGAGGAGCAGTGGCACCGGCTGCGCGCCGGAGAGGTGGCGGTGCGGTCGGCGGTGGAGGAGGTGCTGCGCTGGGTGACCCCGGCCATGCATTTCGCCCGTACGGCCACCGTCGACCTGCGGATCGGGGCTGCCGAGGTGTCGGCGGGCGACATCGTCACCCTGTGGAACACCTCGGCCAACAACGATCCCGAGGTCTTCGCCTGGCCCCGCGTCTTCGACGTCGGCAGGGCTCACAACCCGCACCTCGCCCTCGGGCACGGCCCTCACTTCTGCCTGGGCGCCTTCCTCGGCCGGCTGGAGCTGTCCGCCGTACTGGACTCGCTGGTGCGCCGGGTGAAGCGGATCGAGATCCTGGCGGAACCGCCGCGTGTCTACTCCACCTTCCTGTTCGGCCACAGCGCCCTGCGTCTGCGGCTCGACTGAGCCGCGTCCGCCTTGCGTTCGGACGTCCCCCGGGGCCGGCGTGGGCCACGCGGGCCCGTCCCCGTCTGGACCGCGGCCCGCGCCGTTTGCGAGCCGTGCTCCGCCGGGTTCAGTCCGCGGTCAGCAGGGCGGCCAGCTCCACCATGGTGGACCGCTCGAAGACGGCCCGCACCGGCAGGGTCATCCCCCATTCGTCCCGCACCGCCTTGGCGAGCCGCACCGCCAGCACCGAATGTCCGCCCCGGTCGAAGAAGTTGTCGTCCGGCGCGACCACGGACACCCCGAGCACCCGGGAGGTCAGCGCGCACAGCGCGGCCACCCGGTCAAAGGGGGCGACGGTGACGGCCGGCCCACCGGGCGGCGTGGCGGCACTGACGGCCGCCCGTCGCTGCAGGTCGCGCCGGTCGATCTTGCCGTTGCTGGTCATCGGCAGGGATCCCGCCACCTCGACGCGAGAGGGCACCATGTGCGCGGGCAACCGTGCCGCGAGCCGCCCGCGCAGGTCCTCCGCGAGGTCGTCGGCCGGGTCCGCGCCGGGCACCACGAAGGCGACGAGGCGCGCCGAGTCCACCTCGCCGACCACGACCACCGCGGCGAGCCGGACTCCGTCGCAGGTTTCCAACGCCGCCTCGACCTCGCCCAGTTCAACCCGGAAGCCGCGCAGCTTGACCTGGCGGTCGGCGCGGCCCGTGAAGTAGAGCGTGCCGTCCTTGTCCCGGTGGCCGAGGTCGCCGGAGCGGTACATCCGGCTCCCGGGGCGGCCGTACGGGTCCGCGACGAAGCGCTCCGCGGTCAGGGCGGGCCGGTTGAGGTAGCCGAGGGCCTCACCCTCGCCCACCAGGTAGAGCTCGCCGTCCTCGCCGGGCTGGCAGGGCTTGAGGTCGACGTCGAGCACCCGGACCTCGTTGCCCGGCCACGGCTCGCCGATGCTGACCGGTTCGCCCGGCCGCACCGGGCCCGCCATGGTCACTCCGACGGTCATCTCGGTGGGCCCGTACCCGTTGAACATGCGCCTGCCGGGCGCCCACCTGGCCACCAGCGCCCGAGTGCAGGAGTCGCCGGTGGAGAGCACCACCCCGCCGGGCAGGACACCGTCCGGGTCGGTGGCGGTCAGCGCGACCGGAGGCAGCACCGCGTGGCTGATCCGCCGGTCGATCAGGGTGCGGCGCAGCTCCTCTCCGGGCAGCACCGCGCGATCGTCGGTGAGCACCAGGGTCGCCCCCGACAGCAGGGCCAGCGTGAGGTCCCAGAAGCCGGCGTCGAAGTTGAACGAGGCCCACTGGAGCACCCGGTCTCCGGGGCCGGGGCCTATCCAGCGCCGCTGCGTCTCGGCGAGCGCCGCCATGCCCGCGTGGGGGATCACCACGCCCTTGGGCGTCCCGGTGGAGCCAGAGGTGTAGATGACATACGCGGTGTCCTCGGCCTGCAGCGGCCGCCGCCGCTCGTCGTCGGTGACCGGCCGGTCCGGACAGGGAGCAGGGTCGGGGGCGGCCAGGTCGAGGGTTTCCAGTCCGGTGACGCGTACCGGCGGGTGGCCGGTGTGCAGCAGGGTCCGCAGCCCCGAGTCGGCGAACATGTGGTGCAGCAGCGCGGCGGGATAACCGGGGTCCAGGGGGACGTAGCCCGCCCCGGCGGTCGTCACGGCGAGGGCCGCCGTCACCTGGTCGATGCCGCGGGGTACACAGATCCCGACGAGGTCACCGGGGCCGAGGCCGTTCGCGATCAGCCGCCGGGCCAGCCGGTTCACCCGGGCCGCGAGTTCGCCGTACGTCAGCGTGGTGCTCTCGCTCTCGACCGCCGGCCGGTCGCGGTGCTCGGCCACCACCCGTTCGAAGAGCACGGGAAGGGTTTCGGCCGCGCAGGTGCCGGGGGCGGTGGACACGTCCGCCGCGGACGGGTGGAGGCGCACGTCCGGCCAGACGCGTTCGACGTGGGCGCGGGCGCGGTCCAGGGAGGTCGCGGGCAGTTCCACCCGCCAGCCGGCGGGGGCCGGCAGCCGGGCGGGCCACAGGGACCGCTGGCCGCGCCGGTTGCACAGGACCAGGTAGCTCTCGTCACGGTCTTCGAAAGGGTTGGCTGGCATCGAGCGACCTCCTGTGTGACGGTGCCGCCGGATGGGTCCGGCGCCCCACGAGGGCGCCGCGCGCGACACAGGTACCCCACCCTGACGCGGGCGGGCGGCGGGGCCCGCGCGGCCGGAAAGGAACCTGAAGGTCCTCTCAGCTTTCTTTCAGCGGCGGCCGCGCGGGCGACGACCGTCGTTACGTTGCCGGACGTGACAGCCACCGAGATCCGCCCGTCCGTGGGCCAGACGCTGCTGTGGTTCCTCGACCGCTACCGGGGCGAGGAGGGCGCTCTCAACTGCCCAGTGCTGTGCCGGCTGCGCGGTCCGCTCGACCGCGACCGGCTCCGGGAGGCGATCGGTCACGTGATCTCCCGGCACGAGGCGCTGCGCAGCACCTTCACCGGCGGGGGCCGCCGCCTCAGGGCGTTGGTGCACCCGGAGGTGTCACCACGGATCCGCGAGGTGGACCTGACCGGCGAGCCGGATCCCGGGGCGTGCGCCGACCGGGAGGCGGCCAGGGAACTGGGCACCCGGATCGACGCCACCGAAAGCGCCGTGCGCATCACCCTGTGGCGGCTCGCCGAGGACCATCACGTGCTCTGCTTCAACATGCACCACATGGTGACCGACTCGTGGTCCTGCAACGTGATCTTCGAGGACCTGTGCGCCGCGCTGGAGGGCAGGCCCTGCGGCGACGCCCCCGCGTACTCACGGTTCGCCGAGGAGCAGCGCGAGACCCTGGCAGGTCCTTCCGGGCAGCGGCTGAAGGCCTTCTGGAGCGAGCGCCTGAAGGACGTGACGCTGCCCCCGCTGCCGATCCGCCCGGCCACCGCGGGCGCGCCGCGCGACACCAGGCTCGTGCAGCACGTCCTGGACGCGCCGACGGTGGCCGCGCTGGACGCGTTGGCCAAGCGGGAGCGGTCGACGTTGTTCGTGGCCCTGCTCACCGCCTACTACCGGGCCCTGCAGTCGGTCAGCGGCGCCGAGGACCTGGCGGTGGCGACCCTGTTCGCCAATCGCAGCGCCGAACACCGGCGCACCGTGGGGTTCCTGGCCAACATGGTGCTGCTGCGGACCCGGCTGACCGGCGGCGACTTCACCGCGCACCTGCGGGCCACACACGGCACGGTGATGGAGGCGTTCGTCCACCAGGCGCTGCCGTTCCAGATGCTGCCGATCAATCCGGGCGGCACCGACCGCCGGCTCGACGACGTGGTGTTCCAGATGATGGCGGACCCGGTGTACTCGACCCGGGCCGGCGGGCTCGACATCGAGGTCCTGGTGCCCGACGGCGTCGCCACCCGATTCGAGCTGGAGCTGGTCGCCGTGCCCGACCGGGACACGGTGCGGGTGCTGCTGTTCTACAACCCCGACCGTTTCGACCCGGAGTTCGCCGAGTCGCTGCTCGCCGTGTACGTCGACATCTGCACGACCGCCGCCCGCAGCGCGGCGCCCCACACCGACCAGGCCGGGGCGCGCCCCCGGCAGCGCACGGGAGGCCACGATGACCAGTGAGGTGACGGCGGGACGCGCGCTGTCCGCCGGGGAGATCCGCGACACCGTCGCCGCGCGGCTGGAGCTCCCGGCCACGGAGATCGGCTTGGACGAGGACCTCGTCACGCTCGGCCTGGACTCCCTCGGGATGATGGACCTGGCGGCCTCCTGGCAGGAGGCCGGTGTGCGCGTGTCCTTCGGCGACCTGGTGGAGGAACCCACCGTGCGCGCCTGGGCCGCGCTGCTGTCCGGGACCGACGACGGCACTGGCCCGCGCCCGGAGGCGGAGCGGGACACGGCCGCCGGGACGGACGAGTTCCCGCTGGCCCCGATGCAGCACGCCTACTGGTCGGGCCGTCAGCCGGGCATGCCGCTGAACACCGGGTCGCACTTCTATTTCGAGTTCGACGTCACCGCCGACGTCGCGCGCTGGGACGGCGCGGTGGCCGCGGTGCGGCGCAGGCACCCCATGCTGCGGGCGGCCCTCAGCGAGGGGGGCCAGCGGATCCTGCCGCGGTGCCGGGGGCTGGACGAGGTCGTCGACCTGCGGGGTCTGGAGCACCCCGAACGCGAACAGCGTCTCGCGCGGCTGCGCGGGACCCTGTCGCACCAGACGCTGCCGCTCGACGAGGGGGGCGGGCTCGACGTGCGGCTGGCGCTGCTGCCGGCCGGGAAGGGCCGGCTCTTCCTCGACATCGACATGGCCGTCTGCGACGCGTCGAGCTTCCGGATCGTCGTCGGCGACCTGGCCCGCTCCTACGAGGACCCGGCCGGCGCGCCCGCGCAGCCCGCCCTGACCTTCCCCGAATACCGCCGCCTGGTCGCCGAGCACGGCCGGGAGCCCCGCCCGGAGGACGTCTCCTACTGGCGCGACCGTGCCGAGGACCTGCCCGAGGCGCCCCGGCTGCCGCTGGCCGCGCCGCCGGAGCGGATCGAGCGGGTGGACACGGTCCGGCGGCACGCCTGGCTGGCCCCGGAGACGTACGAACGGTTCTCCCAGCACGCGCGCAGCAACGGCCTGACGGTGTCCATGGCCGTCGCCGCCGCCTACGCGGACGTCCTCGCGACCTGGAGCGAGGAGTCGGAGTTCCTGCTCAACCTTCCGGTGCTGAACCGGATCCCGGTGCACCCGGAGGTCGGCCGGATCGTCGGGGACTTCACCGACCTGCTGCTGCTCCAGGTGGCGCCCGACATGCGCCGCACCTTCGTCGAGCGCGCCCACACGCTGCAGGAGCAGTACCGGCACGATGCCGCGCACACGGCGTACGGCGGCACTTCGGTACTGCGCGACCTCGCCAGGACCACCGCCGGGGCGAACCGGCGGGCGGGCGTCGTGTTCACCAGCGCGCTCAGCCTCGGTGAGCTGTTCGACGGGGCGACCCGTGCGGTGCTCGGCACCCCGGTGTGGATGAGTTCGCAGACGTCGGGCGTGTGGATCGACCTCCAGTTGATCGAGCACGACAGCGGCATGCTGATCAACTGGGAGACCGCCGAGAACCTCTTCGAGGCCGGTGTTCCCGAGGCGATGTTCGAGGCCTTCGTCAACCGGGTGCGGCTGCTCGCCTCGCAGCCCAGCGCCTGGTGGGAGAGCCTGCCGGTGCGACCGCCCGCACCGCAGCTCCAGGCCCGCCGCAGCGCCAACGACACCCGCGCGGACCTGCCCCGTCGGGCGCTGCACGAGGAGTTCTTCCGGCAGGCGGCCGAGCGTGGTGGGGCACCGGCGGCGCTCTGGGGCGACGGCCGGATGCTGACCTACGGGGAACTCGCCCAGCGGGCCCTGCGGCTGGCCCACGTCCTGCGCACCGCCGGTGTCGCCGCAGGCGACCGGGTCGTGATCACCCTGCCCAAGGGCGTCGAACAGGTGGTCGCGGTGCTGGCGGTGCACGCGCTGGGCGCGGCGTACGTGCCGGTGGGGACGGAACAGCCGGAGGCACGGCGGCGCGCCGTGGAGTCGCTGTCCGGCGCCCGCTGCGCGGTGACCGCGGGCCCGGCCCGGGACGCGGCCGACGGCCGGATCCCGCACATCGACGTACGGTGCGGCACCGACCGTGAACTGCCGCCGCTCGAGCGTCGGGCGGACGTTTCGCCGGACGCCCCCGCCTACGTGATCTTCACGTCCGGCTCGACCGGGGAACCCAAGGGCGTGGAGCTGACCCATGCGGCGGCCCACAACACCGTGGCCGCCCTGAACGAGCGCTACCGGATGGGCCCCGCCGACCGCACCCTGTGCCTGTCGGCGCTCGACTTCGACCTCTCCGTCTACGACATCTTCGGCCCCCTCACCTGCGGCGGCGCGCTGGTCCTGGTCGACGACGAGGAGCGGCGTTCCCCCGAGACGTGGCTGCGCAGGGCGGCCCAGCACCGGGCCACCGTCCTCAACTGCGTGCCCGCGCTGCTCGACATGGCGCTGGCCACGGCCTCGTCGCGGCCGGAGCCGGGCGGCTGGCCGTTCCGGCTCCAGCTCCTCGGCGGTGACTGGGCGGGGCTCGACCTGCCGGGCCGGGTGCACGCGCTGCGCCCGGACAGCGTGTTCGTGGTCCTGGGCGGCACCACGGAGACCGCGATCCACT
Source organism: Streptomyces sp. NPDC093260 (assembly GCF_040683715.1). Taxonomy (NCBI): domain Bacteria; kingdom Bacillati; phylum Actinomycetota; class Actinomycetes; order Kitasatosporales; family Streptomycetaceae; genus Streptomyces; species Streptomyces sp. NPDC093260. The sequence goes on from NZ_JBFBEK010000035.1 coordinate 40,367, forward strand.
CGACCGTCCAGGAGGTCACGGAGGTGGATCCCTCCTGGACCTCGATCCCGTACAACGTGCCGCTGCCGAATCAGTGCTGCCGGATCGTCGACGAGCACGGCGGCGACCGCCCCGACTGGGTGGCCGGGGAGCTGTGGATCGGCGGGGCCGGGGTGGCCCGGGGGTACGTGGGCGCACCGGAGCTGACCGCCGCGAAGTTCGTGGAGGCGGACGGCGCGCGCTGGTACCGCACCGGCGACCGGGCCCGCTACCGGCCCGGGGCCGTGATCGAGTTCCTCGGCCGCGCCGACCTCCAGGTCAAGGTGAACGGCTACCGCATCGAACCCGGCGAGGTCGAACGGGCGTTGAGCCTGCATCCCGGGGTGCGCGACGCCGTGGTGACGCCGGTCGCCGGGCACGGCGGCGCGCTGTACGCCCTGGTCGCCCCGGGCACGGCCGACGCCGAGGGAGCGCTGGTCACTGCCGCCCGGCAGGTGCCCCCGTACATGGTCCCCGCCCGCGCGGTGGCCGTCGACGAGCTGCCGCTGAGCCGCAACGGCAAGGTCGATCGCGCCGAGGCGGGGCGGCTGCTGGCCGCGATGGTGAGCGAGCGGATGTCCGGCGAAGCGTCGCACGCCCCGCGCGGTGCGGCGGAGGAGACGGTCGCCGCGCTGTGGGCGGACCTGCTCGGGTGCGGGCCCCTCGGCCGGAACACCAACTTCTTCCACATCGGCGGCGACAGCCTGCAGGCCGCCCGCCTGCTCGCCGCCCTGCGCCGGCAAGGGTACGAGGCCAGGCTCGGCGACCTGTTCACCCGTCCCACGGTGGGTGGTTTCGCCCAGACGCTGACGCGCACCGAGGCGCAGGCCCCCGGCACGGTCCCGGCCGACCCGGAGCACCGGTACGAGCCCTTCCCGCTCACCGACGTGCAGCGCGCCTACTGGCTCGGCCGCGACCCCGACTTCGTCCTCGGGGGCGTCGCCTCGTACTGGTACTGGGAGTTCGAGAGCGACCGGGTCGACCTGGACCGGCTGGAAGCCGCCTGGAACACGCTGGTGCGGCGGCACGAGATGCTGCGCGCCGTGCTGGACGGCGAGGGCGGCCAGCGCATCCTGCCCGAGGTGCCGCACTACCGGTTCGCGGTCACCCGCACCACCGCATCCGACCACGAGGAGGCGGTCGCCGCGCTGGGGGACATGGCGCAGCAGGTGCTCGACGTGACCTCATGGCCGCTGTTCGACGTGCGCGCCGTGCAACGGGACGACGGGCGCACGGTGTTCGGCGTGGGCTTCGACTACGTGGTGCTCGACGCGCTGTCGATCATGACCATCTTCACCGAGCTGAACGCGCTCTACGCCGACCCCCGCCGGGAACTCCCGGCACTGGAGCTGTCCTTCCGCGACTATCTGCTCGCCCGGCGCACCGATCCCGCCACGAAGGCGCGGGACGAGGAGTACTGGCTGAAGGCGATCGAGGAGCTGCCCCCGGCTCCGGCACTGCCCACGGCCCTGGACCCCGAGCGCGTCGACCGGCCGCGGTTCGTGCGGGACGAGTTCCGCATCGACTCGGCGACCTGGGCGAACCTCCGCCGGCGCACGGCCGACGAGGGGCTGACCGCGTCGACGGTCGTGGCGGCCGCCTTCGCCGAGGTGCTGGCGATGTGGAGCGCCGAGACCTCGCTGACGCTCAACCTGACGGTCTTCGACCGGCAGGACGTGCATCCCCAGGTGAACCAGGTGGTCGGCGACTTCACCTCGCTGCTGCTGCTCGGTCACCACAGCCGTCCCGGGGGTTCCTGGGCCGATACCGTGCGCCGGTTGCAGGAGCAGGTCTGGAAGGGCATCGAGCACCGCAACGTCTCCACCACCTGGGTGCTCCAGCAACTCGCCCGGCGCTCCGGGGGCGGGCAGATGCTGATGCCGGTGGTGTTCACCTCCACCCTCGGGGTGAGCGCGGACTTCAAGGACCTCTCCTTCGGGTTCGGTGAGCTGCGCCGCGGACTCTCCCAGAGCCCGCAGGTCGCCCTGGACTGCCAGGTGGTGGAGCGCGACGGCGGACTCGCCGTCAACTGGGACCATGTCGAGGGCCTCTACAGTCCCGGGGTGGTCCCGGCGGCCCTGGAGGCGATGCGCCGTCTGCTGGTGGCGCTCGCCGACAGCGACTGGTCCCGCCCGGCTCCGCCGATCGCCCTTCCCGAGGCGCAGGCGAAGGTCCGCGCCGAGGCGAACGCCACCGCCGTGGCCCGCCCCGCCCGTACGCTGCACGAGCCGGTCCTCGACGTCGCCCGCCGCACCCCCCTTGCCGTCGCCGTACGCACCCCGGCCGGCGGGACCCTGACCTACGCCGAGCTGGCCGGCCGGGTGCTCGGCGTCGCCGGACACCTGGTGTCGCTCGGGGCGCGGCCCGGCGAGACCGTGGTCGTCTCGCTGCCGAAGGGGCCCGACCAGGTGGTCGCGGTGCTCGGCGTGCTGGCCGCGGGCTGCGCGTACGTACCGGTGGGACTGGGCCAGCCGGCCGCGCGCCGCAACCGGATCGTGCGGTCCTCCGGGGCGCGCCTGGCCCTGGTCGCGGACGGCCCGGAGTCCGGCGGGGACTGGGACGAGGCGGTGCGGCTGGTGCCGGTGGCCGAGGCCTCGGCGGCCGCACCGCTCGCGGAGCCGGTGCCGGTCGACCCGGGACAGCTCGCGTACGTCATCTACACCTCGGGCTCCACCGGCGAGCCCAAGGGGGTGGAGATCACCCACGCGGCCGCCGCCAACACCATCGACGACGTCAACGCCCGCTACGGCGTGGGGCCCGCCGACGTGGTCCTCCAGGTCTCGGCGCTCGACTTCGACCTGTCCGTCTACGACCTGTTCGGACTGCTCGCGGTGGGCGGCACCGTGGTGACCCTCACCGAGGACGTCCGGCGGGAGGCGGTCGTCTGGGCCCGTCTCGCCGCCGAACACGGGGTCACCGTCTGGAACACGGTGCCCACCCTGCTCGACATGCTGCTGGTGGCCTGCGAGTCGGGCGCGAGCCTGCCGGGGCTGCGCGTGGCGATCGTCTCCGGCGACTGGATCGGGCTGGACCTCTGCGACCGGCTGCGGGCGAGCGCCCCGAACGCCCTGCTCGTCGCCATGGGCGGTGCCACCGAGGCGTCGATCTGGTCGAACGCCCACGAGGTGACCGCCGTCGATCCCGCGTGGGTGTCGATCCCGTACGGGCGTCCACTGGCCAACCAGCGCTTCCGCGTGGTCGACGCACACGGCCGGGACCGGCCCGACTTCGTGCCCGGCGAGCTGTGGATCGGGGGCTCCGGTGTGGCGCTCGGCTACCGCGCGGACCCGGACCGCACAGCGGCCTCGTTCGTCGCGGCCGGGGGCGAGAGGTGGTACCGCACCGGCGACCTGGGCCGCTACCACCCCTCGGGGATCCTGGAGTTCCTGGGCCGGCGCGACCACCAGGTGAAGGTGCGCGGGCACCGGATCGAACTCGGCGAGATCGAGACCGGGCTGCGCGAACTGCCCGGTGTGGCCGGCGCGGTGGCATGGGTCGACGTCAGCGCCGGGGTGCGCCGCCTGGCCGCGGTCGTCACCCCGGAGCAGGGCGCGGATCCCGCACCGTCGGCGGCGAAGGTGCTGGCGGCGCTGGCCGCGCACCTGCCCGCCCACATGCTTCCCGAACACCTCACCGTCGTCGAGCGACTGCCCCTGAACGCGAACGCCAAGGTCGACCGCGCCGCCGTCGCGCGGACCTACGGGCTGCGGCACACGGCGCAGGAGCCCGCGGCGGACGACCGTCCGCGGGGGGACACCGAACGCGCCGTGGCCGAGGTGTGGGCCGATCTGCTGGAGGCCCCGAGGGTGGGCCGCAGCGCCAACTTCTTCGGCCTCGGCGGTGACAGCCTCGTCGCCACCCGGATCATCCAGCAGTTCGCCAAGCGCTTCGGCGTGGAGCTCTCGCTGCGCCAGCTCTTCAACCACCCGACCATCGCCGGGATCGCCGCCGTCCTCGACGCCGAGATCTCCGGCAGCCACCCGCGCCAAGCCTCCGTCCGACTGGAAGAAGGTGTCCTGTGACCGCCGCCGACATCATCAGCGAACTCGAACAGGCTGGACTGCACCTGTGGGAGGACGAGGGCAGACTCCGGTTCCGGGGCCCCGAGGGGACCATGACCCCCGAGCGCCGGGCCCTGCTTTCCGGCTGCCGGGAGGACGTGCTCCGGGCGCTGCGCGAGCGCGGCCCGCAGCAGGTGCGGCCCGATCCCGACGCCGCCCATGAGCCGTTCCCGCTCACCGAGGTCCAGTCGGCCTACCTGCTGGGCCGCCGGGGCGCCTTCGAGTACGGCTCGGTGCCCTGTCACGCCTACGGGGAGCTGGAGTTCCCCGCGCTGGAGCGGGACCGGCTGCTGCGGGCCTGGCAGCAGGTGGTCGACCGGCACGAGATGCTGCGCGTGGTCATCGACTACGACGGCTACCAGCGGGTGCTGAAGGATCCGCCCGCCCCCGTCATCGGCTGGCACGACGCGACCGCGCTGCCCGCGGCGGCGGGCGAGGAGATCCTCCGCGAGGTCCGCGGCCGGCTCTCCGCGGAGTCCAAGGACGTCACCACGTGCCCGCTGTACTCACTGGAGGTCACCGAGTTCGCCGACCGGGCCGTCCTGCACTTCTCCATCGACTTCCTGATCGCCGACTACGTGAGCATCTACCGGCTGCTGGACGAGTTCGGCACGTTCTACGAGGACCCCGACGCCGCTCTCGCGGCCCCCGGGATCTCGTTCCGTGACTATCTGCGGGCGGAACGGGCCGTGCGCCAGGGGCCCGCGTACGAGCGCGACCGCGACTACTGGACAACGCGCCTGGACAGGCTGCCGCCCGCCCCCGAACTGCCGTTGGCCGACCGGCCCAGCCGACAGGGTGCGGCCGGTTTCACCCGGCGCGAGCTGCGACTCGAGCCCGCGCAGTGGTCGGCGCTCAAGACGCGTGCCGGGAAACAGCAGGTCTCCGCCTCGACGGCCGTCATGGCCGCGTACGCCGAGGTGATCGGCCGCTGGAGCCGCAGCCCCCGGTTCACGCTCGACGTGACGGTGCTCAGCCGACTGCCGCTGCACCCGGACGTGGGCGCCGTCGTGGGCGACTTCACCTCCGTCGAGCTGCTGGCCATCGACGGCGGCTGCGCCGACACCTTCGCCGGACGTGCCCGCAGGGCGGGCGAGCAGCTCTTCGAGGATCTCGACCACCGGCTGTTCTCGGGCGTGGAGGTGCTGCGCGAGCTGACCCGCCGCCGGGGCCAGCAGGGTTCGATGATGCCGGTGGTGTTCACCAGCGCCATCGGACTCTCCGACGGTCTCGCCCCCCAGGGCATGATGCGCTCCCAGATCCGCAACGGCATCAGTCAGACGCCGCAGGTCTGGGTGGACTGCCAGGCGATGGAGGCCGCGGGGGCGCTGCTCGTCAACTGGGACGTGCGCGACGACACCGTGCCCCAGCCGGTCCTCGATGACATGTTCGCCGCGTTCCGGGACCTCCTGCACCGGCTCGCCGACGGGGACGAGGCGTGGGAGGGCGACCCGCTCACCCTGCCCGCCCACCAGGCGCGGCGACGCGCGGCGGTCAACGCCACGGCCCGGCCCGTGAGCGACGCGCTGCTGCACCGGGCGCTGCTCGACACGGCACGCCGGTGCCCGGACGCGACGGCGGTGATCGACCACCGCGGAAGGGTCGACTACGCGACGCTGACCGGCCGGGCCGCCGCCGTGGCCGCCGCGCTCACCGCGCGGGGCCACCGGCCGCACCAGCGGGTCGCGGTGGTGATGGAGAAGGGCTGGGAGCAGGTCGCCGGGGCGCTCGGGGTGCTGCTGGCCGGGGGCACGTACGTGCCGGTCGAGGCGGGCCAGCCCGACGCCCGGCGGGACAGGATCATCGAGTCCGCCGGGATCGGCCTGGTGATCGCGCACAGCACGGTCGGCGGCGAACTGCCCGCAGGGGTCGGACGTGTCGACGTGGACCGCCTGTCCACGGCCGCTCTCGACGAGGTCGCGGTCTCCCCGGACGACTCGGCGTACGTCATCTTCACCTCCGGCTCGACCGGCGAGCCGAAGGGCGTGGAGATCAGTCACCGTGCTGCCGTCAACACCCTGGACGACGTGTGCCGAAGGTTCGGGATCGGCCGTGACGACGTCGCGCTGGGGCTGTCGGGCCTGGGCTTCGACCTGTCGGTCTTCGACGTCTTCGGAGTCCTCGGCCGGGGTGGCACCCTGGTGCTTCCCGACGCGGAGCGGCGCAGCGACCCCTCGCACTGGGCCGAGCTGATCACCGGGCACGGCGTGACGGTGCTGAACACGGTGCCCGCCCAGATGATGCTGCTGGAGGAGTACCTGCGCGGCGACGGCCGCGACTGCGCAAGCGTGCGCCTCGGCATGATGTCGGGCGACTGGATACCCGTGACGCTCCCTGACGCCGTACGCGCACGGCTCCCGCAGGTGGAGCTGTACAGCCTCGGCGGCGCCACCGAAGCGTCGATCTGGTCGGTCTTCCACCCGATCGGCGAGGTCGACACGGCCGCTCCGAGCATCCCGTACGGCACTCCGCTGGAGAACCAGCGCTTCCACGTGCTCGACGCGTTCCTGCGGCCCTGCCCCGACCTCGTCGTGGGCGACCTGTACATCGCCGGCACCGGCCTCGCCAAGGGCTACCTGGGCGACCCGGAGAAGACCGCGGCGAGCTTCTTCGCGCTGCCGGACGGCGAGCGGGTGTACCGCACCGGCGACCTCGCCCGCTATCTGCCCGACGGCACCCTGGAGTTCATCGGCCGCGACGACCGGCAGGTCAAGATCCGCGGCCACCGCATCGAACTGGCCGAGGTGGAGGCGGCCCTGGCCGCCGACCCGCAGGTCGACGCGGTGGCGGTGACCACGCAGGGGGAGCGCAACGACCGCAGACTGGTCGCCTTCGTCTCGCCCTCGCCCGCCGACCCGGCCGACCACGCCGTGGACGCGGCCCTCGTGCCCGAGGTGCTCGCGGCGGCCGAGGAGATCCGCGACGGGGTGGACGTCGCGAAGGTGGTCGAGTTCGCTGCCGTGCTCGACGACGCGGCGCTGCGCCGCATGGTCGACGTCCTGCGTCAGGAAGGCATGTGGCCGAACGCCGCCACGCGTCACAGCACCTCCGAGATCATGCGGCTGGCCAGGGTGGCCCCCCGGCACGAGCGGCTGGTGCGTCGCTGGCTGGCCGCCTGCGTGGAGAACGGCTACCTGGACCGGGCCGCGGACGGCACGATCGGCTGTCTGCGCCCGGTCACCCCCGAGGACGTCGAGCAGGCGTGGGCCGAGGTCGACCGGCTGCTGCCCAAGGCCAACGACCGTCCCGAGCTGGTGAACTACTTCAAGCTCGCCGCCACCCACCTGCCGGAGCTGATGCGCGACGAGCGGGACCCGTTGCGCATGCTGTTCCCCGAGGGCGACCTGGGCATCCACGAGGCCGCCTACATGGAGGGCTTCCTCTCCCGCTACCTCAACCGGCTGGCCACCTCCACCGTGCTGGGCGTGGCCCGGCGCAACACCTCCGGCCGTCCGCTGCGGGTGCTGGAGGTCGGCGCGGGCGTAGGCGGCACCAGTGCCGACACCATTCCGGCGCTCGACGGCGAGAACGTCCGTTACACCTTCAGCGACGTGTCGCAGTTCTTCCTGAACAAGGCCGGTGAGAGGTTCGCCGAACACCCCTGGGTGGACTACGCGCTGTTCGACTTCAACGAGCCGTACCGCGAACAGGGCGTCAGACCGAACTCGGTGGACGTGATCCTGTGCGGCAACGTCATGCACTACGCGAAGGACGCCCGCGCCGTCCTGCGCCGGATGCGCGAGGCGCTGGTGCCCGGCGGATGGCTGGTCTTCATCGAGACCACCCGCGACAACTACCAGATCCTCACCTCGATGGAGTTCCTCTTCGACGCCACCGCAGGGGACTTCCAGGACGTGCGCCACGGCAAGGACCAGACTTTCATCGGTCGCGGACAGTGGTTCGACCTGCTGGCCGAGGCCGGGGCCGACCTGGAGCTGTGCGTCCCGGCACCGGAGGACGAGCTGGCCCGCATCGGGATGCACGTCTTCGCGGCCCGGTTCAAGACCGACCGCGAGCCGCTCGACACCGAGGAGCTGACCCGGCGGCTCGCCGAGCGGCTCCCGGCGGAGATGATCCCGTCGCGCTTCGAGGTGCTGGACGCGCTGCCGCTGACCGACAACGGCAAGGTCGACCGCGCCACCCTGGCCCGGTGGGCCGAAGAGCAGCGCGCGGCGGGCGCCGCGGTCGCCGGGGAGAGCGTGCGCGAGGCCGGCGAACTGGAGTTGGCTGTCGCCGCGGTCTACGCGGAGGTCCTGCGCGCGCCGGAGGTGCCGCTCGACACCAACTTCTACGCGCTGGGCGGGGATTCGCTGCTCGCCGCGCAGCTCGTCACGGCGCTGCGCGAGCAGGTGCCGGCTGCGGCCGAGGTCTTCTTCGACGAGTTGCTGCGCGAACTGCTGGGCGGCGCGTCGGTGCGCGAGCTGTCCGCGTTCCTCCAGCAGGGGCAGGACGTGTCCGAGGAGAGCGGGGCCGGCGACGAGCTGGTGCTGACCGGAACGGCGGACGCTCTCGGCAACCCGGTGCACGTCCTGGTCGGCGACGGTCTGGGCGGCCAGGTGGAGCGGCTCGCCGCCGGCCTCGGGACGCTCGACCCGGTGGTGGTGGTGCCGCCGGTGCGGGTGGCCGAGGGGCAGAGCCTGGACGACGTGGCGCAGGAGATCGTAGCGCGGGTACGGGCGTTGAGCCCGGGTCCGTTCCACTTGGTCGGCGCGCACAGCGGGGGCGTGCTGGCGCTCGCCGTCGCCCGGCAACTGGCCGAGCTCGGCAGCCCGGTGTGCGGGCTGACCGTGCTGAGCAGCTACCCGCTGCCCGCCACCGTCCGCGACGACGTCCTGGAAGAGGCGCTGTTCTGCCTGGACCGCGGGCAGGACCCGGCCGCCCTGGGCTACCCCGGGGTCCCCGCGCTCGGGTCGGCGCTCGCCGCGCTCGCCCCCGCCGGTGACATTCCGCCCGGTGCGCTGGCCGCACTGGCGGGCCGGAGCGAGCCGGAGCTGCGAACCGTGGGCGAGACGGCCGCCGCACTCGGCGCGCTCTCGCGCGAGGACCGGCTGGCCGCGCTCGCCGGGGCGCTGGGGCTCGGCGCGGACGAACTCGCCGAACGCCTCGCACGCGGACGGGCGCTGGCGGGCTGCGTCGTCGCCCACGACCCCGGTCTGTACACCGGGGAGGCCCGGCTGCTGGTGCACGAAGAGGAGTCCCCGCTCTGGCCCACGATGGCCGCCGACATGACCGCGCTGTGGGAGTCGGTCTGCGTGGGCGGACTCCTGCGACAGAGCGTCCCGGGCGACCATTTCACCTGCCGTGAGCTGGTCACCTCCGATGTGATCGACCTGCCCGACGAGGAGAACGCGTGAGCGAGCACAGCACCCCGTCGGTCGCGGTGGTCGGCGCCTACGGCGCCGTCGGCGCGGCCGCCGTACGGGCCATCGCCGACCGCCGTCCCGACGCCGTCGTACGGCTCGGCGGGCGCGACCGCAGCCAGGCCGAGACCCTGCTGGCCAAGTCGGGTCTGCGCGGCGAGGCGGTCGAGGTGGACCTGTACGACGGCCGGTCGCTGGCCCGGTTCTGCCGCGGCGCGCGTGTCGTCCTCAACTGCGCGGGCCCGTCCTACCAGGTCCTCGACCGGGTGGCCTGGGCCGCGGCCGCGGCCGGCGCCGACTATGTCGACCCGGGCGGTGACGAACCGCTGCTGGAAGCACTGACCCGGCCGGGCACCTTCACCGGTACCGCCGTCATCACGGCGGGCATGCAGCCCGGCCTGACCGGTCTGCTCCCCCGCCACCTGTGCTCCACCATGAGCCGGCCGCGACGGCTGACGGCCTACGTCGGCACGATGGACCGGCTCACCCCGGCCGGAGCCGCCGACTACCTGCTGTCCATGGGCGGCGCGTACGGTGAGGCCCGCAGCGCGATCAGGGGCGGCATCCGCGTGGAGCGCGAGCTGGAGCCCCGGACCGGCGTCGAGCTGCCCTACGCGCACAACCGGGTGGACGTCTACCCGTACCTGAGTTTCGAGTCCGCGCGGCTCCCCGAAATCACCGGGCTCACGGAGATCGACTGGTACAACGTCTTCGACGGCGGCGCGCACATGATGAACTGCCTCAGCAGACTCCAGGGAGCGATGCGCGGCGAGTCCGCTCTCGCCGAGGCGGCCGAGGACCTCACTCGTGCCGCGGCACTCGACCTGTTCGGCAGGGATCCGTTCCAGCTCATGCTGTTCGAGGTCACCGGCACCGACGACACCGGACGCCCGGCCACCCGCAGCCTGGCCCTGCGCGCCGGCGACACCTACGCCCTGACCGGCCTCGCCAGTGCGCTGGCCGTGCTGGCGGTGCTCGACGGCAGGACAGGCCCGGGGGTGCACTTCGGCTCCGACGTGCTCGACGCCGAGACCGTGCTCGCCGCTCTGCGGGCGGAGCCCGCGGTCGGGCTGCTGGAGGTCGTCGGCCGGCCGATCCTGGCGGCCCGCGCCATGGAAGAGGGCGAACTGTGACCCGCCCGCGTGTCCTGGTGGCCGGTACCGGCTTCGGCCGCGCCTACCTGGCGGCGTTCGAGCGGGCCGACTTCGGCTTCGAGCTGGCCGGGATCCTCGCGTCCGGCAGCGCCCGCAGCCGCGCCTGCGCCGCGCACCACGGTGTACCGCTGTGGTCCACGGTCGAGGAGGTGCCCGACGACGTCGACCTGGCCTGTGTGGTCGTCGGCGGGGTGATGAACGGCGGCCCCGGGCCCCGGCTCTCCCAGGCGCTGATGCGCCGCGGCGTGCACGTCCTGCAGGAACACCCCCTGCATCCGGATGAGTTGGTGGCGTGCCTGCGCGCCGCCACCGAGTCCGGGGTGGTGTTCCGGCTGAACACCCACTATCCGCACGTGGAGCCGGTGCGCCGGTTCATCGGCGCCGCCCGCGACCTGGTGGCCCGGCAGCAGCCGCTGTTCCTCGACGTGACCTGTGCGTTCCAGGTGCTCTACACGGTCTTCGACATCCTGGGCCAAGCGCTGGGGTCGATCCGCCCGCACAGCGTCGACGGGGCGCTCGCGGAGGCGCCGGAGGCGCCGTACCGGAGTCTCACCGGCCGCTTCGCCGGTGTCCCGATGTCCTTCCGGCTCCAGAACGAGCTGGTGCCCTCCGACCCGGACAACTACAGCCATCTCTTCCACCGCATCAGCCTGGGCACGGACGGGGGGCACCTCACCCTGGTCAACACACACGGTCCGGTGCAGTGGAGCATGCGTCCCCACATGCCGGACGACATGAGGGAACTGGTGCGCCTCGGCGACTCCGCCGCCCCCCACCTCATGGTGCCGAGCGTGGAGCACCTGGGTCCGCCGCAGGGCGCCTCGTACAGCGAGGTGCTGCGCGAACTGTGGCCGCAGGCCACGGCACGGGCCATCACCGCAACCTGGGACGAGGTCCGGTCGGGCGCCGACAGCCGGGGGCACGTCCAGTACCACGTGGCCCTGGCGAAGCTGGCGATGCGCCTGAGCGAGGCCTGCGGGCCGGTACGGCTGCGCCACCCGAAGGCGCCGCCGGAACTCCTCGCCGCCGCCGACCTGCTGGACGTCCCATGAGCACCGATGTCCCGAGCCCGTGGCTGCGCTGCTACTTTCCCCGGCCCGGGGCCGTGCGGCGCCTCGTGTTCTTCCCGCACGGCGGCGGGGCCGCGAGCTTCTACCGCCCGCTGGTGCGCGACCTGCCCGAGGGCGTCGAGGGCATGGTGGTGCAGTACCCCGGCCGGGAGGACCGCCTCGGCGAGCCCTGCTGCACCGACATGCCCGGCCTCGTGGAGCCGCTGGCCAAGGCACTGACCCGACTGGACGACAAGCCCGTGTGGTTCTTCGGGCACAGCATGGGCGCCTCCGTCGCGCACGAGGTCACCCGGCTCCTCGGCACGGCGGGCGAGGCGCTCCCGGAGCGGCTGATCGTCTCCGGCCGTCCGGGACCGGCTTGGCAGCGCCCGGACGACAAGCACCTGGACGACGAGCAGCTGTGGGCCGACGTGTGCCGGCTCGGCGGCACCGACGGACGGCTGCTCCGGCTGCCGGGCCTGCGCGAGATGACGCTGCCGATGCTCCGCGCGGACTACCGGCTGGTGGGCACCTACCGTCCCGGGACCGGACGCGACCTGTCGGTGCCGGTGAGCGTCTGTTACGGCACCGAGGACCCCGAGGTCGACGCGGCGGACGCGGCGGCCTGGGCGGAGGCCAGTTCGGCGCAGACGGAGCTGGCCTCGTTCCCGGGCGGCCATTTCTATCTGCGGGGGCCCGCCCGCGAGGAGTTGACGCACTGGCTGGCCCAACGGCTGGCCGGCCACCCCCGGCACTCCCACACCGACCCCGCGGGAAGGAACCGAGGATGATCGTACGACCCGTCGTGGAGAAGTACGCCGAGGAGGTCTCCTCCCCCGCGCCGCCCTGGCTGGCCGCCCTGGTCGCCGACACCGAGGCCGAGACGGACCTGCCGGCCATGATGGTGGGGAGTCTGGAGGGGGAGTTCCTGGCTTCTCTGGTGTTCGCCCTGCGGCCCCGCCGCATCCTGGAGATCGGCACCTTCACCGGCTACTCCGCGCTCTGCATGGCCCAGGCGATGCCGGAGGGCGCCGAGCTCCACACCTGTGAACTGAATCCGCTGCACGCCTCGATCGCGCGCAAGCACTTCGCGGCCTCACCCTGGGCGGAGCGCATACACCTCTGGGAGGGCCCGGCCCTCACGTCGGTCGGGGACCTGCCCGGCCCCTTCGACCTGGTCTTCGTCGACGCCGACAAGCCCGGGTACATCGACTACTACGAGGCCGTGCTGCCGAAGCTGTCCCCGCACGGTCTGCTCCTGGCCGACAACGTCCTCCAGTTCGGCGGCGTCGCCAACGAGCGGGACCAGCAGCCCGACACCGTCGCGATGCGCGCGTTCAACGCGCATGTCGCGGCCGACGCCCGGGTGCGGCAGAGCGTGCTCACCGTGCGTGAGGGCGTGAGTGTCATCCGGCGGGTCGGCTGACCGGACCCGCGTGCACGTGACGGCGCCCGGACCTCGCGCGGGGTCCGGGCGCCGTGGTGCGCACCGGGCCCGCCCGCGGTCCGCGGGCGGGCCCGCCGGGCTCAGCTCGCCGGCTTGATGTTGTTGTTCGTGTGGAAGAAGTTCTCGGGGTCGTAGACCGCCTTGATCCGGGTCAGCCGCTCGTAGTTGGAGCCGTAGGCGTCCTCGATGCGCTCGGCGGAGTCCGCGCCCAGGTGGTTGGCGTAGACCGCGCCGGTGGTGTACGGCAGGAGTTCGGCGTACACCTTCTCGGTCCACTCGACGGCCTCCTCGTCCTTGGCCGGGTCGGTCCAGGAGGTGAGGATGCTGGTCAGGTAACCCTCGCGGTGCAGGAAGGGGGTCTCGGACGCCGGTACGTTCGACATGACACCGCCCATCAGGCCGCCGCCCACCAGGCTCCGTTCGGACGGGGCGTTGACGAACCCGTCGGCGAGGATCTGCAGCGGCTCGTCCCGCAGTTCGGGCAGCAGGAACGAGCGCGGGTAGTACCGGTGCCCGGCGACGGTGTTCTCGTCGAGCATCCGCTGCACGGCCACGTACGGCATCAGGCCGCAGTGGTCGAGGAGCGCGCCGGTGCCGAGGCCGCGCATCCGGCCGATCAGGTCCTCGGTGGAGTCGTCGGGGGCCGCGTGCACGAAGCCCAGGCCGATCGCCGGTGCACCGCCAGGGGCGGTGAGGAAGGCGAAGGAGGTGGTCAGCTCGTCGGGGGCGGTCCGGTTGAACTCGTCGAGCCGCCGGGCCACGTCCACCGTCTGGTCGATGGGAAAGGCGAGCAGCCCCGCCATGCAGTCGCCCTGCGGGTGCAGGTCGAACTCGAAGCGGGTGGCCACGCCGAAGTTCCCGCCGCCACCCCGGATCGCCCAGAACAGGTCGGGGTGGTCCTGCGCGGTGGTGGTCACCAGCTCGCCGCCGGCCAGCACGATGTCGGCGGAGACCAGGTTGTCCACGAGCAGACCCCGGTAGCGGGCGAGCCAGCCGAGGCCGCCGCCCAGGGTGAGGCCGCCGATGCCGATGTACGACTCCTGGGAACCGGTGACGGCGAGCCCGAAGCTGGTGGTCTCGGCGTCGACGTCGCCCTGCTCCAGGCCGGGCTGGACGACCAGACGGCGCTTGGCCGGGTCGACCCGTATGCCGCGCAGCCGGGAGGTGTCGAGGAGCAGTCCGCCCTCGACGGTGCCGGTGCCGGCGAAGCAGTGGCCGCCGCCCTTGACGGCCAGCTCGATGTCGTTCTCACGCGCGAAGTTGACGACCTTGACGACGTCGGATGCGCCGTCCGCCTGGACGATCGCCCCGGGGCTTTTCTGGAAGTAGCCGTTCCAGATCTGCCTGCGCTCGTCGTAGTCGGCGTCCTGCGCGGTGATGATCCGGCCCCTGATCGCCTCACCCAGCTCCGCGAGCCTGGATTCCGGGATGGCCGTACCGGTCGCGGTGACGAGTCCCACGTCAGTCCTCCTTCGGGATTGGCGAGTTCGGCCCGCGCGCCCTCGCGCAAGGAGGCCGATGCGAGGAGAACGTATGGCCGCCGCAGGGCCCGCGACACGGGGGTGAAAGAGGGTGGAAAGGCCCCCGGGGCGGCGGGGTGCGCTGGTTACGCTGGCGCACATGTCTGCACTCCGCGCGATGCCGCTGCTCACGGTGAGCGATCTCGATTCCGCAGTGGAAGCCCACATCCGGGTCACCGGGATGGAAGTGATCATGAATCACGGCTGGATCGTCACCCTCGCTCCGCCGACCGACCACTCCGTGCAGGTCAGCCTGATCACCAAGGACCCCACCGGGCCGGTGAACCCGTCGGCCTCCGTCGAGGTGGAGGACCTCGACGCGGCTCTCGCGGGGGCCCGCGCCGCCGGCCTGGAGATCCTTTACGGACCCGAGAACGAGGAATGGGGCGTACGGCGCTTCTTCTACCGGGACCACGACGGCAACGTCGTCAACGTCCTCGCCCACCTCTGACCGCCATGGCGCCCGCCTTCCGCGACCCCTCCCCCGCCCGTCCCGGCCGCGGCGTGCCGCCCGCCCGGCGGGGGAAGCCGCCCGCGCCCGCGGCGGACTCCGCGCAGGCCTTCTCCTTGCGGCTCTTCGGAGCCGGGCTGGCCTCGGCCGAACTGATGACCTGTTACCTGGGCCTGGAACTGGGCCTGTACGAAGCCCTGCGCCGCACCGGCCCCGCCACCGCCGCACAGGTGGCGAAGGAGAGGGACCTCGACGCCCGAATGGTGCGGGAGTGGCTGGAACAGCAGACCTGTGCCGGTGTGCTGACCGTCGACGCACCGGAAGCGCTGCCGGAGAACCGGCGTTTCACGCTGCCGCCCGCCCACGCGGAAGCGCTGCTCGACGCCGGCAGCCCGAACTGGATCGCCCCGCTGGTCGTGATGCCCATCGGCGGCATGGCGGCCGTGCTGCCGCAGCTGATGGACGCCTACCGCGGTCGCCGGGGCCTTCCGTACGCGGCCTACGGCGAGGCCCTGCGCGGGGGGCAGGCGGGCCTGAACCGCGGTGTATTCGAGCACCACCTTTCCGGCTGGATCAGCCGTCACCTGCCCGACATCGACGCCCGGCTGCGGGTACCGGGGAGCAGCATCGCCGACGTGGCGTGCGGTTCCGGCCTCTCCACGCTGGCGCTGGCCCGGATGTTTCCCGACGCCGAGGTGCACGGGCTGGACCTGGACGATGCGTCGATCAGGGACGCCGAGGCGAACCTCGCCGCCGCCGATCCTGCGGAGGGGCTGAGCGAACGGGTCCGCTTCCGCGCCGCCGACGCCGGGGACGCCGGGTCGGCGGGACACACCCTGGTCTGCGTGTTCGACGCCCTGCACGACATGTCGGCGCCGGTGGAGGTGCTCCGGGCCTGCCGCCGGCTGATGGCGCCCGGGGGTGCGGTGCTGCTGATGGAGCCGTCCGTCGGCGAGCGGTTCACCCCGGCGGCGCCGGACAGCGAGCGCTTCCACTACGCGGTCAGCGTGCTGCACTGTCTGCCGGTCGGCATGAGCCGGACGCCGAGCGCGGCCACGGGCACGGTGATGCGCCCGGAGACCGTGCGCCGGTACGCCGCCGAGGCGGGCCTGGACACCCGGGTGATCGACGTGGGGCACCCCTTCCACCGGCTGTACCGGCTCACGGCCCGGCCCTAGGGTGGTACGACAACGGCTCCCGGTCTCTCGCGGAGGCCGGGAGCCGTCGCGTTGCGGGAGCGTCAGCTCTCTTCCGTACGGGTCTCCTGCGTACGGTCCTCGGAGCGCCGGCGCGAGCCGCGCGGGGTGCCGACCTTGCCCGAGCGCAGGTAGTCGGCGACCAGCGCGTTGACCTCGGTGGGCTTCTCCAGCAGTGAGGCGTGCCCGCAGTTGCGTATCTCGGTGTACTCGGCGGTGGGGATCAGGTCCGCCAGCTCCCGCGACAGGTGCCGGGGCGCGACGATGTCGTGCTCCATGCCCACGACGAGCAGCGGCACCCGCACCGCGGCCACCTCCTCGTCGCTGGGGCGGAAGGCGGTGCTCGCCTCGGCGTGTCCGATGGCGCCGTGCCCGCCCGACTCCGCGAGGCCCGCCAGCCCGTCCAGGTAGGGCGCGATGAACTGGTCGCGGTTGAGCGCCCGCGGCCCGAACAGGTACATCGCCCGGAAGGCTCCCTCCAGCAGGGCAGGCACCTTGTGCCCGTTCTTGAGCCGGTCCACCGCCTCGGCCTGAATGGCCTGCTGCAGCTTGCCGGGCTTCCACGGGACCCCGATGAGCGCGGCGCGCTCGATCAGCTCGGGGCGCTTCATCGCCAGTTCCAGCAGGATCATCGCGCCCACCGAGTAGCCGATGTAGGTGCAGGGGCCCAGCTCCAACGCCTCGTTGAGTGCGGCCAGGTCCTGCCCGAGCAGTTCCACCGTGTACGGCGGAGGGGTCTCCTCCGAGGGGTGCACCCCGCGCAGGTCGAAGGTGACGACGCGGTATCCGGCCTTCGTGAGCTGCGGCACCTGCATGGTCTCGAACAGGGACGCCTGGTGCTGTCCGGGCACGAGTACGACCACGGGGCCGTCCTCGGGGCCGTAGATGTCGTAGCTCAGCGTGACGTCCGTGGGCAGGGTGACTTTCATGGTGTTCCCTTCTGAGGGCGCTCAGCCGGTGACCAGGCGCTCGAAGTCCTGACGGTTGGGTCCGACGTGTTCGCGCCGGAGATCGGGGTGCTCGCGCAGGAACGCGAGCACCCGGCGGGCCACCTTGCGGTCCCGCATCAGCTCGGCCGGGGTGAGCAGCATGTGGTAGACGCGTTCGGCGGCGACGCGTACGTGCGCGTCCTCCTCGCGCAGAACGGCGAGGGCGGTGAGGACGCGGGCGGCCAGCGAGTCGTCGTGCGCCGCGCCCGCGAGTTCGGCGAGCCGGGCGGCGTCGGTGGCGACCTGCTGCTCGAACCACGGCCCCAGGCACTGTTCGGTGGCCTCGTGCGTCTCCACGGCCCAGTCGTGCGGGTCCTGGTCGAGACGGCCGATCTTGTCCGCGACGGTCCTCGCGTGCGCCAGGGCGAGGGACACACCGCGTCCGAAGGTGGGGTTGGTCTGCACGCAGGCGTCGCCCACCAGCGCGTAACCGGTGACCAGCGGCGCCCCGTCCACGACCAGTGACCGGCGGCGGTTCTCCAGACCGGCCATCGGCATCGGGTCGCCGACCGGCGTCGCCCCGTCGAGCCAGTCGCGCACCCGGGCCACACTGGCCAGGAACCGCAGGTAGACCGGGCGTTCCAGCAGCCGGGTCCGTACGGGGTCGTGGGAGGAAATGGTGGTCGACAGGTGGAAGCGGCCGTTGTCGCCGGGGAAGGCCAGCACCGTGGCGAAGTCGAGTTCGTGCACCACCGGCGCCCGCAGGGACGGGAACCGGCCGCCCGGGTCCAGCGCGAACTCCTGGGCGATGTAGGAGAACCCGCACGACTGAGCCGTCTCCCGGGGCGGGGCGCCGCCGATCGCGGTGAGCCAGGCGGCCACCGCGGACCTGCGGCCGGTGGCGTCCAGCACCACGTCGGCGGCCAGGTCGCCGCCCTCCGCGAGGCGCACCCCGTGCACATGGGGACCACCGTGCGGCGTCCCGGCGCTCAGCAGGCCGGCGACCCTGTCGTGCAGCAGTGTGACCGAGGGGTCGGCGGCGGCACGGCGGCGCAGCGCGGCCTCGAAGACCAGCCGACGGCTGAGCAGGCCGAGGTCGTCACCGCCCGTCTCCAGGGGCACGGCGACCGCGCCCCGGCCGGTCAGCTCCGCCAGCACCTCGGGGCACTCCTCGCGCAGCACCGCGATGCCCAGCCCCAGCAGGGCGTGCCCCTGGCGGGCGTGCGGCACGCCGCGCCGTTCCCAGTCGGCCACCTCGGTGTGGGCCCCGCCCTCGGGGGGCGGGCCGTCCCGTTCGACGAGCGTCACCCGGTGTCCGCGGCCGGCGGCGAAGGCCGCGAGCCCGAGACCGGCCACTCCCGCGCCCAGTACGACGATGTCCGCCACGGTCAGCCGCGTTTCACGAGCAGCGCGAAGCGGCGCGTGGCGACGGCCGTGCACACCGCCGTGACGCCCACGGTCCAGGCGGCGGTCCCGAGCACCGGTGCGGTCAGCGCGCCCTGCTGGGAGAGCCCGGCCAGCGCGTCGGCCGCCAGGGAGACGGGGTTGACGCTCACCGCCGGCCGGATCCAGCCCGGGAACGCCTCCAGTGGTACGTAACCGCTGGACATCAGCGTCAGCACGAGCGTGGGCATCTGCACGTAGCGCACGATGATGCCGGGGTGCTGGGCGACGAGGGCGACGGCGACGGCCAGCGCGCTGCACATCATTCCGAACAGCGCCACGATCCCGAAGAAGCCGAGCACCGCCAGCGGTCCCCGGGAGAACCGGAAGCCGACCGTGTGGGCGACGAGCGTGACCAGGACGGCCACCCCCATGATCCGTACGAAGTCGCCGCCGATCCGCCCGATGACGTACGCCCGCATGTCCAGCGGCATCGCCCGCAGCCGGTTGAACACCCCGCTGCGGATGTCGCTCCACAGGGCGATCGCCGTGGTGAGGACCGAGGAGAAAGCCGTGGTGAGCACGATCAGCGGGGCGAGCCGCCGCACGTAGTCGACGTCCTGCGTGTCGCGCACCAGCACGTTGAAGGCGGCCAGCAGCATGAAGAGCTGAAGCAGCGGAAAGGCGATGGTGACGATGATCATCATCCGGTTCCGGACGAACTGGCGCAGCACCCGTCCGGCGATGACGACGGAGGCTCCGGCCAGAGTGGCCGGGTCGGGCGAGGAGGACGGCACCGACGGCGCTGCCGTCCCCGGCGACTGCACGGTCATCGGATGGCCACCTTCCTGAAGGCGACGGTCGTGGTCCACGAGAACAGGGCGAGGAGGCCCACCACCCACGCAAGGCCGGGCAGCGTCGCGCCCCAGGTGAGTTCGGTGGTCGACAGGGCGCGCAGCGCGTCGATCACCCCGGACACCGGGGAGGCCGTGACGGCCGGCCGGAGCCAGCCGGGGAAGAGGTCCGCCTCGACGAAGCCGGTGGAGAGCACCAGCAGCGGCAGGTACGGCAGGTGGAGCACCGCGCTGAGCGCCTCCAGGTTGCGAAGGCGCAGCGCGATGGTGGCCGTGGCCAGCGACAGGGCCACGGCGAACGCCACGGCGAACAGCACGAAGCCCAGTGCGGCGAGCACTCCGTGGTCGAAGCGGAAGCCCGCCAGATGCCCGGCGAGCACGATGGCGACACTGGACAGGAGACCTTGCAGCGCCACCACTGCCAGATGCGCCAGGCTCATCGCGCGCATGTCGACCGGGCTGGTCAGCAGGCGGGAGAAGACGCCGCTGGAGCGGTCGGCGGCCAGGTCGGTGGCGCTGCCGATGGCCACGAACATCAGGGCCTGGACCAGGACGGTGGGAGTGACGAAGCGGCCGAAGTCGATGCCGCGATCGTCCAGCATTCCGGCGAAGGTGCAGTAGAAGATGGCGAAGAAGAGCAGCGGCTGCACCACGGTGGCCACCAGGCCGCCCCGGGAGAACGAGCGAACCCGCAACCGGTCGAAGAGCACCTGGAAGTCGTGCCGCCAGCCGGCCGGGCGGCCCAAGGGAGCCGCGGCGCCGGGCGTGGCGCTCATCGGGTGGCCTCCTTCTCCATCGGCTCGGTGAGGGCGAAGAAGACCTCGTCGAGCGTCGGCTTGGTCACCTCGATGTCGGTGATCCGCAGCCCCTTGCCGTCCAGCCGGCCGAGCACCGCGCCGACGTCCTCGGGACGCGCCACGGGCACGGCGACCTTGTCGTCCTCGGCCGTCACGCCGGGGAGGTCGCCGAGGGCCTGACGGGCCGCCGCGGTGTCGGCGGCGCCGGTCAGGGTGAGGCGGCACATGAGGCCGCCCACGTCGAGCTTGAGCTCGTCCGAGGAGCCGTCCGCGAGGACCCGGCCCTTGTCGATGACGACGATGCGGTCGGCGAGCTGGTCGGCCTCCTCCAGGTACTGCGTGGTGAGCAGGACGGCCACGCCCCGCGCGGCCTCGGCCCTGACCATGTCCCACAGGAGTTTGCGGCTGCGCGGGTCCAGGCCGGTGGTCGGTTCGTCCAGCACCAGCACCGGCCGCGGAACCACCAGGCTCACCGCGAGGTCGAGGCGGCGGCGCATGCCGCCGGAGAGGTACCCGACGGGAGTGTACGCCGCTTCGCCGAGCTCGAACCGCTCCAGCATCTCCCCCGCCCGCCGCCGGGCCTCGCCCTTGCCGAGGCCGAGGAGCCTGCCGAAGAACACCAGGTTCTCGCGCGGGCTGATCTGTTCGTCGAGGGCGGCGAACTGCCCGGTGACGGCGATGTTGGCGCGCACCAGGGACGGGTCGGTCCCCGGGTCGTGGCCCAGGACGCGGATGGTGCCGCCGTCGGGCTGCAGCAGCGTGGTCAGGCAGTTGATGAGGGTGGTCTTGCCCGCTCCGTTGGGACCGAGCAGGCCCACCACGGTTCCGGCCGGTATCCGCAGCGACACCCGGTCGAGTGCGGTCTGCTCGCCGAATCGCTTGGTGAGGTCCGAGAGGAGGATCGCCTCGGTCATCGTGGCTCCTTCAGTTCTTCATGACGTCGTCGTGCCCGGGTCGTCGGTGGCGATCACGACGACGTCCCGACCTCGACCTGGCCCAGGACGTAGCTGACGACCTGTTCGGTGGTCCGGATGGCACGTCCGGTCTGCTCGTCGATCGGCGGCAGATCGAAGTCGTCCTCGATGGCGAACGCCATCTCCAGCAGGGCCAGGGAGTGGAAGCCCAGGTCCTCGACCAGACGCATGTCTTTGCCCGCCTCGAAACGCTCCCGCTCGGGGGCGAGCTGCTCGATGATCGCGAGCACGGTCTCACGCACCTCTGCGCTGGAGTAGGACATGTGGTCTCCTGTTCTGGGGCCGGTCGGGCGGTGGTGTGCGGGGGCCGGTCAGGCGGGGCCTTCGGTCGCGGCGGGCACCACGTCGAAGACGTGCTCGTGGCTGAGCCGCTCCCACAGCTGACGGCGGCGGCTCTTGCCGCTGCTGGTACGGGGGATCGCGCCGCGCGGCACCCGGGCCACGTGCCGGCGGGTGCCGGGGCAGGCCGTGGCGAGCACGTCCTCCGCCACCTCGGCGGCCCGGGTGTCGAGTCCCTCCAGCACGGCCACGGCGTGCGGGCGTCCGTCCGCCTCGCCGAGCACGACGCAGACCCTGCTCAGGTTGAGTCCCGCCCTGCCCAGCATCAGCTCGACGTCCTCGGCGAAGAGCGAGCGGGCATGGACCTTGACACTGTCGCCGAGCCTGCCCAGCACGTAGAACTCACCGGCCTGCTGGAAGGCGACGTCACGGGTGAGGAGCCGCCCGTCCGCGAAGACGGTGCCCTCGGCGGAGCCTTCCGAGAGGTAGCCGTCGGCCAACGAGGAGCCGGAGACGGCCAGTTCGCCGACGTGGCCCTCGGGCAGCGGCTCTCCGTCCTCGCCGACGACCTGTACCGTCAGGCCGTCCAGTGCGCGGCCGCAGCTCATCACCTGGGCCGTCGCCCGGTCCGTGGGCCCGTCCGCCAGGCTCACCTTCGCTCCGACCCGCAGCTCGTCGCGGTGCACGAGGACGGCGCGCGGAACCTCCTCGACGGGCACTCCGGTGACGGCGAGGGTGCTCTCGGCCAGCCCGTAGGCCGGGGTGAGAGTGTGCGGGGACAGGCCGTGCGGGCGCATCAGCTCCGTGAAGCGGGTCACCAGGGCGGGGTCGATGCGTTCGGCCCCCACGATCACCGCCCGGGTGCGGGAGAGGTCGGCGCCCTCCAGGTCGGCGTGGCCGACCTTGTCCACGATGCGTTGCAGGCCGAACGCCGGGGTGGCGGTGATCGTGGCGGGCTGCTCGACCCGGTTGGCGTCGAAGCGGATGACGTACGACAGCGGATGGCGCAGGAAGGTCTCGGGCCTGCACACCGCCAGCCGGTTGTTGCCCGAGACGGGCACCACCAGGCAGCCGATGAGCCCCATGTCGTGGTGCATCGGAAGCCAGGAGCACCAGGAGTCGTCGCGCCCCGCACGCTCCCAGGCGCGGATCGCGGCGGTGTTGGCGTCGAGTGCGGCGTGGCTGATCCGCACTCCCCGCGGGCGGCCCGAGCTGCCCGACGTGAACTGGACAAGGGCCTGTTCGGCGGGGTCCCGCCGGCCGGGATCGCCCGCGACGAGCTCCTCCAGGGGCAGGACGCGGGTATCCCGCCCGGTCTCGGCGAGGACCTCCACGGCGTAGTCGTGGTGGGCGGCGTCGACCAGCACGGCGCCGGCGTCCACCGCGGTGACGACGGCGCGGACGTGGGCGCGGGCCGCCTCGCCCGACATCCGGGTGGGGGGCGCCAGCACGCTCACCACGCACCCGGCGGCCTGCACCCCGTAGAAGGCGGCGACGAGGTCGGGTCCGGTCGAGCACAGCAGCGGCACGACCGCCCCGCCCGGCACACCCCGAGCGATCAGCCCGCCCGCGATCCGGAGCGCCGCGTCGGCGAGTTCGGTGTAGGGCCGGTAGGTGTGGGAGGCCTCGTCGAACATCTCCACACCGCTGTCGTCGCGAGGTGCGTCGAGCCAGTTCAGCGTACGGGGGCGACTCATCCATCACTCCTAGGCGGGGTGTCCCGGGGGCCGGGGTCTCGTCGGCGACGCTGGTGACGATAGGAGCGATCGCGGTGGCGCCCTTCGTCTCTTTCACGGCTCTGTTCGTCCCGGTCGGCGCGGCCTGGCGGCCCGGAACACTGGCTGTCATGGATGAGTTCACGCCGTGGAGCGACGAGGACGCCGCCCGCTACCGGGCAGCCGGGATCTGGCGAGGGGTGCCGCTGGGCGAGGCGCTGACGAAGACGGCACTGGCCTTCCCCGACCGGACAGCGGCCGTGGACCGCGAGCGCCGCATCACGCACGGCGAGGTGCGCGCGGAGGCCGACGACATCGCGCGCGGTCTGCTGGCCCGGGGGGTGAACCCCGGGGACCGGGTCATGGTCCAGCTGCCGAACGTCGTCGAGTTCCTCACCGTCACGGTGGGCCTGTTCCGGGCCGGAGTCATCCCGGTGTACGCGCTGCCGGGACACCGGGAGAGCGAGGTACGGCACCTGATCGAGTCCTCCGGGGCGGTCGGTTACGTCACCACCGGCCGTTTCCAGGGCTTCGACTACCGCACCCTCGCCCGGTACGCCGCGTCCCTCCCCGGCGTCCGCACGGTGATCGTGGCGGGCGACAGCGAGGACCTCACTCCGTTGTCCCGGGTCCGCGCCCAGGGCGCCGGCGGCGGGCCGCTGCCCGAGGTCGATCCCTCAGGTGTGGCGTTGCTGCTGCTCAGCGGCGGCAGCACCGGCAGGCCCAAGCTGATACCCCGGACGCACGACGACTACCTCTACAACATCGCCGCGTGCGCACAGGCCCTGGAGTTCGACGCGGAGAGCGTGTACCTGGCGGCGAACCCGGCGGCGCACAACGCCGCCCTGGGATGCCCGGGAGTGCTCGGCGCGCTGCTGGTGGGCGGCAAGGCGGTACTGGCCGCGAGCCCCTCCCCTGACGAGGTGTTCCCGCTGATCGAACGGGAGGGCGTCACCCATACCACCGTCGTGCCCGCACTCGCGGCGCTGTGGTCCAAGGTCGCCGCGAAGCGACCGGTGGACATGAAGGGGGTCGTACTCCAGGTAGGCAGCTCCAAGTTCGACGAGCAGGCCGCCGGGCGCACGCAGTCCGCGCTCGGCTGCCGCATCACGAACTGGTTCGGCATCGGCGAGGGCCTGCTCACGTACACGCGCCTGGACGACCCGGAGGAGGTGGTGCACGGAACCGAGGGCCGCCCGCTGTCCGAGTTCGACGAACTGCGCCTTGTCGACGAGGAGTTGCGCGAGGTCCCGACGGGCGCTGTGGGCGAGCTGGTCACCCGCGGCCCGTACACGATCAACGGCTACTGGAACGCGCCGGAGGCGAACCGCACCTCGTTCACCCCCGACGGCTTCTTCCGCACCGGCGACCTCGCCCGGCTCACCCCCGAGGGCAACCTGGTGATCGTCGGCCGTGCCAAGGACGTGATCAACCGGGGCGGCGAGAAGGTGTCGGCCGACGAGATCGAGGGCCACCTGCGCGGCCACGAGGCCGTCGACGACGCCGCCGTGGTGGCCAAGCCGGACGCCGGGCTCGGCGAGGCCGTCCTCGCGTTCGTGGTTCCGAGCGGGGGGCCGGGGCAGGCGCCTTCGCTGAGGGAGATCAAGCGGTACCTGGCGGGCAGGGGACTGGCCGCGTTCAAGCTGCCCGACGAGGTGCGCGAGCTGCCGGTGCTGCCGCGCACCCCGGTCGGCAAGATCGACAAGGTGGCGCTGCGGGCGACGGCGGCATCCGGTTGACCAGCGGGACGCCGCACTTCGGTACGGCCCGGACGACTGCCGTCCCTGGTGTGATCCGGACGCTGCTGCCCGCGTATGCGGCGGCCCTGGAGAGCACCCGGGAGCTGACCGGCCCCGCGCTCTTCGAAGCGGAACGGCGGCAGGTGGCCGACGTGCTGCCCGCGCGCCGCGCGGAGTACGCCACCGTCCGGCGGGTGGCGCGCGCCTGTCTGGCAGAACTGGGCGTCTCGCCGGCCGCCCTGGTGCGCGGCACCGAGGGAGCGCCCCGGTGGCCGGCCGGGACGGTCGGCTCCCTGACGCACTGCCGGGGCTACCGGGCGGCGGCGGTGGCGCGGACCCGGGACGCCGACGGTGTGGGCATCGACGCCGAGCCGTGCACGCCGCTGCCCTCCCGGGTGCTGCCTCAGGTGACCTCGGCGGCCGAGCGGGCCCACCTCGCCGAACTGGGCGCCGCCTGGCCCGGCGTGCCGTGGTGCCGGGTCCTCTTCAGCGCCAAGGAGGCGTACTACAAGGTCTGGTATCCCGCGACGGGATGCTGGCTGGGCTTCGACGACGCCGAAGTCGTCCTCGGACCCGGTCGCGACCACGGCACGTTCACGGTGCGGCCGGTATCGGGCGGCGCCCGCCGGGCCCGCCGCGCGGACGCCGCCTTCGACCCCGTCGCCACCGGCTTCCCGGCCCTGCGCGGACGGTGGGCCGCCGGTGCGCGCCTCGTCGTGACCGCGATCACCGCACCAGCGGGCTCCCTCCCGGGCCGGGCTCAGGCGGGCCGGACCGCCACCGGCACGCTGCGGTGCGCCCAGTAGGGGAACCGGAAGCCGCCCGTGCTGGGCTCCCACTCGCCCTCGCCCGCCGACTCGATGTCCGCGAACCGGGCGACCAGCCGCTCGAAGACCACCGCCCCCTCCACCCTGGCCAGCGCCGCGCCGAGACAGTGGTGCACTCCCCCGCCGAAACTCAGGTGCGGGTTGGGCGACCTGGTCAGGTCGGCCCGGTCCGGGTCGTGGAACACCCGCTCGTCGTGGTTGGCGGAGGCGAGCAGCAGCACCACCACGCGTCCTTTGCGGACCGTCAGTCCCGCGATCTCGATCGGCTCCAGGGCCATCCGGGTGGTGGCGTGGATGGGCGCGTCGTAGCGCATGAACTCCTCCAGCGCGCTGCCGACGATGCCCGGGTCCCCCCGCAACTGCCGCTGGGTGTGCGGCTGCCGCACGAGGAGGTCGCCGCCGGTGGCGATGGCGTTGGTGGTCGTCTCGAAGCCCGCGTAGTAGACGAACAGCGCGTTGTCGATGATCTCCTCGTCGCTCAGCGGCTCCTCGCCGTCCTTGACCGCGGCGAGCATCCGCGACAGCAGGTCCTCGCCGGGGCGGCGTCTGCGCTCGCGGACCAGCTGGGCCATGTAGTCGCGCAGCTCGACCACGGCCCCGTGCGCCTCGCGTTGCTTCTCCGGCGGGATGAACACCGCGAAGGCCTGGGCGAGCGAGTTGGAGAGGCGCGCGATGTCGGCCCGGTCGGGGTGGGGGACGTCCAGCAGCTCGCTCATCACCGTCATCGGTACGGGCACGGCCAGGTCGGTGACGAGGTCGAGGCGGCGCTCGTCGGCGAACCGGTCCAGCATGCCGTCGACGAGCCGGGCGATGGGTTCGCGCAGCCCGCGCACCATCGCCGGACTGAGCGACTTCACGAGCAGCCGGCGCAGCCGGGTGTGGCCGGGCGGATCCCGGTCGACGATGATGCGCCGCAGGTAGTCGTTGGCCGGCCCCTCGCCCACCGACACCGCCTGGTACTCCTCGGGGAACTCCCGGCCCAGCCGAGGGTCGCGGAGCAGCGCTGAGACCTCCTCGTGCCGCGGGAAGACCCACTGTCCCGGGCCTCCCCGGCAGACCGGGCCGTACCCGCGCAGGCGGCGGTAGACCGGGTAGGGGTCACGCATGGCGCGCGCGTCGTCCAGCAGGAAGCGCGGCATGTTCAGCACGGTGTTCAACGCTGCGTCACCTCCCGGCACCCTCGGGTGCGCGGCTCGGGTCCGGTGGTTGCCTCACCCGCCCAGTCTGCGAGCCCGGTGCGGGGCGCCGTACGGCGGTGAAGGACTGACGACAGGTTCCCCCGCCCCCGCCCCCGGGCTGTCAGGCTCCTCACCGGACACCACGCGTAAGTCACAGGAGGTGCCGGCCGTATGCGAGAGCTGCCCGTCAGGTTCGACTCCCGGGATCCCGCCGTGGTCGCGGACCCCTACCCGGTGTACGCCGCTCTGCGTGCGGCCGGACGCCTGGCCCGCGGCGCGGCCGGCCAGTGGGTGGTGTCGCACCACCAGGACGTCAGCCGGCTGCTCAAGGACCGTCGGCTCGGGCACGAGTACCCGCCGGAGTACCACGAGTTCTCCACCGGGGCCGGGCCCGCGAACGAGTTCCTGAAGCGGATCGTGCTGGACCAGGACGCGCCCGCGCACACCTTCCTGCGGGGCATCATGCAGCGTTCGTTCAGCCCGGGGCTGATGCGCAGGCTGGAGGACTACGTCGCCGCCCAGGTGGACCGGCTGATGGCCGAGGCCCAGGACCGGGCGGGCCGGGGCGGGGTGCTGGACGCGGTCGGCGACCTGGCCTTCCCGTTGCCGGTCACCGTGGTCTGCGAGCTGATCGGCATTCCGGACGTGGACCGGGACGCGGTTCGGCCGCACGCGGTGGAGCTGGCCAAGGCGTTCGCCCTGTACGTGCCCGTGGGGGAGCGGGCGGCGGCGCACGCCGCAGTGACCTGGTTGCGCGACTATGTCTCGGCGCTGGTCGACGAACGGGCGAAGCGGCCCGCCGACGACCTGATCAGCAACCTGCTGGCAGCGCGGCGCACGCATGCCGGCTTCGACCGGGAGACACTGGTCGACAACGTGGTGTTCCTGTTCTTCGCGGGCTTCGAGACCACCACCAACCTGATCTCCACGATCTTCTCCGGGCTGCTGCGACACCCGGGACAGTTGGCCCTGTTGCGGGAGCGGCCCGAGCTGGCGGTCCCCGCCGTCGAGGAGTTCCTGCGCTACGACGCGCCGATCCAGGCCACCGCGCGCTATGTGAGGGAGGCGGTGGAGATCGAGGGCCGCACCGTGCGCGCCGGCCGCATCCTGGTGCTGCTGCTGGGGTCCGCCAACCATGACCCGGCCCGGTTCGCCGACCCCGAGCGGCTCGACATCACACGTGACCCCAATCCGCACGTGAGTTTCGGTGGCGGTGCACATCACTGCCTGGGCGCGGCACTGGCCCAGGTGGAGGGACGGGCCGTGCTGCGGTGGCTGGCGCACGCACCGGCCACACCGGCCACGGCGGGCCCCGTGGAGCGGCGGCCCAGCGTCACCTTCCGGGCCTACCGGAGCATCCCGGTGAGGCTGGAGGCCGCCGAACGGCCACGGCCGGCGCCCGCGCCCTGACCCCGCCCGCCCCGCGGCGGCGCAGTGCCCCGGCCCGTCCCCCTCCGTGGCGGGGGCGACGCATCGGGCTCCACCGGACCTGCGGCCACGGGACGCGGCGAAGCGCTGGCCCCGCCCCTCCTGCCGCGGCCGCGGGCGGTGACGCACCGGACCCCGGCCGCTTTCGGGCTCTGCCGCCTCCGACCGCGCCGCCCCTGCAGCCGCACCATGCCTTCACGGGGCCGGCCTCGGAGGTGCCCGGCCCCCGCACAGGCCCGGAAGACGCCGCGCCGCTCCCGCGCGGACCCGACGGGCCCGGCTACGGCACGCGCTCCGCGGGACGGGCGCACCGGGTCTCGGCCGAACGCGTCGCCGCGGCGGTCAGCCGCGTGCCCTGCTCCAGCAGACCGACGCCCCGGCAGGCGGCCGCCAGCCCGAGCAGCGCCCCGCGGTACGCCTCGATCTCCCTGGAACCGGCGCCCCCGCTCTCGTCCTCCGCGCTACCGGCCGCCTCCCGGCCTCCGCCCTCCGGGGCCAGGACGAAGCGCAGGTTGTGTGCGAGCTGCGCGGCCGCGACGAAGAACTCCTCCTGTCCGGAGGCGCACAGCGTCTCCACCACCGCGGGCAGCCCCCGCTCGCAGAGCTCCGTCGCCTCTTTGCGGCTGTTGATCTCGGGGAGGTGGGGAAGCGCGTCGGCACCGGCGCCGGCCCCGTCGTCCGGCCGCCCGTGCAGGAGGCAGCTTCGTGAGGTGACCGCCAGGTGGTGGGCGAGCAGCCGGCGGAGCGCGGAGCGCCGGCCGCCGCCGCGCAGGAGCCGCTCGAACTCGTCCGTGCCCGTCGTGACACCGGCCATGAGCCCGTGCAGGGTGTAGCGGCCGATGTGGGGCTGTTCGAGGAGGTTCACGTCGAGCAGGCTTTCCAACAGCAGCTCGGCTTCGGCTGGATCGGTGTCGAGCAGGGCCGCCGCCTCGTACACGCCCATGCCCGCGTCGGGCACCATGGCCAGCACGCACAAGGCATGGCGCTGCGCGCCGGTCAGCGCGTCGAAGGAGAGCTGGAGCACCGACCGGACGCTCCGGTCGCCCACCTGGAGTTCGGCAAGCCGACGCCGCATGTCGCCCAGGCGCTCCACCAGATGGGGCAGTGTCCAGGCGGGGCGGCTGCGCAGCTTGGCGGCGGCCAGGCGCAGTGCCAGCGGGAGTCCCCCGCAGTACGCGACGAGCAGTTCCGCTGCCTGGGGCTCCAGTCCGCCCCCGAGCAGCCGCTCAAGCAGTTCTCGGGAGTCGCCCGCACTCATCCGGGAGGCCGGGCAGGGCTCGGTGCCGTCGAGGCCGTAGAGGCGGCGGCGGCTGGTGATCAGAACCAGGGAACCGTTGCCCGGCGGCAGCAGCGGCACGATCTGCGCCTCGCTCGCGGCGTTGTCGAGCAGCAGCATCATCTTGGAGTCGGCCAGCCGGGCGCGCCACATGGCCACCTGGCTGTCGAGGTCCGCCGGGATGCGCTGCGCCTTGATCCCCAGTGAGCGGAGGAGCACCTGAAGGACCTCGGCGGGTTCGCGGGGTCGCCCGCAGGGGCTGAAGGCGTGCAGGTCGACGTAGAACTGACCGTCCGGAAAGTCCTGCGCCAGCCGATGGGCCGTGTGCAGGGCGAGCGCCGTCTTGCCGACGCCGCCCATGCCGTCGACGCAGATGAGCAGCGGCCCCGGGCCCCGGGAGCCCGCCCTGGCGGTCCGCAGCAGGGTGTCCACCTCCT
This sequence comes from Streptomyces sp. NPDC093260, assembly GCF_040683715.1. Classification (NCBI taxonomy): domain Bacteria; kingdom Bacillati; phylum Actinomycetota; class Actinomycetes; order Kitasatosporales; family Streptomycetaceae; genus Streptomyces; species Streptomyces sp. NPDC093260. The sequence goes on from NZ_JBFBEK010000035.1 coordinate 70,439, forward strand.
CCCGGCGGCCGACGAAGTCGGTCGGCCCGTGGGGCAGGGTGCAGGTGGCCCGGTCGGGCGTCTTGCGGACCCGTGGTGCCATGTGCTGTCTACCCGCGTCGAGTTCGGTGGTCACGGGCTGTTCGTAGTCGCGGGGCGAGGCCCCGCGCAGGTAGGTGTGCGCGTCACCGCACAGCACCGCTTCATGCACCTGGGCCAGCGAGTGGTCGGGGTCGATGCCCAGTTCGTCGCGGAGCAGGGTGCGGATCTCGGCGTACTCGGCGAGCGCGTCGGCCTGCCTGCCGGAGAGGGACAGCGCGAGCATGAGCTGTGCGCGCAGGTCCTCCGCGAGCGGGTGCTGCGCCACGAGGTCCCGCAGGTCCTCTATCACCAGCGCCGGTGGCGACGAGCGCAGCCGCAGCGAGATCAGTTCCTTCTGGACGGCGAGCCGCCGCTCCTCCACCACCCGGGCGGCGGCGCGGATCGGGCCGCTCTCCACATCGTCGCCGTCGACGATGCCGGCCGCCACCTGTCCACGGAAGAGGGACAGGGCCATCTGCAGTTCCTGGATGCGCTGCGCCTCGCCCACTCCGCTCTGCGCGAGTTTGCGGACCCGCAGGCGGCGCTGGTTGAACTCCACCAGGTCGGACTCGACCGCGCTGACGTTCAGCCGGTAGTTCGGGCCGTCGGTGAGCAGGTGCGCGCCCGCGCCCGGTATGGAGTGGCGGAGTTGGGCCACCGCCTTGCGCACCTGGTTGGAAGCGGTCGCCGGGCAGCACGAGCCCCAGACCGCCTTGGCGAGACGAGGGGTGCTGAGCACTTCGCCGGGGGACAGCATCAGCAAGGTGAGCACGCGGCGTGCCACGGTGCCGGGCAGACGGACCGGTGCGTCCCCGCACCGCACGGCGACCGACCCCAGCACCTGAAAGCGCAGCCCCGCTTCCCGCGCGGTCATACGGCCGGCTCGCGGTGCGCGGGCCGTGCCGTCGGGCGTGCCTCCTCAGGGGTGACGGACCTCGGACATCGATGACGAGCGAGCGGCGCCCGACCGCAGTGCCGCAGCCGCGAACCCCCCGCCGCGCCCACGTGCTCGTGGCGACACCCATCTTGTTCCAGCACCACGCCATCCCCTAAACCGGCTGAGCTACGAACGAAGAACTGCCCCGCCTTCTGGTCGAAAGGAGGGGAAACCAAGGGAAGACAGACAAGTGACCCACTGTGGCCACTAAGATTTCGCAATCTGACACGATGAACACATAGTGGCGCAGGCGCTACCCACGAACACCCATCGCAAACGCACCCGAATCAGTCCCGTCACATCCCAGGGACAAAAATGACTATAATCGCGCGATTCGCAGGTCTCGGCGTCCGGAATATTGCATTCTGCCACGCGTCGTCGATGTCAAATCGACCGAAAGTGCGCAGCTCGCCAAGCACCACAGCCACTGACCCGCGGTGCCCGGTGCCGACCCGTACGAGTAGCTGATCCGAGCCGCGATCCTGCCTGCTGCGGCCCGCCGCCCGTCAGGGAATGAGCCCGGCCGTCCCGGGGCCGTCGAGCAGCAGAACGCGCCTTTCACGCCCGGAGGGCTGGACGGACCCACCCGGAGAGGACCATGTCCCTTCGGTGGCGCCAGCCCGCGGCGGCAGAGCGCAAGGGTCTCTCCATCACGACTGACGGCACGTCAGCGAAGTCGGCATCGGGTCGGCAAGTGTCCTGCCACAGCTGCCCGCAGACAGCCACACCGCGGCATCGCCCATCACCGCGGACTGAGGCCGGCGAGCGTCCGGCCGTTTTCCGGCAGGCGGGCGGGAGGCAGTGAAAATCACTGACCGCCTGCGCCCAGCGGTCGGCAACCGCCGCACTACCGCAGGTCAGCGCACCCTCCCCCGCGGTTTCAGCGGCGCCGTCGGCAGCGTCGGCGCAGGCAGCGGAGCCCCGTCGTACCCCTTCACCTCGCCGAACCGCGTCCCCTCCGTCCAGTCCCGACGGGCCTGCGCGATCTCCTCCTGGGAGCGCCCGATCCAGTTCCAGAACATGATCAGTTCCTCCTCGAACGGCTCGCCGCCCAGGAGCATCACGGACGCGTCCGCGTCGGCGCGCAGGGGGAGTTCGGTGCGGCCGCAGCCGAGGTAGAGCATCGAGCCGGGCAGGACCGGGACACCGTCGACGTGGGCCTCGCCGGACATGGACAGGACGGCGTACTCGAAGTCCGGGTCCAGGGGCAGGCGTACGTCCGCGCCCCGGGACAGCGCGAGGTCGGCGCCCACGATCGGGGTGTACGCCGTGCCCGGCGACCTCGCGCCGTCGAGGTCGCCGAGGATCAGCGTGGCCCTCAGGCCCGGCGCCGTGACGGTCGGCAGGTCGGCGTGGTGTTCGAAGTTCGGGTCGGTGTGCCGGTCGGCGTCCGGCAAGGCGACCCACAGTTGCGCGCCGTGCAGGAAACGGGCGTGCGGCCGGGGACTCTCCTCGGAGTGGCTGATGGCCCGGCCGGAGGTCATCAGGCCCAGTTCGCCGGGGCGGATCGTCTGGAGGCTGCCGGTCGAGTCGCGGTGCAGCACCTCGCCCTCCTTCAGCCAGCTCACCGTCTGCAGACCCATGTGCGGATGCGGGGGCACCTGCATGCCCGGCTCGTCGGCGACGTCGTCGGGACCGTAGTGGTCGACGAAGCACCAGGCGCCGATCATGCGGCGGCCCAGGTTGGGCAGCAGCCTGCGGACCTCGGTGGACTCGCCGAGCCGGACCCGGCGCGGGCTGAGGAGCTCGCGTACGGGCTCCGCCACCACGAACCCACGGCCGCCGCACACCGCCGGCACCGCCTGGCGATCAAGGTTGCTCATGGGGCCCAACCTAGACCCGCGCGAGCCGTCGCGTCAGCGCGCCGGGCGCGCCGAGGAACGGCGTCCGGGCCGCCGCCCCCGCTCCAGAGGTAGTGGAATATTCAACTAAAGGGCCCGGTTGTGGGCGTCGAAGGAGGTCGGAAGTGAAGACGACGACGTACTACGACCACGGAACCGCGGCCGAGCGCTGGGAGCGGGCCCGGATGTTCTTCGACGCCCGGGACTACGCCGGTGCGGCGAGGGTCCTGGACGGGCTGGTCGAGGAGGTGCCCGAGCAGACCGGGCCCCGGCTGCTGCTGGCGCGCGCCTACTACCACTCCGCCCAACTGCACCGCGCTGAGGCCGAGTTGCGCATCATCGTGGAGCGCGACCCGGTGGAGGCCTATGCCCGGCTGATGCTCGGCCGCACACTCCAGCGGCAGGGGCGGCACGAGGAGGCCGCCACCCATCTGCGGATCGCCTCCGCACTCGCGGGCGAGTTCGAGGAGGGGCAGGTCCCGGGAGCGCGCGCACGTCGCGGGCGCGGGTAGGTCCGCGGGGACGCGCAGGGCGCTCCGGGGGCTCCTCGGTCGCGTAGGCGCACGTAGGTTCTGGGGGTGGGTGAGCCCCCGGGAGCGTCACAGGGGCGTCGCGGCGTACAGGGTGAGGAACAGGGTGACCGCGGAGTTCGCCGAGGACATCGCGGAGACCGCCGCACCGGCCGCGGCGCCCCACGCGGCGGCGCCGACCGCCGTGCACACCGGTGGCCAGCGCCGTACGACGGGCGCGGGCGCCAGCAGGGCCGCGACGCGGCGCGGGACCGGTCCGGCGGCGGCCAGCGCGGGGAGGGTGGGCGCGGGCGCGGCGGGTGTCAGCAGCGCCGCCTTGCCGATCGCCCGGGCCACCGCGCGCCGGTCGCCGGTCGCCTGCGCGGCCGCCTCGTCGGCCCAGCGCTCGGCGGTGTAGAGGACGGCGGAGCGCAGCGGGCGCAGGAACGGGTTGGCGCGGGCCGCCAGGTGCACGGCGAGCAGGTGGCGGTGGTGCCGGGCGGCCAGGTGCGCGCGTTCGTGCGCGAACAGGGCGCGCCGTTCGGCGGGCCGGAGGCCCGCGAGCAGGGCGGCGGTGACGACGATCCTGCCCGGGCCGCCGGGCAGCGCGTACGCGTACGGCGTGTCGTCGGGCAGTACGACGACACGCCGGCCGGGAAGCCCGCTCAGCGCTCGCCGGGCGCGCCGGGTGACCCGCCGGTGCCGCCACAGGGTGCGGCCGCAGACCGCCGCGACCGCGGCCAGGGCGGGGATCGCCGCGCGGCCGGCGATCCCGTCGCAGGGGACGGCCGCCCGCACCTCGGGGTCGGACCAGCCGTCCGGCAGCGGGTTGCCCGGAAGTTGCGCGGTGCCGACGACCATGAGCAGCGCGAGGCACAGCGTGCTGCACACGGACATGACCACCGCCACCGCGGTCAGCAGCCGGGTGGCGGTGCGCGGATGCAGATGCAGCTCGGCAAGCCGGGCCACCGGCCAGGCGGTCAGCGGCAGCACCAGCGGCAGGAAGACGAAGATCCCCATACCGCCTCAGGCCTCCGGGGTGCCGCCTGCGGCGGGGGCGGCCCGCACGAGCGGGCTGCCCGGCGCGGGGGTGGTGGCCGATGCGGAGGTGGCGCTCGCCGCGGGGCAGTCGGTGGGCGCGGGAGCGGCATCCGGTGCGGCCGCAGTCCCCGGCGTGGCCGCCGCCCCCGCCGCTCGCCGGGCCGACCCGCCGGTCACCGGCGCTCCTCACCGCGGCCGCCCGGCCCGGCCCGGCGGGCCGCACCGGCACTCGCCTGGCCCGCCGCCCCGCTGCTCCCCTGGTCCTCCGGTGCGGGCAGCGGCACCGGCAGCACCTCCGCCGTCGGTTCGGTCGCCGTGTCGAGCAGGGCACGCAGTACCTGTTCGTCACCCGGGGGCAGGGCGGTGACGAAGCTGGCGAGGACGGCCTCGCGGTCGCGTTCGCCGTCCAGCAGGCGGCGCATCCGCAGCGCCGCGAGCCGGGCGACGTCCGCGGTCGGCGTCCATACGAAGGAGCGGCCCCGGCGCTCGCGGGAGACCACGTCCTTGGCGAGCAGCCGGGTGAGGATGGTGACGACGGTGGTGTAGGCGAGGTCGCCGCCCAGACGTTGCTGCACCCAGGCCGCGGTGACCGGGCCGTCCGCCTCGCGCAGCGCGCCGAGGACCTGGCCCTCCAGCTGGCCCTGGCCGCGCCGGGCGGCTCCCCGCCGGTGCTGCGCCACCATGTCCGTGTCTCCCTCCGGCGTCGGCGTATCGCACCACGCTACTGCACGCCGCCGGGCACGCCGCCGGGCGTTCACGCGGGCGTCGGCGGGCCGGGCGGCGGTCCGTGGCATGCTGGCGCGATGGCTTCCCCGAGTGCGCGTACGCCCCTTGCCGAGCAGGTCGAGGAACTCCTCGCCGCAGACGGCCCGTTGCCCATCGTCTCCGCCGGCGACCCCGTGCTGCGCCGCCCCGCCGAGCCGTACGACGGGCAGTTGGCGCCTGAGCTGCTGGCCCGGTTCGTGCAGGCGCTGCGGGTCACCATGCGCTCGGCGCCGGGTGTGGGCCTGGCCGCCGTGCAGGTGGGCGTGGGGCTGCGGATCGCGGTGATCGAGGACCCGGCGCCGGTGCCCGAGGAGGTGCGGGTCGCCCGCGAGCGGGTGCCGCAGCCGTTCCGGGTGCTGGTCAACCCGTCGTACGAAGCGGTCGGCACGCGCCGGGCCGCGTTCTTCGAGGGCTGTCTGAGCGTGCCGGGCTGGCAGGCGGTGGTCGCGCGCCACGCCGAGGTGCGGTTGCGCGCGCGGGACGAGCACGGCCGTGCGGTGGACGAGGTGTTCACCGGCTGGCCGGCCCGTATCGTGCAGCACGAGACCGACCACCTCGACGGCGTCCTCTACGTCGACCGCGCCGAGCCGCGCTCGCTCGCCTCGAACGAGGCCATGGCCGCCCGCTGGGCGCAGCCGACCCCGGAGGCGGCCGCCCGCGCCCTCGGCTTCGAACTCCCGGGCCGAGCAGGCGGGTTCAGCCCCGGTACGCCTCCAGCAGGCGCAGCCACACCTCGCTGATGGTCGGATAGGACGGGACCGCGTGCCACAGCCGGTCGACCGGGATCTGCCCGGCGACGGCTACGGACGCCGAGTGCAGCAGTTCGCCGACGCCGGGGCCGACGAACGTCACGCCGCGCAGGATTCCCTCGTCCAGGTCCACGACCATGCGGGCGCGGCCGCGGTAGCCCTCGCCGTACAGCCCCGCCCCGGCGACCGAGGACATCTCCACGTCGACGGCGCGGACCCGGTGGCCGGCCTGTTCCGCCTCGGCCAGCGACAGGCCGACGGCGGCGGCCTCCGGGTCGGTGAAGACGACCTGCGGGACGGCGTGGTGGTCGGCGGTGGCCGCGTGGGCGCCCCACGGGTCCGTCCTCAGCGGGGCGCCGGCGGCGCGGGCGCCGATGGCGTCGCCCGCGATCCGGGCCTGGTACTTGCCCTGGTGGGTGAGGAGCGCCCGGTGGTTGACGTCGCCGCACGCGTACAGCCAGTCGGTGTCCTCGACGCGCAGCGTGTCGTCCACGGGCAGCCAGGAGCCGGGCTCCAGGCCGACGGTGTCCAGGCCGATGTCGTCGGTGCGCGGGGCGCGTCCGGTGGCGAAGAGGATCTCGTCGGCCTCGATCCGGTCGCCGGAGCCGGTGACGGCCACGACGGCGCCGTTCTCACGGCCGACCGACTCCACGGACGTGCCGGTGCGGATGTCGGCGCCCGCCTCGCCGAGGGCGTCGGCGACCAGTTCCCCGGCGAAGGGCTCCATGCGCGCCAGCAGTCCCTTGCCCCGGACCAGGACGGTGACTCGCGAGCCGAGGCCCTGGAAGACGGTGGCCATCTCGGCGGCCACCACGCCGCCCCCGACCACGATCAGCCGTCCCGGCACTTCCTCGGCGCTGGTCGCCTCGCGGCTGGTCCACGGCTGGACGTCCTCGATGCCGGGCAGGTCGGGCAGCAGGGCGCGGGTGCCGGTGCACACGGCGACGGCGTGCCGGGCGGTCAGCGTGCGGACCGTGCCGTCCGGCGCGGTGACCGTGACCACGCGGGGGCCGGCCAGTCGGCCGTGCCCGCGGTACAGGTCGGCGCCGATGCCCTCCAGCCAGCCGACCTGGCCGTCGTCGTGCCAGTGGGAGGTGTACTCGTCGCGGCGGGCGAGGACGGCCGCGGTGTCCAGGGGGCCGCGCACCGCCTCGCTCAGGCCGGGCAGGCGGCGGGCGTCGGCGCGGGCGATGATGGGCCGTAGCAGTGCCTTGCTGGGCATGCACGCCCAGTACGAGCATTCGCCGCCCACCAGTTCGCTCTCCACGATGGCCGTGGACAGGCCGGCCGCGCGGGTGCGGTCGGCGACGTTCTCCCCCACGGGTCCGGCGCCGAGCACCACCACGTCGTAGGCGATGTTTTCCGTTTCCGTCATGGGGTCAGTCTGGAGGGTGGTGTGCGCGGTGGCCACACGGGTACGCGCGCGGGACAGCGCTTTGCGCGCACGGAATAGTCCGTGGGGTCGGCCGTGTTGTGCCGACGGCTCACCCGACATCAGGAAGAGGATCACGCCATGAGCAGCACCGTGGAGCTCACCAAGGAGAACTTCGACCAGACGGTCACGGACAACGAGTTCGTGCTCATCGACTTCTGGGCGTCCTGGTGCGGGCCGTGCCGTTCGTTCGCCCCGGTCTACGAGAAGGCCGCCGCGGACAACCCGGACCTGGTGTTCGGCAAGGTGGACACCGAGGCGCAGCCGGAGCTGGCGGCGGCCTTCGGCATCCAGTCCATTCCGACGCTGATGATCGTCCGGGACCAGGTGGCCGTGTTCGCGCAGCCGGGCGCGCTGCCCGAGGCCGCCCTGGCGGATGTGATCGGGCAGGCCCGCAAGCTGGACATGGACGAGGTCCGCAAGGCGGTCGCCGAGCAGCAGGCGCAGGCGGGGCAGCAGGGCGGCGAGTGAGCCGCACCGGCCGTCCGGCACGCTGAACGGGCGCGTCGTGGTGAACGAACGGGCGCGTCGTGGTGAACGGGGCCCCTCCCGTGTCGGGAGGGGCCCGTTCCGCGTTCCGGGGGCCGGGGCGTGGGGGCACGGAGACCGAGAGCCCGCGGCCGGCGCGGGTGCGGGTCAGCTGGAGTCGCGGTGGACCAGCGTCGCGCCGAGCACCGGGTGGCGTTCCGGCGCTGCGGCGGGGTCGCGTACGGCACGGTCGACCAGCTCGGCCAGGTTGCGACCGGCCGGCAGGTCGACGTGCACGGTGCTCAGCCGGGGCCGCAGCAGCCGGCCGAGCATCAGGTCGTCGGCGCCGACCACGGCGGTGTCCTCGGGGATGCGGACGCCCTCGTCCTGAAGGGCGCGCATCAGCAGCATGGCGTACTCGTCGTTGTAGGCGAACACCGCGTCCAGGCCGAGGCCGCGCCAGCGGGCGGCGAGCCGGGCCGCGGCGGCCTCGTCGTAGCCGAGCGGCAGTTCCACTACGGTTCCGTCGGTGCCGTCCAGGGCGCGCCGCACCCCCGCCAGCCGGGGCCGGGAGAACAGCTCCAGGCCGCGTTCGGCGGGCATCACCACGCCGATCCGGCGCCGCCCCCGGGCGTAGAGGTGGGCGCCGGCCCGGTGGCCGACGCTCTCGTGGTCCATGAGCAGGGCGTGGGCGCCCTCGACGGCCACGGGGCCGAGGGTGACGACGGCGCGGGCGCCGGAGCGCCGCAGCACCGCGACCCCTTCGGGGCCGATCGCGGAGCCGGGCACCAGGACCGCGACGGGCCGCAGCTCGGCCCAGGCGCGGGCGGCCTCGTCGCCGTGCAGGCCCACGCTGCCGTGCTGGACGACGGTGTAGTCCAGCCTGCCCAGCGCCCACTGGAGATCGTTGATGAACCTGCCGTACAGCGGGCCCACCGGGACGGTCGGGGCGGGCATCAGGACGATCCGGCTGTGTCCCGCCCTGAGACTGCGCGCGGCGGCGTGCGGCACGTATCCGAGTTCTTCGGCGGCCTCGCGGACCCGGCGGCGGGTCGGCTCGCTGATGCGTACGGCATCGGTGTTGTTCAGGACGTAGGAGACGGTCGCGCGGGAGACGCCCGCCAGGCGGGCCACATCGGCACTCGTGGGGACGGAGTGCGGTGCGGCCGACGCGGGCGCGGCGGGTTTCGGAATCTGCACCATGACGTACCGCATCTTGGCAGAAGCCCGCGGGGGCGGGACGGGCGGGTCGGGGCGCCCCGATCGGCGGCTCGCGGACCAACTCCCCCACGGCTTGGAGGTGGTGAGGTGGGTCCGGGGCGTCCGGCCGACCTCCGTCCGGACGCGGCGACGAGCGCAGAGCCGACGAACACGTTCGCTACGAACTTGTTCGTAGCGAACGTGTTCGTTATGCTCGGCGGCATGACAGGACGCCCCAGCACCCCGCGCGGCCGCCGTGAGCGGCCGGCGAAACCCGCCTTGACCAGGGAGGGCATCGTCGCCGCCGCCGTCGCCGTACTGCGCGCCGAAGGCCTGGACAAGGTGACCATGCGCCGCCTGGCCCAGGAACTCGACACCGGCCCCGCCTCCTTGTACGTGTACGTCCGCAACACCGCCGAGCTGCACGCGGCCGTCCTGGACGAGCTGCTCGGCACGGTCGGGGCCGGGCCCTCGGACGGGGACCCGCGCGAGGAGCTGGAGCGGGTGCTCATCGCGTACACGACGATGCTCATGGAGCATCCGAGCCTGGCCCGGTCCGCGCTCACCGCCCGGCCCAGCGGACCGCACTACCTGAACCTGATCGAGACACTGCTCGGGCTGCTCGACGCGTGCGGCGTCGCCCCGGCGCAGGCGGCGTGGGGCGTGGACCTGCTGCTGCAGTTCGCCACCGCGACGGCCGCCGAGCACGCCGGCCGCGACACGGCCCCGCCCGCCGGGGGCGGCGAGGAGTGGGACGCGCTCGCGCACGCCCTCCACACCGCCTCGGACCGCACCCACCCGCACATCGCCGCCCTGGCCGGTGCCCTGCTCTCCGGAGGGCCCGGGGAGCGCATGTCCTGGGGGCTGCGCGCCCTGATCAACGGCATCGAGCGGACCCCCCTGCCCGACTGAGGTGCACCGCGCGCCCGGCACGCCGCGCCGCTCCGTCCGGCGGCGCGGGCCTGCGGACCAAGACGGCGTACCGAGGACGTGCGCCCGTCCCCTCTCCCACGCCCCGTCTCTCGACCGATCCCGAGGAGGATCCCCATGACCACCGCGACGCACCACCCCATAGCCGTGATCGGCGCCGGGCTGGGCGGCCTCACTCTCGCCCGGGTGCTGCACGTCCACGGCATCGAGGCGGCCGTCTTCGACCTCGACGCCTCCCCCGCCGCCCGAGCCCAGGGCGGCATGCTCGACATCCACGAGGACTCCGGACAGGAGGCGCTGCGGGCCGCGGCACTGCACGACCGGTTCCTGAAGCTGATCCACGAGGGCGGCCAGGCAACGCGGGTGCTCGACAAGGACGCCGTGGTCCACCTGGACGAGCCGGACGACGGCACCGGCGGGCGGCCCGAGGTCGACCGCGGCGAGCTGCGCGACCTGCTCCTCGGCTCGCTGCCCGAGGGCGCCGTTCGCTGGGGCACGAAGGTCACCGGGGCGCGCCCGCTCGGCGGCGGGCGGCACGAGGTGAGCCTCGCGGACGGCTCCGTCTTCACCACGGATCTGCTGGTCGGCGCGGACGGCGCCTGGTCGCGGATCCGCCCGCTGGTCTCGGCGGCGCGGCCCGCCTACACCGGGGTGTCGTTCGTGGAGGTGGACCTGCCGGCGGCCGACGTACGCCATCCGGCCGCCGCCGAGGTGGTGGGCGGCGGGTTCTTCTTCGCGCTCGGCGCGGGCCGCGGCTTCCTCGCGCACCGCGAGCCGGACGGCAGCCTGCATGTGTACGTGGCGCTGCGGGCGCCCGAGGACTGGCTGGACGGCATCGACTTCGCCGACGCGGGCACGGCCAGGAAGCGGGTCCTGGAGCACTTCGCCGACTGGGACGAGAGCCTGCGGTCGCTGATCGCCGAGGGCGAAGGGGCGCTGGTGCCGCGGCGGATCCACGCCCTGCCGGCCGGTCACCGCTGGGAGCGGGTGCCCGGCGTGACGCTGCTGGGGGACGCCGCCCATCTGATGTCGCCGTTCGCGGGCGAGGGCGCCAACCTCGCCATGCTCGACGGCGCCGAGCTGGCGGGCTTCCTCGCCGCCCGGCCGGACGACGCGGAGGCCGCGCTGGCGGCGTACGAGGAGCGGCTGTTCCCGCGCAGCGAGGCCTCGGCGGCGGACTCGGCGCGCAGCGCCGAGCTGCTGTTCCGGGACGACGCGCCGCGGGGGCTGCTGGAGATGTTCGCCGGCCACGAGTGAGCCGGGCAGGACCGCTCTCCGGGGACCGGCCCGAGACGGCTGGGCGGCCGGCCGCTCTCCCGGGGGCGGACCTTCAACGGGTACCGGGACGGGGCCGCCCGGGAGGCCCTCAGCAGGCCGTGCCGGTGGCGGTGGCGGTGGCGGTCAGGCGTTCGACCAGGTCGTGCCAGCCGGCCTGGAGCCGCTCCATCGGCATGTGGCACTGCCGGGTGAGGTGGTGGATCAGGGCGGGTTCCAGGTAGCCCATCAGCGTCTGGGCGAGGAGTTCGGCGTCGGCGTCCGGGACGGCCTGCCGGAGCAGGAGCACCACGTGCCCGTACCGGACGCGGCGGGCCGGCACGATGAACCGGCGGTCCGGGCACGGTTCCGCGGCGAGCTGGAGCTCCAGGTCGGCGTCGGCGCGGCGCAGCGCGGCGCAGCCGAACGCGCGCAGCCGCTCCACCGGGGGCGCGCCGGGGCCGAGCGGGGCCGGTCCGGTGAGGAAGGAGGCCTGGAACTTCTTCTCGGAGTGGTCCAGCAGCGCCGTCAGCAGGCCGGTGCGATCGCCGAAGCGGCGGAAGACCGTACCCTTGCCGACCTGGGCCGCGGCGGCCACCGCCTCCATCGTGACCGCGGCGGCGCCGTGCTCGGCGACCAGGCGGGCGGCCGCGTCCAGCAGTCGGGCGCGATTGCGCGCGGCGTCCGCGCGCAGGCATGGTTCGGCGGAGTCGGCGGCCCCGAGCTGAACCACCACCGGCGTCTTCTCTGCGGGCCCCTGGGGAGTGGGAAAGGGCGGCAGGGTGCTGGACATGAACACAGCGTAAAGCATCGGGACTAAACTGGACCGCGGTCCGGTTGTGATGGTAGAAAATTAAACGGACCTCGGTCCGCATCGCGAGTCCGGCAGCGTCGCCGCGCTGTCTGTCCCCATTTCACTTTTGGGAGTCCCCCATGTCTGTTCGTATCCTCGCCCTCGTCGGCAGCCTTCGCGCCGGTTCCCACAACCGCCAGCTCGCCGAGGCCGCGGTGAAGCTCGCCCCCGAGGGCGCCGAGGTGGAGGTCTTCGAGGGCCTGGGCGACGTGCCGTTCTACAACGAGGACATCGACGTCGAGGGCAGCGTGCCCGAGTCCGCCGCCCGCCTGCGCGCCGCCGCCCAGGCCGCCGACGGCTTCCTCCTCTTCTCGCCCGAGTACAACGGCACCATCCCGGCCGTGCTGAAGAACGCCATCGACTGGCTGTCCCGCCCCTACGGCGCCGGCGCCTTCGGCGGCAAGCCCGTCGTCGTCGTGGGCACCGCCTTCGGCCAGTACGGCGGCGTCTGGGCGCAGGACGACACCCGCAAGGCCGTGGGCATCGCGGGCGGCAAGGTGATCGAGGACATCAAGCTGTCCATCCCCGGTTCCCTGACCCGCTTCGCCGAGACCCACCCGGTCGACGACGCCGAGGTCGCCGCGCAGCTGACCGAGGTCGTCGCCCGGCTGCACGGCCACGCCGGCGAGACCGTCGCAGCCTGAGCCTGACCGGCCACGTCGGCCGCCCCCCTGCCGGTTCGGCGGCGCGGGGGCGGTGACAGCCGCGCGAAGGGGCCGGAGCCTTGGGGCGGTTTCTAGCGGTCGTTGCAACACGCGGTTGTGTTGATCAGGCCGTGAGCAGTTTATGCAGGCGCTCGGCTGGGGTTTCCCAGCCGAGCGTT
>NZ_JBFBEK010000036.1:0-81833 GCF_040683715.1 Streptomyces sp. NPDC093260
ACGACACTCGGGACCTCAGCCTGCCCCGCCACAGCCCACGGTACGAAAACGGTCCACCGACTCCGTCGGCGGACCGTCATGCAAGATCGAGGCTAGGGCCGGCAAATGGAAATGTGCGACGTGCCGCCGCAAACCGCACGTACGGTGAGTTACGGAGCCGTCAGGTGCGGTCGGAAGTTTGGGTGCCGCCGTCTTGGGGAGTGGGACGGTCGATGGTTACCCCTTTGAAACCGACGCGGTGGTGTGCTGTGATGTTGAGCCACGGCACAAGTGGTCCAAAGCGGTTGGAACCCAGCCGCGAGAGGTAAAGACCCGGAGCGCCGAGCGGACCATTGGACAAGAGGTGGATCTGCTGATGCTCGGCCCTCATTGCGCTTCGGGGAATCGCGTCGCATCCTTGATCGCCGATGCGCCTCAAAGTCCGGATGGCACGTGATACGACAGACAGGGGGACGCGGCACGTCGATTTCAGGTCGAGTGACAACGCATTTCGATTGAGCCAAGCGTGATGGATGGGGGAGCTGGCACATGAGCGCCAGGCAGGTGCCGAACACACGATTCAGTCTCATTTTGCGTAATGCGCGTAAGCGGGCCGGGATGACTCAAAGACAGCTCGCTGAACTCTCTACCATCAGTGTGCGAGCGATTCGTGACCTGGAACTTGCGTACACCGGAACTCCGCGTACCCAGACCATCCGACTGCTGGCCGACGCCCTGCGGCTGAGCAAAGCGCGACGAGTGGAGCTGGAAGCCGCGGCCGGCCTGGTGCCCGGACATGCTCTGCGCGACGAACTCCCCGCCCCGCAGGCGCCGTTGGGTCCGCTCATCGCTCGTGAGCGTGAGGCGGCCACCCTGGTCCGGCTGCTCCGATCGCCCGATCACCGGCTGGTCAAGGTGGCGGGGATGCCCGGGACGGGCAAGAGTTCACTGATCCGGAAAGTGGTCAGCGACCTGCACCGGACGGAGTTCGTGCCGGTGATCTGCCTGGACCGGACGAGCGACTCGACCGCCGGCCGCCCGGTCGCGTGGAGCGGGCTGATCCGGCGCGTCGCCGAACTGATCCGATGCGAACCGACCCTGGACGACGTCGCCGGCACCCTCGCCCGCAACGAGGTCCTGCTCACCGTGGACGGGCGCGACCTCGACGACCGGGACCGCCAGGACCTGACCGTGCTCGTCCAGTGGTGCCAAGGGCTCCGGGTGCTGTACGAGACCTGCGAGACCGCGGCGAACTCGATCGGGGAGTCGGTGCTCTCCGTGGCGCCCCTGGGCGTGCCGGACTTGAGCCGCCCGGGCACGGACAGCACGGCCGTCCATGACTATCCCGCGGTGCGCTACATGACGTCGCGCTGTGCCCAGTTCCATCCGGAAGCCATGGCGCACCCGGAGGCGTTGACCGCGATCGCCGGAATATGCTGGTATCTCGACGGGATACCGGCGGCGCTCGACTCGGCGGCCTCGTGGCTGCTCATCTACGAACCGGCGGAACTGCTGGAGATGGCCGAGACCTCACCGGTCCGGCTGACGGCCTCGCCCTCGGGAGAGAGCAACCCGCTCATCGCATGGCTGCGTCGCGCCCTCGAATCCCTCCTGACCTGCGAGTTCGACGCGCTGCGCTGGCTGGCCTCTGCCCAGCCCTGGACCCTGGCCGACGCCGCCGGTCTGCTGGGCGACTCCACAGCCGACGCGCAGAGCGTCATCCACGCGCTCTACGCGGGCGGACTCATCCGCCGTGTCAAGTCCGTACCGGGCGAGCCGACGCGCTTCGTGGTGCTCAACCTGGTGCGCGACCTGTACCGGTCGGAGTACTCCGACATGGAGTCCAGGGTTTCGCTCGGGGCCTGAACGGCGGTTGGCGGACGACGGTGCAGTGTGCGCAACACGCCGATCTACGGGAAGAGTTGAGCGTGAAACTGCTTGAGACGGCGGCACCCAGGATCACGGGTGTGGGAACTGCGGTGCCGACCACCACGTACACCCAGCAGGAACTGCTGGACGAGTTCGACATCACTGATCCGCGGGTACGGTCGGTGTTCCTGAACAGCGCGATCGAACGGCGCGGGCTGACGCTTCCTCCGCTGCTCCCGGAAGGGTCGAGAGGCACGGAGAGCCAGGGGGATCTGCTGCGCAAGCACCTCTCCCACGGGCTGTCCATGGGGCGGGAGGCGGTGGAAGCCTGCCTGAAGGCCGCGAACGCGACGCTCGCGGACGTGCGTTACCTGTGCTGCGTCACGACGACCGGTCTGCTCACCCCGGGCTTTTCGGCACTGCTCATCAAGGATCTGGGCATCGACCGGCACTGCTCACGCCTGGATGTCGTGGGCATGGGCTGCAATGCCGGCCTGAACGCACTGACGGCGGTGGCCGGCTGGGCGAATGCGCACCCCGGTGAGCTGGCGCTGATGGTGTGCGTCGAGGTCTGCTCGGCCGTATACGTCTTCGACGGAACGATGCGGTCGTCCGTGGTCAACAGTCTGTTCGGGGACGGTGCGGCGGCTGTCGCGGTGCTGTCACCCGGCGATGCCCCGCAGACCGCGAAGGAGAGCCGGCCGCTGCCCGGCGGCGCGACCGGACCGGGACTGCTGCGATTCTCCAGCTGCATCATCCCCGAGGCCGTGGACGCGATGCGCTACGACTGGGACGACAGCCACGGCAAGTACAGCTTCTATCTGGATCCCGAGGTGCCGTACGTCGTGGGCGCGCACGCCGGAATGTCGCTGGACCGGCTGCTGGAGGGAACGGGTCTGCGGCCTTCCGACATCAACCACTGGGTGGTGCACTCCGGGGGGAAGAAGGTCATCGACTCGGTGCGTCTGAACCTGGGACTGACGCGTCATGACGTACGGCACACGACCGGTGTGCTCCGCGATCACGGGAACCTCTCCAGCGGTTCCTTCCTGTTCTCCTACGAGCGCTTGATCGCCGACGGCTGCGTCAGACCCGGGGACTTCGGTGTCCTCATGACCATGGGGCCCGGATCCACTGTCGAAATGGCCCTGGTTCGCTGGTGACGAAAGGAAACCCTGGCGCAGTGCAAACCACACCCCGGCTCGCGGAGCCGTCGTACGGAAGCGGCCCGGTGGCCACGATCGACCTCACCCGACCCCTGGCGGAGCTGACCGGTGTCGTCAACTCGGTGTGCGACCGGGCCGAGAGCCACCCGGAACCGGCCCCGGTGATCCTGGAGTTCGGTGATCCACGGCATACGCCGTCACCCGACTGGCCCGGCGCGATCGACATCCAGGCGGTGAACCGCTGGGAGCGGGCGGTCCGCAGGCTGGAGCGCCTCACCGCGGTCACCGTCGTCGCCGCGCGCGGCACCTGCCGAGGCCCGGCCCTGGACCTCCTGCTCGCCACCGACGTCCGGATCGGCGCCACCGGCCTCCGACTGGAGCTGCCGGTCAACGACGGACACATCTGGCCGGGCATGTCGCTGTACCGGCTGGTGCGGCACCTGGGACTCGGACAAGCCCGCCGGCTGGTGCTGGGCGATGCCGCCCTGTCCGCTCGGCGAGCCTGTGAGCTCGGGTTGCTCGACCAGGTCGACGACGATGTGCACGGGGCCGTGCGCGCGGCGACGGCGCGACTCGGGCGGTTGTCGGGCCGTGAGATCACCGTCCGCAGGCAGCTGCTGCTCGAGGCCGCGACCGCCGAGTACGACGACGCGCTGGGCCTCCACCTCGCCGCCTGCGACCGTGAGTTGCGCCGCCTGCGCCAGAGCGGCGCGCCCACCGCGCCGGAGCCGGCGGGGAGGTCGCGGGCATGACCTTCGGTGAGACACCCGACCCGGGCCCGGTGCGGCCGGTTCCGCCGCCGCGCTTCGACGGCGCCCTCCACAGCGACACAGCGGCCCTGGCCCAGTACGTGGCCCTCGGCGAGGCGGTACTGGCCGGGCTGCCTCCCAGACCCGAACGCGACGCCGCTCAGCAGCGCTCCGCCGCGGCCGCCCACGCTGCGGCCAGGGCGGCGCGGCGCCGCTTCCTGGGGCGGCACACCGACGCCGTCTACGACGTCCTGACGGACGGCCGCTCCCGCCACCTGCGGCTTCCGGAACTGCTGGAGGCCGCGGCGGAACGCTTCTCCGGCCTGGTCCCGACCCGGGAGCTGCTGGAGTCGGACCGGGCGTTCATCCAGGCGGAGCGGGACGGCCGGGAGATCGACCAGGGAATCTTCTGCGGAGCCGTCCTGCGCTCGCCCCTCGCCGGTCCTCACCTCGTGGACGCGATGCTGCTGCCCACGGCTCGCGCGCGGGAGATGCTGGACGAATTCCGGGCAACCGGGCGGGCCGAGCTGAAGTCGGTGCTGCTGGAGCGTCGCGGACACGCCGCACATGTGACCTTCCGCAACGCGCACTGTCTCAACGCCGAGGACAATCAGCTGACAGCCGACCTTGAGACAGCCGTCGACCTGGCGCTCCTCGACGACGCCGTACGCGTCGGAGTGCTGCGGGGCGGGGCGGTCGACCACCCCCGCTACCAGGGCAGACGGGTGTTCAGCGCGGGCATCAACCTCAAGGACCTCCGCAACGGCGACATCTCCTTCGTGGACTTCCTGATGGTCCGCGAACTGGGCCACATCAACAAGATGTTCCGCGGCCTGCTGAGCGATCCGTCGGCCGGTCTGTGGGCCGACCGTGTCATCCAGAAGTCCTGGGTCGCCGCCGTGGACACCTTCGCCATCGGCGGCGGTATGCAGCTCCTCCTCGTCATGGACCGGGTCATCGCCGAGGAGAACGCCTATGTCAGCCTGCCCGCCGCGGAGGAGGGGATCGTGCCCGGACTCGGGAATCTGCGGCTCACCCGGCTGACCGGCGCGCGCTTCGCACGGCAGGTGATCCTCGGCGGTCGCCGGATCGCGATGAGCGATCCCGACGCCCGTCTGGTGTGCGACGAGGTGGTGCCCGCCGAGGACATGGACTCGGCCGTCGAGCGCGCGGTCCACGAACTGGGCGCACCGGCGGTGAGCGCGAACCGGCGGATGCTGAACCTCGCCGAGGAACCGCTGGACACCTTCCGCGAGTACCTGGCCGAGTTCGCGGTCACCCAGGTGGCCAGGGCGTACAGCGACGACGTCCTGGCCAAGGTGGAGAAGCGCTGGCAGCGCTCGCGGGCCCGGACGTAGACGGCTCGGACCGATGAGACTGCACCCCTCCTCGCTGCACGGTTCGTTGCAGGACCCGGTCCTCGGTGCGATCGGGTTCCTCAACGAGGTCATGGGCAACTTCCCGGAAGCGATCTCCTTCGCGCCCGGCGCACCGCATCCGGACACGCTGGACGACCTCGACGTCGAGAAGTACGTCAGCGCGTTCACGGATCACCTCGTCCGCGGCGGGCGCAGCCCGAAGCAGGCGCGCCGACTGCTCCTTGAGTACGGCCCGAGCCGGGGGATCATCAACGGCATCATCGCCGACGCCCTGCACCGGGACCACGGGATCGACGTCACTCCGAACGCCCTGGTGGTGACCGTCGGCGCCCAGGAGGCGATGCTGCTCGTGCTGCGCGCCCTCTTCCCGTCGCCGGCGGAGGGCGTGCTCGCGGTCGCCCACCCCTGTTTCGTCGGCATCATCGGTGCGGCCCGGCTCCTGGACGTCGAGGTGGTCGCGGTCGACGAGACGGAGGGCGGCATCGATCTCGACAGCCTGGCCCGGGCGTGCGGTGCCTCCCGTGCGGCCGGCCGGCCGGTCCGCGCCCTGTACGTCGCACCCGACTTCTCCAATCCGGGCGCGGCCCGCATGTCACTGGAGTGCCGCCGCCGGCTCCTCGACCTCGCCGGACACGAGGGCTTCCTCGTCGTCGAGGACAACGCCTACGGCTTCACCGCGGCATCCGGAGCAGGGCTGCCGCCGCTCAAGGCGCTGGACTCCGCCCGGAGCGTGGTCCACATCGGCACCTTCGCCAAGGTCGCCTTCCCAGGAGCGAGGGTCGGCTACGTGATCGCCGATCAGCCCGTCGGCTCCGCGAGCGGCACGACCGTACTCGCGGACGAGCTGGCCGCGGTGAAGAGCATGGTCACCGTGAACACCTCCCCGCTGAGCCAGGCCGTCATCGGAGGCATGCTGCTCGAACACGGCGGTTCCGTCGCTGCGCTGGGCCGCGACAAGGCCGAGATCTACCAGCGGAACCTGACCTGTCTGCTCGACGCGCTGGACCGCCGTCTCGGCGACGGATCGCACACCGGAGTCCACTGGAACCGCCCGCGTGGCGGATTCTTCGTCCGGATGACGCTGCCCGTTCCCGTGGACGCCGCGCTGCTGGAGGTCTCCGCTGCCGAGCACGGCGTGCTGTGGACCCCGATGCGCCAGTTCTATCTCGATCGCACCGGCGATCACCAGTTGCGGCTCTCGTGCAGCTACCTCGATCCCGGGCAGATCGAGGAAGGAGTGCGGCGCCTCGCCGCCTTCCTGACGAGCGTGGTCAGGCACCGCACGGACAGCGGCGGGACCGACTGACGGGGGCCGCCTCGGTTCTGCCCCTCAGGCTGCCGCCGGTGCCGGGAACCGACGCCTAGTGTGCGTCTTCCGACCCTCATGGCGCGGTGCCCGCTCCCTACGCATTGGAGGCGATTCGTGGTCCCCGTATCGTTCGGTCAGCACCGACTGTGGGTGCTCAGCCAGTACGAGCGCACCGGGTGGACGTACAACATCGTCGTACGGGCCGCCGTCTCCGGCCCGCTCGACGTCCCGGCCCTGGACGCGGCGGTCGCGGATGTGATCGGGCGCCACGAGATCCTGCGGACAAGCTTCCCCGACGTGGACGGCACCCCGGTCCAGCGGATCGGGCCGCCGCCCGCCGAGGGCGCGCTCCGTGTCGTGGACGTGCCGGACGCCGACCGGGCGGAGCTGCTGGAGACGAGCGGCCGCCACGTGTTCGACCTGACGCGCGAGGCGCCCGTGCGTGTGGAGCTGTTCCGCACCGGGCCGCAGGAGTTCGTCCTCCACATGGTCTTCCACCACATCGTGGTGGACGGCTGGTCGGTCCGGCCCTTGATGCGAGACCTGGCCCACGCCTACGCGGCCCGGCTCGACGGCGCCGCACCGGCATGGGAGCCGCTGCCGGCGCAGTTCGCGGATTACGCCGTGTGGCAGCGCGAGGTCCTCGGCTCGGCCGACGACCCGGCGTCCCTGCTCGCCGGGCAACTGGACTTCTGGCGGACGGCGCTAGGAGGAATCCCGGCGGAGATCACCCTGCCGGTCGACCGGTCCCGCCCGGAGCAGCCCGGATACCAGGGCGGATCCGTCCCTCTCGACATCCGCGCGGAACTGCACTCGGGTCTGCGCCGCATTGCCCGGGAGGCCGGCGCGAGCCTCTTCATCGTCCTCCACACCGCCCTTGCCGCCCTGCTGCACCGCCTCGGCGCCGGCGACGACATACCGATCGGTACCGGAACCGCCGGCCGCTCCGACGAAGCCCTCTCCGATCTCGTCGGCTTCTTCGTGAACACCGTCCCGCTGCGGACGGACCTCTCCGGTGACCCCACCTGGCGCCTGCTCATCGACCGGGTGCGCGCCTTCGATCTGGAAGCCTTCGACCACCAGGACGCCCCCTTCGACGCGATCGTCCAGGCCGTCGCGCCGCGCCGCAGGCCCGGACGGCATCCGCTGTTCCAGACCATGCTGGCGCTGCAGAGCCACGACAGCGCGCAGCCGAACTTCCCCGGACTGAACGTGCGCATGGAGACCGCGGAGACAGTCGAAGGCCACTCCGCGAAATTCGACCTCTATCTGGACCTGTCGGAGACCTTCGACCACGAGGGAGGCGCAGCCGGGATCCGCGGCTTCCTCAACTACACCCGAGACCTGTGGAACGCCGATTCGGCCGAACTCCTGGCCCGGCGCTTCGTCCGTGTGCTGGAAGCCCTCGCCACCACTCCCGACGCCCCCGTCTCCGGCGCAGATCTCCGTCTGCCGGGCGAAGAGGAGCTGTTCACCGCTGTCCCCGAGGTGCCGTCGGGCACCCTTGTGGTCCCCGCAGGCCGGTTGGACGAGCTGGCGGACGACGGCCGCGGCCTCACAGGCCTCCATCTGACCGGCGGCCTTCCCAGCGCGACCGTGCTCGCCGCCTTCCACCGCGACCACCCCGGGGTACGCCCCACCGTCAGCAGTCACCTGACCGTCCTCGACCCGGCGGGCAGGCCGTGCCTCCTCGGCGTACCCGGCTCCCTGCCCACCGGTCACCGTGCCCGTCGGCGACCGGGCGGCCACCTCGAACTCCTGCCCGAAGCAGATGTGTCCGTCGCGGACGTCACCACCGACACCCCGGACAACGGCGCGTCCGAACCCCGTACTCCGGCCCAGGAGATCCTCTGCGGCATCTTCGCCGACGTCCTCGGCCTCGACACCGTCGGTGTGCACGACGACTTCTTCGATCTGGGCGGGCAGTCCCTTCTCGCCGTCCGCGTCGCCGGCCGCATCCGCAAGGTGTTCGGCATCGAAGTCGATCTCTCGGCCGTCTTCCGGGCGCCGCGGGTCGCCGTGCTCGACGCCTACATCCAGCAGTCGGTCCGGGCGCTGTCCGCACCGCGGCCGGTCGTGCCGCGACCCGACCCGCTGCCCCCCTCTCCGGCCCAGCAGCGCCTGTGGATGGTCGACCGGATCCAGGGCCCCAACGCGTCCTACAACATCCTGTACGCGTACCGGTTGCACGGCGCCGTCGAAGCCGAAGCCCTGGAGCACGCGATCAACGATGTCGTGGCACGTCACGAGGCCCTGCGGACCGTCCTCGGGGACACGGACGGCGAGGTCCACCAGCAGGTGCTGGACCCGGCCGAGGCACGCATCCCGCTGCACGGCACCAACTGCGCGCCAGGCGACCTCCCCGACGTGCTGGCCGCACGCGGCGCGTACGTCTTCGACCTCGGCACCGGGCCCCTGCTCCGCGCGCACCTGGTCGGCCTCGCCGCCGACGAGCACGTGCTGCTTCTGGTCGTTCACCACACGGTCTGCGACGGCTGGTCGCTCCGGCCGCTGATGAGCGACCTGTCGGACGCCTACCGTGCCCGACTCACAGGTGCGCGGCCGCAGTGGCGCGAACTGCCGGTGCAGTACGCCGATTACGCGCTGTGGCACAGGGAGGTCCTCGGAGACGACACGGACCCGGACAGCCTCGCCGCGAGGCAGCTCGACCACTGGAAGCGGACACTGGACGGGCTGCCCGAGCAGATCGCCCTCCCGGCCGACCGGCCGCGGCCGGAGACGCCCAGCTTCTCGGGGGCATCGGTTCCGGTCCGGATCGGGGGAGACCTGTACCGGGCACTCCTCGCTCTGGGCCGACGCCTCGGTGTGACCCCGTTCATGGTGATGCACGCGGGATTGGCCGCGCTCCTGTCGCGACTCGGAGCCGGTACCGATGTGCCCATCGGGACCGTGGTGGCCGGCCGGGAGTACGAGGAACTGGACGACCTCGTGGGGTTCTTCGTCAACACCCTGGTCCTGCGCACGGACCTCACTGGCAACCCGACCTTCCGCGACCTGCTGGAACGCGTGCGTGAGACGGATCTCGCCGCCTTCGAGCACCAGAGCGTTCCGTTCGAGCGGGTGGTCGAGCAGCAGAACCCGGTGCGGTCGACCGCCCGGCAGCCGCTCTTCCAGACCATGCTCGTGATGCAGAACAACGAGCACGCAGCCCTCGACCTGCCGGGTGTCCGCGCGAAGCCGGAGAAACTGACCACCACGACGGCGAAATTCGACCTCACACTGTTCCTGGAGGAGACCGGGGACGGCATGAAGGGCCACTTCGAGTACGCCACCGACCTGTTCGACCGCGACACCGTCACACTGCTCACCGCGCGGCTGCTGCGCGTCCTCGAGACGATGGTGCGGGAGCCGGAAGCCCGGCTGAGCAGCGTGGAACTGCTGGCCACCGAGGAACGGCGGCAGCTGGAGGCCTGGAGCGGCACGGCCGCCCCGCTGCCGACCGACCCCCGGCTGCACCGCATGGTTGAGGTCCAGGCACGGACACGCCCCGACGCCGTCGCACTCCTTTCCGGTGCGGAGCGCCTCACCTACCGGGAGCTGAACGCCCGCGCCAACCGGCTGGCCCACCACCTGGTGGAACACGGTGTCGCCACGGGAGCTCTGGTCGGCGTACACCTTGAGCGCACGACGGCGATGGTCGTGGCCCTGCTGGCGGTGCTCAAGGCGGGTGCCGGCTACACGCTGCTGGATCCGGAATTCCCTGCCGAGCGGATCCAGTCCGTCGTCGACGAGACGGATATCACCCTGGTGGTCACCTCCGGGGCCCTCCGGGCCGGTCTGCGGACCATCGCGGCCCTCTGCTGCCTGGACGAGGAGAGCGTGGACATCGCCGCCCGCCCGACGGACGACCTCGACACGGAGGTGCGGCCGCAGGACGTGGCCTGCGTGATGTTCACATCGGGCTCGACCGGGCGGCCGAAGGGCATCGCCACCTCCCATGTCGCCCTGGTAGGGACGTACATCGCGCAGGACTACTGCGCCTTCGGGCCGGACGAGGTCTACCTCCAGTGCTCCCCGGTCTCCTGGGACGCCTTCGCCCTGGAGCTCTTCGGAGCGCTGCTGCACGGCGGGACCTGCGTCCTCCAGGCCGGGCAGAACCCAGAGCCCGCCGAGATCGAACACCTCGTGGGCGTGCACGGCGTGACGATGCTGCAACTGTCGGCAAGCCTGTTCAACCACCTGATCGATGAGCATCCGGCGGCCTTTCGGGGCGTGCGGTTCGCGATGACCGGTGGCGAGCCTGCGTCGGTTGCGCATGTGACGAAGGCGCTGCGCACGCATCCCGGCCTGCGGGTGGTCAACGGCTACGGTCCCGCCGAGAGCATGGGCTTCACCACCTGCCACCTCGTCGCGCCCTCCGATCTGGCGGCACCCGCCCTGCCGATCGGGGTACCGGTCACCAACAAGCGGGCCTATGTGCTCGGTCCTGCCCTGGACCTCCTTCCCACCGGAGTGATCGGTGAGCTGTATGTGGCCGGCGTCGGCATCGCACACGGTTACGTGGGCCGGCCCGGTCTGAGCGCGGAGCGCTTCGTCGCCGATCCGTACGGCGCCCCGGGCAGCCGGATGTACCGGACGGGAGACCTGGCCCGGCGGCGCCCGGACGGACTGCTCGACTACATCGGCCGTACCGACCAGCAGGTCAAGATCCGCGGCTTCCGGGTCGAGCCGGCCGAGGTCGAGGCCGTGCTGGCGCGCGACGAGTCGGTCGCCCAGGTCGCCGTGCTGGCCCGCGAGGCGCGGCCGGGGGAGTGGCGGCTGGTCGCCTATGTGGTGACCGCTCCGGAAGGTGTCTTCGACGAGCAGCGACTGAGGTCGGCCGCCGCTCACGCACTGCCGGACCATCTCGTCCCGTCCGCGCTCGTGCCGTTGGAGACACTGCCGATGACCGCGAACGGCAAGCTCGACCGCAAGGCCCTGCCCGCACCGGTTTTCACCGCGCGCGCGGACGGCAGAGCGCCGGCCACCGAGCGGGAGAAGGCGCTGTGCGACCTGTTCGCCGAGCTGCTCGAAGTCCCCGGGACCGGGCCGGACGACGACTTCTTCCAGCTGGGCGGGCACTCGCTGCACGCGGCCCGTCTGGTGGCGCGCATTCGCAGTCGGCTGGGCGTGAAGCTCTCCGTCGCCGACGTGTTCGCGTCCCCGACCCCGGCCGGTCTCGCCGAACGGATGGAGCGCGCCCCCCAGGCCGGGCCCGCACTCGGGCTCCGGCGCGTGCTGCGCGCGGATTCGGGCACCGCCCCGGTCACCGGCTGACCGCCTCCCTTACGACGCCTCAGGGCCCGGTCCGTCGATCGCCGACGGTCCGGGCTCGTCGCGTCGGCGCTGCACACCGGGTCAGCTGCACACGGATCAGAGGGCGCGGCAGCTGCCTCCGGCTTGCCTCCGATGCTGCCCGTCGATGCGAGGAAGGCCTCATAAGGTTTCCGTCACAGAGGTGAGTTGCCGACATCCGGGCAGCGCGATTCCTCGCTTTTCTCCTGGGCGATTCACCGTCGGCGCCGCACGGCTGCGGCAGGGTGATCGCATCTCTCTGGGTCCGTGAACGAGTCAAGGAGTGAGTCATGCGTACGCAGTTGATCGGAAAGCTCGACCTCGACCGGACGCGGCTGTCGGAGGACCTGGAGGCGACTTTCGGCATCAACTTCGCCGAGCCGTACGACGAGTTCGTCTGCGGCCGCCCGTGGAAGAGCGCGATGCTGATGGCGCCGGGCGGTGGTGAAGGCAGTCTGCTCTCGCAGTTCGACCCGTCCACGCCGGCCGAATTCACGGCCGACGGCGACCGCCTGCCCTACGTGCAGGAACTGATCCGCACGCACTTCGCGACCGAACACATCACGTTCGTCCGCCTGATCGCCTTGAGCAAGAGCGTGCTGGTTCCGCACTGCGACTACGTGGAACTGTCCGACGAGGTCTCCAAGGAGCGGATCGCGCACCGGGTGCACATCGTGCTCTCCACCGGCGAGGACGCAATGTTCAACGAATCGGACTCGGTCTACCGGATGAAGGAGGGAGAGGTCTGGTTCATCGACGTCACCAAGCCGCACAGCGCGGGCGTCATCGGTGAGACCCGCCGCGTCCACCTGCTGATCGATGTGGCCGACGTCGCCGACGTCAAGGACCTCTTCAAGTTCGACCACGAGCTGTCCGGTGGGATTCCGCAGTCGAATCTCTGCGTTCGTCCGGAGCTGACCGAAGGCGAGCGCGAAGGCCTTCACGCACTCTCCGGAATCATCGACGAGGAGAACATCATGGATGTCCTCGGCCTCGTCATCAAGAAGCACTACCGAAAGGACGGCGGGGCGAACTTCGTCTGGAGCACCATGCAGGAGATCGCCCGGCTGAGCAATGACGAGCGGATCGTCAAGAAGGTGGCGGACCTCTACCGCCACACGAACCTGGAGCGCATCGAGAAGTAGGGCGTGCCCGATAGCGGGGCAGTTCCTACCGGCGAAGCGGGCCGACGGGGCGGCCGGCACCCTTTCAGGAGGGTTTCGGCCGCCGGTCCGGCACACCGCTCCACGAATCGGGCGAGACGACGGGATGCATCAATGACGGTCCACCATCACATCGGCGTCCAGACCGCTGATCTGGACAACTGCCTGGCCTGGTACGCCGACTATCTCGGGGCCCGGGAGACCTGGACCCTGGAGAAGTTCTCGGAGCTGACGCTCAGCCGGCTGCCCGGGATCACCCGGCTCACCGAGGTTCTCGTCGGGGACACTCGGTTCCACCTGTTCGAGCGGTCCGGTCAGGATGACCGGCTGCCCGGCGGCAACACCGTTCAGTTTCAGCACACTTGCCTGGCGGTGGACTCGCCCGAGGAGCTCCAGCGGCTGCGCAGGCACTGGGTGGAGCTGTACGACTCCGGCCGCTACCGCTTCGCCCGCCCGGACCAGCCGAGCGAGATCGTGATCGACGCGGACGGTGTGCAGAGCTTCTACACCTACGACGTCAACGGCCTCGAGTTCGAGTTCACCTATGTGCCGGACGGTTCATGAACACCACCTTTGAAGCGATGGCCGCCAAGCTGTCCGCTCCCGAGGGCTGGACCTTCTCCGACGGGCCCTACGGCATCGAACCACTGATCCTGCCCCCGGCAGCCGCACCCGACGAGGAGGTCGAGCGGCTCCGCCTCGACACCGAGCCGGGCCCCGGAGCGACGGCGTTCTGCCCCATCCTGCTGGCGCACGGAAAGGCTCCTCAGCCGGTGGGTACCCTCGCCGCCCAGCAGACGGTACATCCCAGGGTCTACTGGTTCCGCTGGATCACCGGCCACCAGATCTCCTTCGTGCTGTGGCGCCTGATCCTCCAGGAGATGCGGACCGCGGCTCTCACCCACGGTCGCCGGCAGGCCTGGGCCATCGCCGCGATGACCGCGTACGTGCGGGGCTACTGTTCGATGCTGCTCTACACCGCCTCCTGCTCGCGCGACGTCTACGAGTCGCTGATCCGGCCCTCGATGTTCCTTGCGCACCCGGGCTTCAGCGGCACCTGGGCACCCGACTTCGCGGCCGTCCGCCAGGTCTTCCGCGGCCGCCGCCCGGAATGGTCTGGCAGCACGGACGAAGCGGTCACCCTGCGCCGTACCGTCGAGCTGTACCGGCACATCCACGCGGGGGTCGCCGCCAAGCTGGTGCCGGCCGGCGGCTCGCTGCTCCAGGAAGCGCCGTCCTACGGCACCTTGTCCCCCGAGCTGCTCGGCACCCTGTTCGACACCTACTTCCTGACCGCGCGGTCACCCGACTGTGCGGACAGAGCCGTTCCGCAGCTGCTGCGCCGTCTGGAGGCGGTGACGCTCGACCTGGCCGAGCACGGTCTGACAGCGCCCGGGGACGAGGAGGAGCGGCCCGCGGAACTGCGCGGTGAGGAGGTCTTCGACATCGAGCGCGACCTGACCGGGACCATGCTGCGGGTGGCCGAACTCGCCGCCGGGATGGACCCCAGCGACTTGGACCTGCGACCGCAGTTCGTCTGACAGGGATGTGACCCGATGCGATACGGCGTGCTGATCCTCCCCGACCGGCGCTGGGCCGCGGCCCGGCGGCGCTGGGAACGAGCCGAGGATCTCGGCTTCGACCACGCATGGACCTACGATCACCTGATGTGGCGATGGCTGCGCGAGAAGGACTGGTTCGGGGCCGTCCCCACGCTCGCCGCTGCCGCCTCGGCCACCTCGCGCATCCGGTTGGGCACGATGGTGGCCGGTCCGACCTTCCGCCACCCGGTCACGTTCGCCAAGGAACTCATGGCCCTGGACGACCTGTCGGAGGGACGGATCGTGGCTGGGCTGGGCGCGGGCGCCGGTGTCTTCGACGACGAGGCGATGGGCGGGGAGTCGCCGAGTCCCGGGGAACGCGCGGAGCGGTTCGCCGAGTTCGTGGCACTGACCGACCGCCTGTTGCGTTCGCCCACGACGTCCCACCAGGGCACCTGGTTCAGCGCGCACGAGGTGCACATGCACCCGGGCTGCGTGCAGCGGCCCCGGCTGCCGTTCGCCGTCGCGGCGACCGGACCACGCGGTATGCGGCTGGCTGCGGAGTACGGAGATCTGTGGGTGACCGCCGGGGAGGCCGGCAACTTCGACCGGCAGCCCTACGAGGACCTGCTCCCGCTGTTCCGCAAGCAGACGGAGGCACTGGACCGTGCCTGCGAGGCAGCGGGACGTGATCCGGCCACCATCGACCGGGTGCTGCTCACCGGGGGAATGGTGGACGGCACCATGGAGTCGGCCGACGCCTTCTTCGACGCCGCGGAGCTCTACGCGGGCATCGGCTTCACCGACATGGTGGTTCACTGGCCCCGGGAGGAATTCCCTTACGAGGGGCGGGAGGAGGTCGTGGAGGAGATCGCGGCCCGCCTGCCGGCCAACGTCTGAGGACGGACCGTCGGAGCGTGTGGTGCGCTCATCCGTCAAGGGCCTCCGCGGTGAACGGGCGACTGGAGGAAGCATGACCGACGAGAGCGTCGACGCCGGTGGAACGAAGCGGCGAGGAGCCCGTGGTGGACTCCTGCGGCATCGGGATTTCCGGCTGCTCTGGATCGGTGAGACGACGAGCAAGCTCGGCAGCAGCGTGTCCCGCATCGCCATCCCGCTGGTGGCGCTGGTCACCCTGGACGCCAGTACTTTCATGGTGAGTGTGCTGGCCGCGATGACCTGGCTGCCCTGGCTGCTGGTCGGCCTGCCGGCCGGGGCCTGGGTCGACCGTCTGCCCAGCCGCCGGGTGATGCTGGTGTGCAACGGAGTGTCGCTGATCAGCTTTCTGAGCGTGCCGGTCGCGGCCTGGCTGGACGTGCTGACCTTCGGGCAGATGATGCTCGTCGCTCTGGCAGCGGGCACCGCGGCCGTGTTCTTCGAAACCGCTTACCAGGTCTACCTGCCCTCGCTGGTCGGCCAGGACGATCTGGCCGAGGGCAACGCCAAGCTGCAAGGCAGCGCCGCCGCCGCGGACATCGCCGGTCCCGGTCTCGGAGGACTGATCACACAGACGGTCGGGGCGGTGTGGGGACTGTTCGCCGACGCGCTGTCCTTCCTGGTGTCCTCGGTCTGCCTGCTCTCCATCAAACAGGAGGAGAAACGGCGGACTGCCTCCACGCGGAGCAACAGCGGGCTGCGCCAGGAGATCGCCGAAGGACTGCGCTTCGTCATCCGCGACCGTTACCTGCGCGTCTTCACCCTGTACGGAGCGGCTGCCAATCTGGCGCTCAACGGGTTCACGGCCGTACTGGTGGTGTTCCTCGTACGTGAGCTGGGGGTCGGTGCCGGCGCGGCAGGTGCCGCGATGGCCGGGATCAGCGTCGGCGGTGTGCTGGGGGCAGCCGTCGCCCCGTGGGTCATCCGCCGGTTCGGCAGCGCACAAGGCCTGCTGATCGGCCAGACGGCAATGCCGTTCGCGCTGCTGATCCCGATGGGCGGCCCGGGGTTCGGGCTCCTCCTCGTGGTGGTGGGAGGGCTGATGATCTCGATGGGCGTGATGGTCGGCAACGTCATCAAGGGCAGCTTCCGTCAGTCGTACTGCCCCCGGCCAATGCTCGGCCGAGTCGTCGTCAGCATGCAGTTCCTCAACTACGGCGCGATCCCGGTCGGCGCGGTGCTCGGGGGTGTGATGAGCACGGCGTTCGGACTGCGCACCACGGTCTGGGTGACGGCGAGCGCTTTCGCGCTGACCAGTCTCATCCTGGTGTTCAGCCCTGTCCGCCGGCACCGCGACCTGCCCGCCGCTCCCGCCGATCAGTTGCCGTCGGCACTGCCGGTTCGGACCGACCCCGTCTCATAGAGTCGTCGCGTTGGCCGGGCAAGCACTCGGTGTGCCGCGAGCCACCCAGCTCTCGGGAGGGAATCGATGCAACGACTCAACGTGGTTCTCACAGCAACGGCATCCGACTCCCACACCTGGAACCTGACCTATCTGGAGCTGCTGCTGCGGGAGTGGGGGCACATGGTGACCAACCTCGGACCGTGCGTTCCCCACGAACTGCTGCTGCGACGCTGCCGGGAAATCGCGCCGGACCTGGTCGTCGTCAGCAGCGTCAACGGACTCGGTTTCAGCGAAGGCGCCGTGATCGGCCGGCTGGTCCGAGGCAGCGCTGAACTGTCCCGCACACCGTTGGTCATCGGTGGCAAGCTCGGCACCGGCGTGGAGGACCAGGCGGCCGAGTCGGAACGGCTGCGTGCGGCGGGCTTCGACCTCGTCGTCACCGACTCCGACGGGCTCGGCCCCTTCCGCGACTTCGTGGCGTCGATGTCCATGAAGGCCACGCGTTGACCCCAGCACCGAAGAACGCGTTCGGCGCCTACGTCGCACAGGCCGAGCGGGACGGGCACCTGGTGGTCCAGCCCCGCATGGGCTTCGCCGACCCGGCGGCCATGCGGTCGGGCCTCCTCGCCGTCCGCGAGGCGGCGGCGACCACCGTCGGGACCCTGACCATCGACAGCTTCACCCGGGTCGGCCTGCACACGGCGGCACGGCGAGCCCTGGACGACGGCCGGCCGCTCAACGGGTACCCGATCGCCACGCATCCCGCAGCCACGAACCGCGCCGTCCTGGGCGGCGTGCTCGGGCCTGACTTCCCGGTCCAGGTGCGGCACGGCTCGGCCCGCCCGCAGGCCATCGTCAGAGCGCTCACCCGCTCCGGGCTGGATGCCACCGAGGGCGGCCCGGTCTCCTACTGCCTGCCGTACGGCAGGACACCGCTGCGCGAGTCCGTCAGGAACTGGCGGGAGAGCTGCGAACTCCTCACCGAGGTCCGCCTGCGTGGGGCGGAGCCGCACCTGGAGACCTTCGGCGGCTGTGTGATGGGCCAGCTGTGCCCGCCGAGCCTGCTGGTGGCGATCAGCGTCCTCGAAGCGCTCTTCTTCCGTCAGCTGGGCCTGCGCAGCCTGTCCTTGAGCTACGCCCAGCAGACCGACGCCGAGCAGGACGGGCAGGCCATCCGCGCGCTGCGGGCCCTGGCCGCCGAACTGCTCCCCGATGCCGACTGGCACGTCGTCCTGTACGCCTACATGGGCGTCTACCCCCGTACCCGGCGGGGAGCGCTGCTGCTGCTGGAGGAGGCGGCGGCACTGGCGGTGCGGACCGGCGCGGCACGGCTGATCGTCAAGACCGCATACGAGGCGCACCGGCTGCCGTCGGTGGCGGAGAACGTCGAGGCGCTGGAGATCGCCTCGCTCATGGCGCGCACGTCGGCCCGCGTGCCCGACACCGGGAGGGACGACGGGGACAACGAGGTGCTGGCCGAGGCCCGGCAGTTGGTCGAGCGCGTCCTCGAACTGCACGAGGACATCGGTCAGGCCCTGGTCGGGGCCTTCGCCCGCGGCTTGCTCGATGTGCCGTACTGCCTGCATCCCGACAACAGAGGCGACAGCGGCAGCTACATCGACACCGGCGGCCGGCTGCGCTGGACGAGCGTGGGCACGATGCCCATCCCCTCGTCCGCGGTCGCGGGCCGGCGCCACGCGCTCACCTCCGACGGCCTGCTCACCTCACTCACCTACATACAGCGGAAGTTCGACGCGCTCGCCCACGCGAGCGGATGCCCGGCCCGCGAACCGAAAGGAACGGAGTTCCCATGACCGAGCTGCCGGACAGCCCGCGCGGACACCTGGAACGGCCGGCCACCAAGGCGGCACTGGTGATCCAGCACGAGATTCTCAGGGCCGTGCGCGAGTACCTGAGCGAGAGCGGTTTCACCGAGCTGCTGCCTCCGGTCATCGGCCCCGTGACCGACCCCGGAAGCCGGGGAGCCAAGCAGGTCGACATCGACTACTACGGCCACAAGTACAAGCTGATGACCAGTGCCATCCTGTACAAGCAGGCCGCGCTGCTGACTTTCGACAGGATTTTCTACATCGCGCCCAACGTCCGTCTGGAGCCGCCGGAGACGTCCGCGACCCATCGCCATCTGACGGAGTTTCACCAGATCGACGTGGAGATCGCCGGTGCCTCCCGGGAGGACGCCATGGCGGTCGCCGAGGACATCGTCCGGCACGCGGTACGCGGGGCGCTCGGACGGGCCGGCGCGGAGATGGCGGCGCTCGGACGGACCGCTGACGCCTTCGTCGACCTGTCCTCCGGCCCCTTCGACCGTGTCACGCACACGGACGCCGTCGCCGACCTGCACCGGCTCGGCGTGCCGCAGAGCCCGGACGCGGAGATCAACTGGGAGGCGGAGGAGCAGTTGTCGCGGAAGGCGAGCCGCCCGTTCTTCGTGACCGACTACCCCAAGGGCTCGCGCGGTTTCTACGACCGTGAGGACCCGGCCGACCCGGGCCGGCTGCGCAACTTCGACCTGCTGGCCCCGGAGGGCTTCGGAGAGCTGGCCAGCGGCAGCGAACGGGAATTCCGGTACGCGGACCTCATCTCCCGGATGCGGGAGACCGGTGAGAACCCGGCCAAGTACGCCTGGTACGTCGAGATGGCCCGGGACGGCATTCCCGCCAGCGCCGGATTCGGCATCGGCGCCCAGCGGCTGACCCGCTACATCGCCGGCCTGGACGCGATCTGGCAGGCCACGGCCTACCCGAAGCTTCCCGGAGTGGTGTCGCCGTGACCCTACGAGCTCCCGGCTTCCCCGAGGCGCAGGTCCGGGACCGAGCACGCCGCGGGCCGCGCGCCGCGTTCCCGGCCGTCGAGGAGTACGGAAGCACGCTGTTCGGCGGCGGCTCCCTCGCCGGTGACGAGCTGGACCGGATGCGTCTCGTACCGCCCGTCTTCACCCCGTTCCGATGGGAGAAGCTTCTGGAGCTGGGACGGGAGCCGGTCCACGACGACGTCCGCCTCGACACGGACATCGGCGGGCTGCGGTCGACGCTGCCGGTGTACGTCTCGGCGTTCGGCTCGACGAGGGCGGCGGCCACCGATCTCGGTGTCGCGGTGAGCCGCCAGGCCGGCCGTCTGGGCATCCCCATGGTGATCGGCGAGAACATCGTGCCGGTCAACGGCTACGGCCGCGCCGGGCACGAAGGTGACAGTCTGCTGCGCCGCGTCCACGCCTACGTCGAGGCGGCACGCCACGACGAGGGAGGGATCGTCGTGCAGCAGAGTACCGAGGATGCCGACTCCGAGGTGTGGAACCTCGTCTACAGCGACCCCGCGGTCCAGCCGCTGGTCGAAACCGGTCGCCTCGCCTTCGAGCTCAAAGCGGGTCAGGGCGCCAAGCCGGGACTCGGCGGCATGACCGTGCTCGGGCGTGCGCGGGCCGCGCGGCTCGCCGGACAGTACACGCTGATCCGTCTCCCGGGCGGTGACGAGGTGCTTCGGTGCGGTACCCCGGGCACCTTCACTCGGGAGATCCTGCGGCAGCAGGTACGGATGATGCGGAACAACTATCCGCGTGCCCGTACCTGGGTCAAGCTGCCGCCGGCCCGGGACGTGGCACCGGCCGCCGAGACGGCCTGGCAGGCGGGGGCGCACGCGGTGACCGTGGACGGCCAGGCCGGCGGCACCGGCTGGGCGCCGACGGCCTTCCTCGACCACGTCGGCCTGCCACTGGCCGAATGCCTGCGCCGGATCGTGGGGCACCCCCGCAGCCTGCTGGTCAGCAGCGGGATGTGGGAGGGCGTGCGCGTGGTCAAGAGCCTGGCGCTGGGCGCCCGTGCGGTCGGTCTCGGCCGAGCGGCGCTGCTGGCCGCGGACGAGGATCCCGAGGCGGGCCTGAAGAACTTGGTCGGGTGTCTGTCCCTCGAACTACGGTTACTGATCAGTGCGCTCGGCAAATACCACCCGGACCAGCTCGGTGTGGAGGACGTGTGGATGCCCGGCGATGCCGGGACGTCACTCGAAGGGCGTGGTGCCGGCCAGGGGGCGACGGCCCGCTGAGGACGTAGTGACCCGGATCCGCCGGTCGGCGGGTCCCCGCCGCCCCGACCCGCCGGCCGTGGCGAGAGCGGGGCAGCACACCGCTGCAGTGACCGGAGGGACCGCTCAGCCGTCGAGGGCGTGCGCCGCGATGGCGTCGGCGTCCCGGATGAAGTCGCCCCAGGGCCCGGGCCGGGCGAACCCGACCTGGGTGAACCAGCGGGTGTTCTCCGTCGGAATGCCGAGGACGTACAGTCCGGCGTCCGGGACCCCCTCACGGCTCAGGGGGTGGAACGGCGCAGTGGTGACCGCTACTCCGCCGGTGGCGAACGTGTCGTCGCCGGCGCGATGGACGAACTCGGTCCACAGACCGCGTGCCCGCAGGTTCCGGGTCAGCTCGGCCGGATCTCGCCCGAGGTCCGTGCCGGGAACCCTGGCGTCGACGACGGTGTCCACCAGGACACGCGATCCCGCGACGCGCGGCGAGAACATGGCGAACCGGCCGCTGCCGGGATCGGCCGCGGCGCTCGCCTCCGGGCCCACCACACGCACCAGTCCGCGCGCCATCAGGGCCAGCAGCTGCCGTATGCGGAGGGGAGGCGGCCCGGCCAGCAGCACGTTGGAGGACGGGATGAAGCGGCCCAGGAAATCGTCCCGGTGCGCGGCAGGGTGCAGAGCGCCGAAGTCGACGCACGCGCGAAGCACCCAGCGGGTGTCCCGGACCACGTCGAGCGCCGCCATCAGCGGCGAGTCCACGTTGCCCCGCTCGGCCTCCCGGACGCCGGTGCGGAGCACCTCGACCAGGTGGTCGTCGAACGCCTTCGGACCGTCGAAATCGAGTCCGGCGAAGGGCCGGGCCAGCGCCTCCAGGTCGACCGGGGGCAGCTCGGGCGCACCGTGCCGGGCCGCGGTCGAGCGGACGTCCGGGACGCTGCCGGCCGCGGACCGGATCACCTCGTCGGTGAAGACGGACGCCGCCCGCTCCCCTCGGGCCTGCCGCAGCGCGGTGCCGTGGTAGACGAGTTCGACCTCGGCCGTCAGCCAGGGCAGGACGTCGGTCCTGAAGTCCAGCAGCGGTCCGGAGGCGTGGTCCCGGACGCGCTGCGGGGTGAACAGGACCGGCCGGTGGCTGAAGCCGGGCGGCCTGCGGTTGTCGCCCTTGGCCATCAGAGGGAGGCCGCCGCGGGAGCCGGCCACCAGCACGGGCTCGGCACCGCTCGGGTGGTACCGCAGGTCGCCGCCGGCGCCCTTGGTGAAATGTCCACCGCGGCCGACGGTGCAGGCGGCCATGATGTCGAAGAAGGACAGACCGAGCCCCAGCACGCCGACGGCGGCGCCCGCCGGGAGGGCGTCGAGCGGCATGTCGGCGGGGGAGTCGCCCTTGATGTGGCGGAGTCCGGGACGGCGGGCTGCGGCCCGCGCGAGGTCCGTCCGCGCGCCCTGTGCCGGAGGCCTCGGATGGCCGGTGGTCAGGACCACCCGATCCGACTCCCACCGTGCCCCGTCCGCCAGTACGAGCTGGTACCCGCCCCCGGCCGGCCTCAGGTCCCGGACGGACGAGTGGACGCGGTGCAGCCGGACTTGCGGCGGCAGGCCCCGCGCCACGGCGTCCAGTGCGAAGCGCAGGTAGCGGCCGTAGATCGCGCGGGGCGCATAACCCTCCGGGCCCGGGTAGCCGGGCGGTCCGGCGGACCACCACTCGGCGAACGCGGGACCGGCTCCGGCCCTTGCGGGCCCGTCGTCGGGTGGCCCCGAGAAGGCGGTGATCATGCCGGCCGGGGTGTTCATCAGGAGCCACGCCGGTTGGTCGGTGCGGTAGATGCGGCCGCAGCCCACCTCCACCTCGTCGATCAGGCACAGCTCCACCGGCCGCCCGGCGGGCTGTCCGGCGAGCCGCGCGGCGAGCCTCTCGATCACCATGAGTCCGCGCGGGCCGCTGCCGACGACGGTGACGCGCCAGGGCCGTGTCACGAGGAGGCCCTTTCGCCGTCGGGCGAGCGGGGTGGGGCGCCGCGGCCCGTGCCGCCGGCGGCGGTTCGCCGGTGACACAGGGCCGGTCCGAGCGGTCGCGACGAGTGCAGCATGTGTATGCCCGATTCCTGTCGTTGCCCATCGCGCGGGCGGTGGCGTCGGTGAAGGTTCTGTCAGGCGTGGGAGGTCAGCGGGCGTCCCCCGTTGTAGGCCACCATGTCCCGGTAGGCCGCGGCCGTGTCGATCCGTGCGCCCGGCGTGGCGCCGTCGAGTTCGGCGTACGCGCGGTGCAGGTTGCCCACGATGCGCTCGGCGTCCAGCAGGTCCGCGAAGCGGCCGGGGCAGGCCTCGCGGGCCGCCTCCAGAGGCGTCAGCCCGGCCTCACGGGCCCGGCGGGCGAGATCTTCGACGAAGCGAAGGTAGTCCAGCATGTCGTCGATGACTTCGGGCCCGCCCACCGGCCCGTGCCCCGACACGATGGTCCGTGCGCCGAGCGGCCGTACGACTTTCTCCAGTACTTCGATCGCGCCGCTGAGCGAACCCATGAGAACGAAGGGGGTGCCTCCGGGGAACAGCAGGTCGCCGGCGAACAGCACGGAACGCTCGGGGAGATGGATGAGGGAGTCGTTCGTCGTGTGCGCCGGCACCCCGGCATGCCGCACGTCGCAGCGGAGCTCGTCGGCCCACAGCGTGATCCCGGTGGTGTAGGTGAGGAAGGGCGGTGCGGGCTCGAACTCGCCCCACTCCACGTCGTTCCACACGCCCCGGTTCACCTGCCGTCCGAAGGCCATGACCTCTGCCCGGGTCTGCTCGTGCCCCACGACTGTGGCCCCGGGAAGCAGGAAGTTGCCGTACGTGTGATCGGCATGATGATGCGTGTTCACCAGTGTGCGGACCGGTAGGTGTGTCACCGCGGCGATGGATTCGAGATAGGAGCGGGTCCGCCTTTCCGTGGCACAGGTGTCGACGCTGATGACACCCTTCCGGCCGACGATGAAACCGGTGTTGTTGAGGAACCAGCTGCCGTCGGGTTGCACATAGGCGTAGACACCGTCGCTGATCTCGATCGTCTCCGAGGGCGGGGTGGTGTTCACCGCGGGCTCCGCTCGCCGCCGGTCAGCACGGGAACGCTGCCTTTGACGGACGGGAACCCCTCCAGCCGGGTGCCCAGTCCCAGGGCCTTTGCGCTCCGGTAGGCGTACGCGGCCACCGCGACGTCCTGGAGCGGCGAGCCCACCGACTTGAAGAGCGTGCGTCGCGGCGTGTTCCCGGCGAGGCCACGGCCGCACAGCTCGGCCAGCGTCATCACGCGGCCGGTGTCGAGGGCGCCGGTCCGGGTTGCCACGAGGGCGTCTCCCGACTCGTCCAGAGCCTGGAGCCGGTCCACGACGATCAGTTCGGGGACCCGCCAGACCTCCGAGTCCAGCTCCCGCTCCTCCGGCAGGGTCGACCCGGTGGAACTGATGTGTGCGACGTCCGGTGCCCAGTCCGCGAAGAAGGCCGGCCCGTTGCCTCCGGTGTTGGTGGCGACCATGATGAGATCGGCGTCCGCGACGGCGTCGGCCCCGTTCGCGCACGGCTCGATGTCCAGGCCGAGACGAGGGGAGAGCTCCGCGGCGAAGAGATCGCGCCGCTCCCTGCGAGGGCTGTGCACGCACATCTGTTTGATGTCGAGCAGCTCACCCAGCACCGTCGCCTGCATACGCGCCTCTGCGCCGGATCCGATGATGCCCACCACCGAGGCGTCGGGAGCCAGGCGGGACGCGGCGAGCGCCGCGGTCGAGGCCGTGCGCAGCACGGTGAGGTGATTGCCGTCCACGGCGGCGAGGAACTCACCCGTGTGCAGGTCGAAGAGATTGACCTGGAAGGTCACCGCGCTGCCGACCAGGTGGAACTCCTTGTAGCCCACGACCCCCAGGCCGGGCAGCGCCGCGGCCATCAGGCGCAGCCATCCCGTCTCGAACCGCAGGTTCACCCGCTCGGTGATGGTCGCCTGTCCCGCGTACTCTTCGCGGTAGGCCGCGTCGAGCGCATCGAGTATGCCCCGGATGTCCGTTGCCCGCTTGACGTCGTCGTTCGTCAGGACGATGGCCATGTGTCTATCTCCTTCAGGTCACACCGGTTGGTGGTCACGGGCCTGCCGGCCACCGCCGTCCCGGCCCGCCCGGCGCAGAAGGCCGGGCAGGGCGTCCGTGATCCGTTCCATCACCTGGTCCAGCACGAAGTGGCCGGCATCGACGTGGTGCAGCGAGAACGCCTCACTCGTCGCTGCACGCCATGCCGCGAGGTCGTCGAAGGTCACGAAGGGATCGCTGCGGCCGCCGATCGCGACGATCGGCACCGGCAAGGGCTCCTCAGGCACGTGCCGGCTCTCCTCCACCAACCGGAAGTCGGCGCGCAGGGTGGCCTCGAAGACGTCCATGACCTCGGGATCGGCGAGCACGGCGGAGTCGATCCCGCCGTACCGCGCGACGCGATCGAAGAACGCCTCACGCGGCAGCAGATGGATCGCCTCCGAGGTACGCCGGGTGGGGCCTGCAATGGAGGACACGAACAGCGCGGCCGGGAGCGTGCGGCCGTTGCCGCGCAAACGGTGCGCCAGTTCCAGCGCGACGACACTGCCGGAGCAGTGTCCGGCGAAGGCGAACGGCCGGTCGGTGAGCGGGACTATCGCCTGCTCCAGCACGGTGATCAGCGACGACAGGTCCTCGAAGGGAGCTTCGTCGATGCGTTTCTCCCGGCCCGGGAAGCGGATAGCGCACAGTTCGGCGTCCGGGAGCAGCCGTCCGGCCCAGGGGGTGAAGGCTGCCGCGCCGGCTCCGGCGTGCGGAAAACAGAAGACCCTGAGCCCCGGGTCGGCGACGCGCCGGGGACGCACCACCCACCGCTTCGAAGCCAGCAGCCCACGCGGATCGAGCGCCGGGGAGAAGCCGGCCATCTCACACCACCCGCCATGCGAAGACGGTGTGGAGGTCGGTCTTCCGGTACTCGGCGGCCTGTCGCACGGAAGTCCGCATGCCGTGGGTTTCCAGGAGGGAGATCACCGCGTCGAGCGCCCCGGCGCGGTCGGCGACCTCGACGGCGACGTTGCCGATCCCCGGCCACAGGCGGTCGCCGATGCCCCGCAGCACGGGTACCTCGGACCCCTCGACATCCACTTTGAGGAGGTCGATGCGGTCCACGCCGGCCCGTGCGGCGAAGGTTTCCAGGCGCTGCACGTCGCAGCTGACCAGCCGCCGCTCGTCGAGGCAGTCTTCGACGAGTTCTTGGACCTCCTGGACGAACGCCTCCCGGAGCTCGTCGTCCAGGGACTCCGCGGTGCTGTTCACGAACGCCGAGGCGAGCATCCTGTCGGTTGCCGGATCGGTGTCGAAGCCGGACATCATCGTGTAGTTGGGGTAGTACGTCAGCTCGCGCGTCTGGTCCGCGTCGCCCAGCGCGATGTTGTGAGGCCGTACGCCGGCCAGCCGCCCGGTGTTGCGCCGAAGGGCCTCGAAGACGTCGGGAACCGGCTCGAAGGAGAACACCCGGGCGTCGGGCCACCTCTCGACCGCGAAGAGGGTGAACAGCCCGATGTTGGCCCCTACGTCGAAGACGACCGGCCGCGCCGGCATGTTCCATCCCTGGGGAGGCAGGTAGGACTCGTCGTGAAAGATCTCTCGGTACAGGTAGTCCGTCTCATTGCCGTTGAGGCTGAAGACGGACGTTCCGTTGGGGAGTGTTCTCTGGACCGCCACCGGGGGAGCTCCTTCACCTGACGCCATCGCACCGAGGCTAGGGAGCCGGTGTCGTGGACACCGGCAGTACCGGAGGCGACCGGAGGGCGGATTCCTGTCGCCGGGCGCCGGCCGCGCGAGGCCGGCGCGGAAGGTGGACGCACCGCCGACGAGCCGCCGCCGATACTGCCGGTCTCCGGATGGAGGCGCTCGTACCGTACGTGGTCATCCGGCAACCTGGAGGAGCGCGAATATGGCGGGGGCACTGAACCACGCGGTGCGGGTTCGACTGAGCGACCCGGCGCAGGTGGAGGTCCTGGCGCGGCGGTTCGGCGCCGGCGCGGTGTCGTACCTCACGGCGATGGACGTGCCGTTCGCGTCCGGTGACGCACGGGCGCAGGACGTACGCCGCCAGGTGGCGGCCGCGGCGCCCGGCGCCGTTCACGCCTTCCTGTTCCGCCACCCGGACGGACCGGCCGACCTCATGGTCGTGGCGTCCCGCGGGCTATGGGACACGGCGGAGCTTCGTCGCCTGACGCGCCGGGCCGCGGGTGCCGACTGGGACACCGTGCGCGCGGAACTCGAACGCTTCGGCGCGGCATCCGCGGAAGCGACGGCGGTGCCGGCCGGCCCGCCACCGGACTGGGGTATGGCCTGCGGCGCCGCGGACCGGTTCGGCACGGCCTGGGCCGCCCTTCCGCCCGGCACGCCTGCCGACGAAGCGACCCTGCGGACCGCGCTCGCCGTGACCCTCGCCCGCTACGATCCCGACGGACCGGACGAGGTCGTCGTCGGCAGCGGTCACGGCCCGGTCGAGGTGCGGGTGAGCGGCACCCTGGACGACGTGCTCCGGCGGCCGCATCCGCCGGCGGCACGCCCGGTGCAGGCGGGGACGTTGCCGGGCGTCGACGAGGAGCCCCTGGGCGCCGACGAGGAATACCTTCCCTGCCTCCTGCCTGCCTTTCCCCTCGCCTTCTCGGTCGTCCGCCGGGCGGGCGGCCGGTCCTGGCTGCGCTGCGACCACCTGCTGAGCCATGTCTGCGCTCCGATCGCCGAGCAGTTCACCCGGCACCTGGCGCATGTGCACCGGCAGGTGTGGGAGGCCCCGCAGACCTTCGCCGCCGACGTCTGGCTCCTTGACGACGCCGAGCGCCGCAGGATCGTCGCCCTGGGCAGCTCGGCCGCCGCCCCGGCCTCCGAGGCGAGCACCGTGCACGAGGCGTTCGCCCGGGTCGCTGCTTCCGCCTCCGACGCCGTCGCAGTGTGCGACGACGACGTCGAGTTGACCTACGGGCAGCTGGACCGGCTCGCCGCGGTGCTCGCCGCCGGTCTCCGGGGCCACGGCGTCCGCGCCGGGGACCGGGTCGGTGTGTGCCTGGAGCGCTCCGCGGAACTCGTCGTCGTGCTCCTCGGCGTGCTGAAGGCCGGAGCGGCCTATGTGCCGATCGACCCTGCCTATCCGGCCGAACGACTCGCCTACACCGCCGACAACGCGGCGGTCCGCCTGCTGGTGACCCGGCTCGCCGGCTTCCCCGGGCAGGACCGGTACCGGGCGGTGACTCCGGACGAGCTGCTCGCCGACGACTCCCTCGATGCCGACCCCGGCGTCGACGTGCCCGGCGCCGACGGTGAGGCCGGTGGCCGGGGCACGGCGTATGTGATCCACACCTCCGGTTCCACCGGCCGGCCCAAGGGAGTGGCCGTACCGCACCGGAACGTGCTGAGCCTGATCCAGGCCACCCGCGCGGACTTCGGGCTCGGAGCGGCGGACGTGTGGACGCTCTTCCATTCCAGCGCGTTCGACTTCTCCGTATGGGAGATGTGGGGCTGCCTGCTGACGCGAGGCCGCCTGGTGGTCGTGCCTCACTTCACCTCCCGCGACCCCGAGCAGTTCCGCGATCTGCTGGTACGGCACGGGGTCAGCGTCCTGAACCAGACGCCCTCGGCGCTCGGCAACCTCCTCTCCGTGGACCACGCCGACGTCCCCGTGCGGCTGGTGATCCTCGGCGGAGAGCCGCTGGACGCCAGGATGCTGCTGCCCTGGTTCGACCGGCACCCGGAGGACCGGTGCCGGGTGGTGAACATGTTCGGCATCACCGAGACCACCGTGCACGTCACCGCGCAGACCGTCACCCGGGAGCTCGCGCAGGCAGCCACGCGCTCGGTCGGCACGCCGCTTCCAGGTTGGCATCTCTACGTCATGGACCCCGCGGGCCGGCTCCAGCCGCCGGGCGTGGCGGGGGAGATCCACGTGGGCGGGGCCGGTGTCGCCGAGTGCTACGTCGGCCGGCCGGACCTCACCGACGAGCGGTTCCTGCCCGACCCGTACAGCGAAGGCAGGATGTACCGCAGTGGTGACCGGGGCCGGCTCCGGCCGGACGGCGCGCTGGAGCATCTGGGGCGTCTCGACAACCAGGTGAAGGTCCGGGGGTTCCGCATCGAGCTGGACGAGATCCGGACCGTGCTGCTCGAACACGCCGCGGTGCGGGCCGCCGCCGTGGTCGTGCGCAGGTCGAGCGACGACGGCCCGGCCGAAGTACGTCTCGACGCCTACGTCGTGCTGGACGGCGACGACGCCACAGAGGTGCGCAAGTACGCCGCGGCCGTCCTGCCCGACTACATGGTTCCCGCGACGGTCACGCCCGTCGGCGCGCTTCCGCTGACCACCAGCGGAAAGGTCGACGTGGCGAGGCTGCCCGCGCCGCGTCGTCCGGCGCGGGCAGCCGACCGCGGCGTTCCCACGGCGGACGACGCGATGGCCGCGCGGTTGGTGGAGCTGTGGTCCGAACTCCTGGGTGTTCCCGTGGGACTCGACGACGACTTCTTCGAGGCCGGCGGCAACTCGGTGACCGCCGTCAAGAGCTTTGCCGTCATGCGGGCGGAAGGCATGCCCACGCTCCGTCTGCGCCAGCTCTACCGCCACTCGACCGTCCGCGAGGTGGTGGCGGCCCTGGCCGGTTCGTGAGTCCCGGAAGAGACCGGCCGGATGCGGCTTGGGTCAGGGTCGGCCACAGGTTGCTGACGCCGGGGGCGAGGCGCTGAAGGCGCTGCTGGAGAGCCGCCCGCATCCCTGGCCCCGGTATCGCTGCCCGGAGTGCGGCAGCACCTGGTACAGCAGTGACACCCCTTTCGGGATCCGCAAGCGTTCCGACGCCCCGGTACTGCTCGCCGCGCGTCCGTACGCGCGCCTGGCGGCGGTGTCCTGCGTCACCGAACCTTGCTCGTTCGTCATCGAAGTCTGACCGATGCGAGTTTGTGTCATCGGAGTTCGAGCACGGCTGGTCCGGGGCCCGGTCGGCCCGGAGCCCGCTCGGCAGGCTCTCGCCCTGATCATGTGGACTGCCTCGCCCGCTGCTGGACGACGGCCCGCGTGCCCTCCGGTACGGCATGTCCCAGGCGATGGCTTATCGTGCGCGCGGGACGCGGGCCCGCCGGTCCGCGCCCGTGGTCGAGGGAGCGCGAAGTTGAGCAATGTATCCAGGCCCGCCCCGGGGGTTCCCAACGAGCTCCAGCGGCGGCTGGGGCTGCCGGACGCGGTGACGATCGGACTGGGCTCGATGATCGGCGCCGGGATCTTCGCCTCCCTGGCACCGGCGGCTCGCGCGGCCGGCTCCGGCCTGCTGCTCGGCCTCGCTCTGGCTGCGGTCGTGGCCTATTGCAACGCCACCTCCTCCGCCCGGCTCGCAGCCCTCTACCCGGCCTCCGGCGGCACCTACGTCTACGGGCGCGAGCGCCTGGGCGAGTTCTGGGGCTACCTGGCCGGCTGGGCGTTCGTGGTGGGCAAGACTGCCTCCTGCGCGGCCATGGCCCTGACCGTCGGCTCCTACATCTGGCCCGGCCAGGCCCACGCGGTCGCGGTGGCCGCCGTGGTGGCCCTGACCGCCGTCAACTACGCGGGCGTCCAGAAGTCCGCCCTGCTCACCCGCATCATCGTGGCCGTCGTCCTGACGGTTCTCGCCGTCGTCGCGGTCGCCTCCCTCACCTCCGGCGCCGTGGACACGGCTCGCCTGGACATCGGTACGGACGCGACGGCAGGCGGGGTGCTCCAGGCGGCCGGGCTCCTGTTCTTCGCGTTCGCCGGCTACGCCCGCATCGCCACCCTCGGCGAAGAGGTCCGCGACCCGGCCCGCACCATCCCGCGCGCCATCCCGATCGCCCTGGGCATCGCCCTCGTCGTCTACACCCTCGTCGCCGTGTCGGTCCTGTTGGTCCTGGGCCAGGATGGCCTCGCCGCCGCCGGGGAACCACTGACTGAGGCCGCGCGCGCCGCCGGCGCCGACTGGCTCGTCCCCGTCGTACGCGTCGGCGCGGCCGTTGCGGCTCTCGGCTCCCTGCTCGCCCTCATCCTCGGTGTCTCCCGCACCGTCTTGGCCATGGCCCGCGATCACCACCTTCCCCACGCCCTGGCCGCCGTGCACCCGCGCTTCAAGGTCCCCCACCGCGCCGAACTCATCGTTGGCGCCGTCGTTGCCGTAGCCGCCGCGACCACGGACATCCGCGGAGCGATCGGGTTCTCCTCCTTCGGCGTCCTGGCTTACTACGCCATCGCCAACGCCTCCGCCTGGACTCTCATCCCGGCCGAAGGCCGCCCGGCCCGGATCATCCCCGTCATCGGCCTCACAGGCTGCCTCGTCCTGGCCTTCGCCCTCCCGCTGCCCTCGGTGCTCACCGGCGCCGCCGTCCTCCTTGTCGGCGCCACCGCCTATGGGACGCGCCGCATACTCACCGACTCCACCCAGCGACGGCACCCCCGCTGAACCACTGGCCTTGAGGGCGAGGGTGCGGTGCCGAAGCAACCGGGACCACGCAGACTTCGGTGGCACACGATCAAACTACGACGGTCTCACCGCCTCCCGACCCGCCTGCTGCCCGGATGCACCCCTGCCTATCGCGGAACTCCTCGGTCCGGGCGTTCGGCGCCTGCACCCGCTACCGGCTGGCGGTGCGGGCGCGGGCGGCGGCCCCGGCGGTGCGGGCGCGGGTGCGGCCGGTGGTCGACGTCGTCCTGGCCGCCGTGGACACCGTCGCCGTGGTCTACGAGGAGTCCACGCCACCTCGGCCGGCCCGCATTCCTCGGCGGAGGTGGGAAGCGATGTGCCGTGGGTGTCGAGAACCGCAGGCGCGCAAGCTGCGCGGGCGTCGCCGAGGCGGTCGATTGCTGCTGCGCCGCGGCCTCGGAGGCGAAGCAGCCGGAAGCTCATCAGCTCGTGCGAGTCGGTTTACCGAGGTGGGTGAGTGCGGCTGTGACCAGGGCCTGGACGCCGGTGTCCAGGGTGGGCTGCAGGACCGGTGCGAAGCGGGGGCTGTGGTTGACCGGGATGTCCTGGGGCACGGTGCCGCGTTGCCGGGCGGCCTGGTAGGCGTCCGGATCGACGCCGCCCAGGGCCCAGTAGGCGTACGGGATGCCGAAGGCGTCCGGGATCCGGCTGAAGTCCTCGCTGGCGCTCTGCAACTCGACAGTGACCGCGCGTTCCCCGAACATCGCGGCGAAAGCGCCGGCGACCTCGCGGGTCACCACGTCGTCGTTGACAGTCGGCGGAAACCGGGTGCC
This sequence comes from Streptomyces sp. NPDC093260, assembly GCF_040683715.1. Classification (NCBI taxonomy): domain Bacteria; kingdom Bacillati; phylum Actinomycetota; class Actinomycetes; order Kitasatosporales; family Streptomycetaceae; genus Streptomyces; species Streptomyces sp. NPDC093260. The sequence goes on from NZ_JBFBEK010000036.1 coordinate 32,008, forward strand.
CTCCTCGATCTGCGGCGCGCGAGTCGCCCCGGAGGCGTCACACTCGGCATGGACGATGCGCCGCACGGCTGCCAGGACGGCCCGCCGGGTCTCGTCGTCGTACGTGCGCACGTTCACCAGCAGTTCGGCCGACTCCGGGATCACGTTGCCACTCGAGCCCGCCTGGACGGAGCCCACCGTGACCACGACCGGTTGGGTGGCGGCCAGCTCACGCGAGACAATGGTCTGGAGCCGGACGACGATCATCGAGGCGATCACCACGGGGTCGATGGCGGCCTGCGGTGCCGAGCCGTGAGCGCCCCGGCCATGGACCGTGATCTTCACATTGTCCGCCGCGGAGAGAAAGGACCCGGCGTGCGTGCCGACCTGCCCAGCCGGATAGGGAAGCACATGCTGGGCGAAGGCGACGTCCGGACGAGGAACACGGTCGGTCAGCCCGTCGGCGAGCATCCGGTCAGCACCGTCCCCCGGCTCCTCGGCAGGCTGGAACAAGGCCACCAGCGTGCCCTGCCACGCCCCCGGCGCGGCGGCCATGAGCCGCGCAGCCCCCGACAGGCAGGTGACGTGCATGTCGTGACCGCAGGCATGCGCCACGGGCACCCGGCGGCCGGAAGCGTCCGTGGCCTCGGCCGTGCTGGCGTAGGTCAGACCGGTCTCCTCAAGGACCGGCAGAGCGTCCATGTCGGCCCGCAGCAAAACGGTCGGACCCTCTCCGTTGGCCAGCACACCGACCACACCGGTGCCGCCGATCCCCTCGTGCACCTGGTAGCCGCAGTTTCTCAGGCGTTCCGCCACCCGGGTCGCGGTGCGGTGCTCCTGGTGTCCCAGCTCGGGGTGGGCGTGCAGGTCCTTGTAGACCTCTTCGAGCTCGGAGCGGATGTCACCGAGCCCGGCCAGGACAGCATCCGCAATCTCCTTGGGCGTCATGGCTGTGTACTCCTTGCTCTCGGTGGATGATCGCAGCGCCCGTTCAGGTCAGGGATCCCGGTCCTTGGACGACCCCAGCCGCCAGTCGCGGCTGCCTGGCAGCCTCCAGCCCCAGTGGAACGCGGCCAGCCGCAGCGAGATACCAACCGTGATGCCGACCAGGACACCTACGGTGGATGCGCCGAACCGGCTGCAGACCACCATCACAACGCTCACCACGATCGCGACGGTCGCGTACAACGGCGTGCCGCCGAAGACGGAAGGGGTCCGCGCGAGCAGCAGGTCCCGGATCGCCCCGCCGCCGACCGCTGTGATGGCGCCCAGCAGCACGGCCGGCAGCCAGCCCAGGCCGACAGCGAGCGTCTTCTGTGCCCCGGCGACCGCCCAGACGCTCAGCGCCGAGGCATCCAGGAGGTTGAAGGCCCAACCGGATGTGTGGCGGCTCATATCGGCTACGAAAGCCAGCAGGGTGCCGGCAGTGGCGACCGTGAGGTAGGTGTAGTCGGTCAAGGCCACGGGCGTGCCGTGCTGCAGCAGGGTGTCGCGGAGGATTCCACCGCCCAGGCCGGAGACGATGCCGATGACCAGGAAGCCGAACAGATCCAGACGACCGGCCCGGGCCAGCACCCCGCCGAGTGTGCCGTTGGCGAACACCCCGCTCAGGTCAAGCGCCCGGGTCAGCTCGGTCACGCTCTCAGGCGACAACGACCGGGCCACAGACACCAGCGTCTCCCTTCACGCTTCCACTATCGAAGCAGCCAAAGGCGCTACGTGCCCGCCGGGCTGGACTGCCTGGCGGAGCGCTGGGAGATCATCCATCGGGATACCAGGGCCTCGGCAAGCGCATACACGATGAGGTGCTCACGCCGCTGCGCGACAACGGCTACTGGGAAGGGGCGGCGGCCCCGTGCGTCTGGAAGATGATCGACGACATCGAGCGCCGGCTGGAGAGCGCCGCGAAGGTGGCGAACGGGGCCCGGCGCGTCGTCGAGGACGGCGTGGGCGATCTGAAGTCCGCCCAGAAGGTCCTCAAGGACGCCACGCGGCGGGCCAAGGAGAAGGACCCGCACATCAACGCGGACGGGACGCTCTCCCCGGACGTCATCGACAAGGTCTGCAAGGTCGAACTGACCGACGAGGAGAAGAAGACCATCGAAACGGCGGATCGGGAGATCGCGCGGAATCTCAGACGGGGGGTCACATCCGACCGCAATCTCGCCTAGAGCCTGATGGCGGACACCGGCCTTGAACACCGGCCTCCGCGCCGGTGCTCGTGATCGTCACGGGCTCACGGCAGGCCGAGCCCTCCGCATCCGCGCACGCGTGGAACTCGTCCACGGTCAGCGTCGGATGCGCGGGGCTTGGCGGCATGGGAAGGGCAGTCCCGCCCCGCGTACCTCGATGATCTTTGGGGTGGGGGCTCGTCGCAGCCGTGTGTCTCGTGGAGGCGGGGCCCATAGAACGTCACTCGGTATGGGCCGTTGCTCTCCCTGCCGGCCAGGGCTGCTGGTACTCGAAGAGTCGGCCCGCGGGGTCGTGTCGGCGGTTGGGTGCGAACAACAACTCTGTTCAAGAAGCAGCGCCGGGTATGCGCCCCGAAGAAAGGAGTGTCTTGTCGCATACTCGGCGCTGACCGGCAGAGTTACGCCGTCGTGGCTGCTGTCTCGGTGGCTTCGACTGCGGACTTGAAGTCGGGGTGGACCCCGATTTGATCAAGCCACACGCTCATCGAGTTGTAGCAGTTGAACCTTTCGATCTTTCCGTCACGGAGATACCAGAGGTCCGCCGCCGGCACGTCGATCCGGTTCCCGGTCGGTGGGATCTCGCCGACCGGAGTCGGAAACCCACCGAGATGCGTGCCCTGAATGCGCAACTCGACGGCGACGACATCACCGAACGCATGTACCTCGAGCAGCTCACGGTGTACATCGGGAAACGAGCGGGCGAGGCCCGCGATCACCTGAGGAATCTGCTCCCCGCGGAAACTCTGCGAGGTCGACATGTCGTTGAACGACCCGTCCTCGGTGAACAAGGCCAGGAAACCGTCACCGTCGAGAACGTTCCCTTCCGCGAGCCGGTAAGCCTCGCGAATGGTCTTTTCGTTACTTCCCATCACTGTTCTCCTTTGAGTTCGCAACACGCTCAGGATCCGCGCTTGTCTTTGACTGATCCCCGGTGTCGTAACGATAATTGTTACGACAGCTTGTCGCAACCTTCACTGTTACGACTGTGCTGTCGTAACATGGAGCGTTGCGACCGGGGGAGGGATCATGAGCGCCAACAGCAAGCTGACCATTGCCGCCCATGCGCTGGCCTGGATCGGTCTCTACCAGCGCCAGGGCCACGAGGTCGCCACCTCCGAGAAGATCGCAGCCAGCGCGAATACCAACCCCGTGGTGATCAGGCGGCTGCTCGGAGAGCTGCGCAGGGCCGGGCTCGTGGAGTCCCGGCGGGGCGCGGGCGCGGGCTGGTCGCTGGCGCGCGAGCTGGGGTCGATCACCCTGCTCGACGTGTACGAGGCAGTGGAACCCGGCCCGCTGTTCGCGATGCACCGCACCACCCCGGACCAGGGATGCGTGGTGGGTCACGGCATCCAGCCGGCAATGCAGGGCATCTACCAGGACATCGAGGAGACCCTGAGACACGAACTGGCCCGCGTCACACTCGAGAAGGTACTCAGGGACGTACTCGCGGCACCTCGCCAGCCTCTCTGATCGGCTGGGCGACCCCGTGCGAACCGTAGGGTTCGGCGTGGGTTCTGCCCACCGGGGCGGATTGACGTGAGCGTGGAGATGGAATCCCGCGCCGAACGCGTTGGATCCGCCGCCGGAACAGACGGCGGGCGCAGGCCAAGCTCACCGCGGACCAGGCCGTGCTCGTCCAGGAAGCCGGCCACCCGCGGGCCCGGGCCGCGGCACGGTGTCCATCACCGCCCGCCCCGCCGAGGCCGAGGACCGCAAGGTTCCCGGCCACTGGGAGGGCGACCTCGTGATGGGCACCCGGCCCTCGGCCGTCGCCACGCTCGTCGAGCGCACCAGTCGCTACACGGCCATCGTCGCGCTGCCCGACCGCATCAAGGCCGAGCAGGTCACTCCGCACCTCACCAGGAATCTGCTCGGCATCCCGCCCCTGCCAGGACGAACCCTCACCTGGGACCGAAGCCGGGAGATGGCCCAGCACCAGGCCATCACCGCCGAGGCCGGGATGCCGATCTACCTCTGCAGGCCGCGCAGCCCGTGGCAGCTCGGCGCCAACGAGAACACCAACCGGTTGCTGCGGCAGTACCTGCCCAAGGGCGCGGACCCCCGCACATTCAGCCAGGTCGACCTGGACGCCATCGCCCACGAGCTCGACCATCTGCCACGATCCACGGCTATCACTTCGGCAGAGGTCCATGCTGATCTTCCGAACGGCGGTGATGCGCTGACCGCTTGGGCTCGCCAGCGTTTGACGACAGGAGGGGAGCCGGAGAAATCGACCTGACGGCCCGGCCGCGGGTGGGTTGGCCGCGGACTCAGGCGAGGAGCAGAAGGACAGCGATGACCAGCATCGCTGCGGCGGTGGCAAGGTGCACGCCGTAGATGACGGAGCGGGGCCCTCTGCTGCGCGCCACTACCGCCGCGTCGCCGACGGGTACCAGCGTGGCGGCCAGAACGGCCCATCCCAGCAGGTGGGTGCTCCCAGCGATCAACAGGACGGCGAGGATCAGGCCGGTGCCGATGTCGCGGACGCCCATGATGGACAACCAGGCTCGCAGGGCCGGGTCGTCGGCGCGGGTGTCTGGGATGCCGAAGCCGGTCGCGGAGTGGGGTGCCCACACGGTGCGGGCTCCGACCAGGACGACGGCGGCAACGATGAGCGCGGCCAGGGCGGTGGCGATGATGGCGAGCATGGCAGGCGGTCCTCCAGTAGATGGTGGATGAGGGTGTGCGGGCGGATCCCAGGGGCGATAGTGGCGGTGGGCCGGGACGGCGTCAGGCGGTGAAGACGCGCTCGAGATCGCCGCGCTGCGTGTGCAGGTCCCAGTAGAGGGGGGCGATGGTCTCGGCCGAGGCCGTCGGTACTCCGGGCGGGCCGCCGGCGCCGATCCACACGCCGATGGCGACATGTGCGGCCTGGACGCCGGTTCCGGCCAACTCCTTGTGCAGGCCGAGCACCCAGTTGCGCAACGCGGCCTGGGCGGCGTTGACATTGCCGAGCATCGGGTTGGGGTCGACCGAACCGCCGCCGTTGGTGTAGAGCAGGGTGCCCGCGCCGGCCTCGCGCATCGCGGGCAGCACGGCCCGTGTGGCGGCGATGGCCCCGTAGAGCAGGAAGTCCATCGCCCACTGCACATCGGACGGATCGGTTTCGGACGGGGCGGTGGGCGTCGTGGATCCGATGCTCACGGCCGGCGAGTACTCCAGGACGTCGATACCGCCGAAGCGGGTGGCGGCGTCCTTGAGCGCCTGGCAGAGCCCGCCATGGTCTAGTACGTCCGCGGCGAACGCGGCGGCGGTGATGCCTTCGGCGTCGAGTCGGCCGACCAGGTCGTCGAGCTTGCCGCGGTTGCGGGCGATGAGAGCGACGTCGAAGCCGCGGGAGCCGAAGGTACGGGCGATGGCCAGGCCCATACCGGGGCCGGCTCCGACGATGGCGATGCTGGGCACAGTGCGTCCTATGCTGGGAATCCGTTGGGAAAGGGGTGGCTCAGGTGGCGCCGAGCGCCGTCGTGCTGAGGGTGCTGGCACCGGCACCCTCAGCGCTCAGGGCCGCCGGCGAAATGGTTGTCGTGGGCTTCGTGAAGCCGGCTGAGATCACGCACGTCGATGGTGACAAGCTTCGCGAAGTGTTCCTCCCGCCGTACGCCCGGCGAGAGCGCCATAAGAAGGGCGGTGGGTTCGGTGCGCTTCTCCCGGAGCGCGTGGACGTCACCCGCCGCAGCATGCGCGGTGTCGCCGGGCAGCAGCGTTCGCCAGGTCCGCGCCCGTCGAAGTAGTCGACCTCGCCTTCCTCGGGGGCGACGAAGATCGTGTGGAGGCGCGGGGACGGTCCCCGGCTGGACAGCGACATGGGCAACCGGTAGATGCTCACGGTCAGGCTGGTCTCCGCGGGACTGGCGAGGACCTCGATGCTCGATCCGCTGGCACCCAGCCGGATGGTTCTTGTCTGTCCGGTTTGCTCGGTTGTCTGGAGGACAGGCAACCGACTTCGTGTCAGCCATGGCCCGAGTTTCGGCACTTGGGCGATCCGCGCGCGCTCACTTCGGCGGTGGCCTAACAATAGTTCGGTGATCCGCTACCGATTGGGTGCTGGCGCTGCGAGCGTGCGGTGGGCGATGTCGCCGATCCACGAAGTGGTCAGCCTTGCACAGCTGTTGACCGAGCCGCAGCGTCACCCGGTGTTCCATCCGTGGCTTCGCCGCCGTCAACGCCGCCTCGTCAGCTTGGACTTGAGGGCGCTCAACGACCTCCTCGTCGATGGCGCGTATCGGCCCGACTTCCTCGACCCATCGCCGAAGTCCAGTGAGCCGACGTTCGAGGAAGGCATGGAGCAGCTCCTCGCCGCGCCGCGGGACCAGATGTATGCCGAGCTGGTCGACGCCACGAGGGGGCGCGAGGCGGAAGTGGCCCGCCGGCTGCTCGACGACCCCGACCGGGCCAGGTCAGAGGCCGCCGAAGCGCTGCGCCGCCTGTGGAAGGCGGTGGTGGAACCGGAATGGCCGTCCATGCGGCAGGCACTACGTGCCGAGATGCTGGACCGGGCCCTCCAGGTCAACCGGGAGGGGCTGCGCGCGGCCCTCCCGCGCCTCCACCCTTCCTGCGTGTGCGGGGGCGACACCATCAACGTCATGAAGGCGGTCGACATCGACGTCGACTGCCCCGAGGGACTCATTCTCGTTCCGTCCCTGTTCATCACCGACCGGATACAGTGCACCACCTCGGACCACTGGACCCCGGCGATCTATTACCCGGCATCCGGCCGGTACCTCTGGTCGGCGCCTGCCACTCCGAGGTCCCTCGACCGTCTCCTGGGAGTGACCCGGTCGAGGATCCTCGCCGCACTCGCCACTCCGCTGCAGACAACCGTTGTGGCCGGGCTGGTGGGCGTCACCCCTCCGACGGCCAGCGAGCACCTGGCGATCCTGCGGGACGCCGGGTTGATCGACAGCAGCCGGGCCGGTCGCACGGCCACGCACGAGCTCACCCAGGCTGGACGTGCTCTCCTGGAGGCGGCCTCGCCGCGCCCCTGATGGAGAGCCGCTAGGTAGACCAGGCCGTGCCCCCCGCGCCTGCGGGGGTGGCCCCCCGAGGGCTTCCATGTTCTTCTGGCCTTCCTGGGCGCCCGGCGTCCCGTCCGTGAGCCGTACCGCGTTTGTGCTCCACCAGCGCCCCAACGCCCGCAGGGCTTCTTCAAGACGCGCGGCCATCTCCCGGTCCACCCGCATCCGCCCGGTCCTGTCTGCTCATGCCCTCCAAGTCCTGACCACCGCCATGCCCCGTGCCCCGCACTCGCGTGCAACCTGAATCTCCGCCCGACATGCCGCACCGGCGCGAGGCTGGCTGGGCCTTTCGCCGTCTGACCGGTTACTGGCCGGGGTGTACGGCTTGGACCCCGGTGCCGGCGTAGGCCTTGGGGGTCAGGGCGAGCAGGTGCGGGCCGGCGGGGTGGCGGGGGAGCGGCGGGCGGCGTGGATGGCGTGGACGGCGGCCCAGGAGTGCCCGAAGCGCAGGAGCTCGGCGGCGGTGACCGCGGCGTCGGTGTCGACGCCTCGATCTGGATGAACCGGAGCCTCTTGATGTAGCCGAGCAGCCCCGGCCGCTCGGCGTCACCCGCCGTCAGCGACAGCACCGGCGCGTACAGGTCACCGAGTCCGCCGGAGGCCTGTACGTGGAACGCGGCGACCGCCTCGTTGAACGGGGCCTTGAGAGCTCTGCGGGAGGGTCGCTGATCTTTCGGCCGCGTCGCCAGCACGGGCGCACGGGCGTCGACGGCATCGCCACGGTGGTGATCTGCCTCATCGGCGTCGCCGGTCTGGTCATCATCGCCGCCTGACCGGAGCCGCCCCGCTGCCGCGGCTGTGGCCTGGTCGGGCGGCGGGGCACCGGGGTGTCAGGACTCAAGTGCGCTGGTGAGGGTGGGATGGCAGTCGATGACCTCGTCGATGCCGACGAGTTGCAGGGTGCGCAGCACGGTGGGGGTGGGTGCGGCCAGGCGCAGCCAGCCTCCCGCCGGGGCGGTATCGCGGTGGGCGGTGAGGAGGATGTTGATGCCGCTGGAGTCCATGAAGGTGACCTGCCCGAGGTCGGCGACGATGCGCGTGGCGCCGTCGGTGGCGTCGAGGGCGTGGCGGAGGGTGTCGCCGGTGTGGTGGTCGATCTCCCCGGCGAGGGTCACGACGCGGACGCCGCCGTCGGCCGGGGTGGCGGTGGCCGACAGCCCGGCCGGCTCAGGCGCCGGGTCGGTGGAATGTGCGTCTGTCATGTGGTCTTCGGCCATGCGGGTGATACTGGCACATCGAGCCCCCGTCCACAGCGCTGCCCGCACGCTGCGGACAGGCCAGTGGAGTGCGAGGCGTACAGGGCGCGAGCGCGGGTAAACACGCTCGGGCTGTGCGCGGATATGAACGCGGTGTAGTGAAGGCGGCAGCAGTGGAGTCAGTGCCCGTGGGGGAGGACGGCGTCACGCCGGATGATCAGGGCGTACAGGCTGCGGTCGTGTGGGACGGCGGCGGCGCCGACATAGCGCGCGCCCGTCGTATGGCCGCCGGGTTTCTCACCCGGGTGCAGGACGAGCGCGGTGTGCCGGTCTCGCAGCGGGCGCTGGACCTCACGCAGCTGGTGGTGAGCGAGCTGGTCACCAACGCCCGCGAGTACGCGCCCGGGCCGGCCCTGCTGGACCTGCGCGTCACCGGCGGCATGGTGGAGGTGTCGGTGTGGGACTCCGATCCGGTGCTGCCGGTCGCGAGGGCCGCGGACGCCGGCCGGGTCGGGCAGCACGGTCTGGAGATCGTGATGGCCGTCGCCCAGGGTTTTGAGGCGCAGCGCGAGCCGGTCGGCAAACGCATCACCGCCCGCCTGGCCCTGGCCGACGACCCCGGCGGAGACATCACCGGACGCCCACCCCTGTAACGCCAGGGCGGTCAGCACACACGTGCCTTTCACGCCAGCCGGCCGGTATTCGGCCGCAGCCCGGCACCCGCATCCAGACCGTTTACCCGTGAGGGGTCGGGATCTGCCCACTGACGAATGATCAACGGATTCGTCCGGGCGTGTCGGTGGCGATTGCCGGAAGCAGGGTGCACCGCCGGGGCCGGACCACACCGCGGGTCCGGTCACCTCGCTCCCGGCACGAGTTCGTGAAAAGGGGAGATCAGGACATGGCGAACGAGCTGCGCTACGGGACCGGATCCACCTTCTCAGCCTCTACCAGGGCGACGGGGGCTACCTCGACGTCCACGGAGGGGCGGGCACGGCGGGTGGACAGTACGGGGTGTCCACCGCGACGGTCGCCAACCGCGACGGGGCCAGCGGCACCTGGGAGATCGTCTCGGGATCCTGCGCGGCCGCCGGCACGACGGTCAGGAGCGACGACATCGTCTGCCTGCGCAACCTCTAGGGCGGCAACGGCGGCTACCTCGACGTCAGCGGCGGCGTCAGCAGTCCGGCGGCATCCACGACGTCACCACCGCCTACGGCAAGGACCGCGACGGCAACAGCAGCCGCTGGCAGTCTTCGACACCACCTCCACTCCCGGCGACGGCCTGGTCCGCTTCAACGGCACCGTCCAACTGTGGAACACCTACGCCAACCGCGGCGGCTTCCTGGAGACCAACGGCGGCGGCAGCGCCTCCGGCGCCCGCTTCGGCATCGACACCAACGCCTACGCCAACCGCTCCAGCTCCAACGTCACCTTCTGGAAGGTCCCACCCGCCACCTGACCTCTGTGCCGCACGCACCGTGCCCTCCGGCTCCGGGGACCTGTCAGGGCGGGGACTCGGTCGTGTCGTCTGCTGGCTTCCTCTCAGCGGCGGGGTCGTCGGTTGTGGCTGCCGGCCCCGCCGCCGAAGCCGGCTGCACGCGTTCGATGTAGGCCAGCGCGGCCTGGTCGTCCATCCTCGGCAGAATCCGGTTCGTGTGCCGTCGCCACATCGCTGCCGTCCGGGCGTAGGAGACCACGGGAACCACACGGGTGATGAACGCGCCTGCGCCCTGCAGGAAGCTACTTCGCTTCGACTCACTCGTACAGTTCCACTCGGAAGTCGCGCCGCCCTTCTTGAACCCCACACTTCAGTCAGGCGGTGTCTGGTAGGCCTCTGGTGAGAGTCGTCCGTCGATCTCCTCGTCCACAGCTCCCCCGATGAGGATGCAGGCACGTAAGGCACTGACTGGCCGCTCCGGAGCCGTTTGGCGTGGAGGGTCACGGCGTGGACGCGACTCAGGGCGTGTTGCGAATTCGGGCTGCGGCTCGGACCAGTGCGGCGATGGCCGACGAGTGGTGGCCAGCTGGCCATGCGAGCACGGTCGTGATGACCGGGGCATCGACGACGGGGACCGCGACATGGTCGGGCCACTGCCAGGCGCGACTGGAGGCGGGGATGACGAGCAGGGTCTTGCCCAGCGCGACGAGCTGGGCAAGTTGTGACTGGGTGTGCACCTCTGGCCCGGGACCGTCGGGGTAGGAGCCGTCGAGCCGGGGCCATCGGGCGATGGGAAGATCCGGAACGTTGCTGACGTCTTCGAGGGTGAGCTGAGGTCGCGCGGCGAGGGGGTGCCCCGAGGGGAGGAGTGCGACTTGGCCTTCGGTGTAGAGGTCTGCGGTATCGAAGCCGGCCAGGTCGTCGACCGGACGGTGCATGAGGGCCACGTCCGCGCGCCCGCTGCGCAGGAACCGCGCCTGCTCGCCGACCTCGCACAGGACGACGTCGACCGGTGCCGTGTGGGTGTCGGCTGCCGACAAGGCGAGCAGGCGTTGAAGCAGTTCGTGTGATGCACCGGCCTTCGTCACCAGTACCAGTGCCTGCTGTTCATTCCCTGCCCGCCGGGTCCGGCGCGCGGCAGCCGTAACCGCATCGAGGGCTACGCGTGATTCGCGCAGCAGCACACCGCCGGCGTCTGTGAGGGCCACCACTCGTCGGTTCCGTGACAGGAGCTGGACCCCGAGCCGGTGCTCCAGCTGGCGGATGGCGCGCGACAGCGGTGGCTGCGCGATCCCGAGCCGCTCGGCCGCGCGCCCGAAGTGCAGCTCCTCGGCGACCGCGACGAAGTACCGCAACTCACGGGTTTCCAGGTCGTCCATGCACGTGCCCTATCCACCATGTGATACCTGCTGGGTATCACAGTGTACTGGATCGATATTGGACGAAACGGCCGCTGTGCGCGGAGCATGAGCAGCGTGAATAACACCAAGACAGCGTTGGTCACCGGCGCGAATAAGGGAATCGGCTTCGCCATCGCTCAGGGTCTCGGAGCTCTTGGCTTCACCGTCGCAGTGGGGGCGCGTGATGACGCTCGACGCGAAGAGGCCGTGGAGCGGTTGCGTGCCGCCGGCACAGACGCGTTCGGAGTCGCCCTCGATGTCACCTCCGACGCCAGTGTCGCTGCAGCGGCGGTGAGCATCGAGAAGGAAGCTGGGCGACTTGACGTCCTCGTAAACAATGCAGGAATCTCCGGGCAGTTCGCGGACGGGGCGCAGGACCCCACTACGCTCGACCTCGACGTCTTGCGCACAGTCCTGGAAACGAACGTGCTCGGGGTTGTCCGGGTGACGAACGTGATGCTCCCGCTGCTCAGCCGAGCGGCCTCGCCCCGGATCGTCAACATGTCCAGCACCATGGGCTCTCTGACGCTGCAGACCGGCCCGGTCATGGCCGCTTACGCACCTTCCAAGTCGATGCTCAACAGCGTCACAGCCCAGTACGCCCGCCGATTCGCTGACACGAACATCATTGTCAACCTGGCATGCCCCGGTTACGTGGCAACGGACTTCACCGGATTCGCCGGGGACCGAACAGCTGAGCAGGGCGCTGCGATCGCCCTTCGGCTCGCCACCCTGCCCGACGACGGCCCCCGGGGCGGCTTCTTCGACGACAACGGGGTCGTCGCCTGGTAACTCCGCGCGGGCAAGGCGGCGCGACAGCGATGGGCACGACCTGCACCCGCCCCACTGTCCATCACTGGCCGCCGTTGGCCGAGCTCTCGGTCCGGATCATGCGGCGCAGGCCCTCTCGGGCACCAGCGAGATCGTCCTGGCCCTCGTTGAGGTGTCGGGTCAGTTCCGCGGCCTCGGCCGGCGCGGCGTCGCGCTCAGTTCGCAGGCGCTGGTTCTCGGCCGTGAGTTCCTCGACCCGGGTGCCGAGGTCGGCGGCGCCGAATTGGTCGAGCTGGCTGGCTCCCACGCCGTTGGGGAAGGTGTCCGAAGTCTCAACCCGCAGGTACAGGTGCTGGTTCCTTATTCTGCCGCACTCGACCTGCCCCACGCCCTGGTCGAGTGGGTGACCATGCTCATCGTCACCCGTGAGGGTCACCGCCGCTGCGAGTTCCCACCGCGCCAGCGTGCCCTGGTCGGCCTGGTATACCTGCGCCGGCACGACACCCTCGCCCAGCTTGCTGTCGGGTCCGGCATCTCCGTCGGCACCGCCCACGCCTACACGACAGCCGTCGTCGACCTGCTCGCCGACGTCCACCCGGCCTGCTGCGCGCCCTGCGCGAGGCGGAACCGGACTACGTCCTGCTCGACGGCACCCTGGCGGAGTGCGACCGGGTCGGCGACAGCCGGGCCGACTTCTCCCACGAACACCGACGGCACGGGGTGAACGTGCAGGTGGTGACCGACCCGGCCGGGCGGCTGCTGCGGATCTCGCCGACGCTGCCCGGTCGCGCGCAGGATCTCACTGCGGCCCGCACTCACCGGATCCTCCGGATCTGCGAACGCCAGGGCGTTCCCATCCTTGCCGACCGCGCCTACATGGGAGCCGGCCCCTGGGTGACGACACCCCTCAGACGCCCGCCGGGCCGTGACCTCACGCCGACCCGGCAAAGCGTCAAGCGCGCGCTGTCCGCGGCACGGGCACCGGTCGAGCGAGGCGTCGCGCGCTTGAAGTCCTGACGCATCTTCCGCCGATCCCGGTGCAGCCCGAATCGAGTGTCGTCAATCTCCGCGGCCGTCCTCACTCTGGAGCGGCAGCGCTGAAAGACCTCACTGTCTTCACGCGACTCAGGGTCCGGCGCTGATCTTCCCGGTCGTGCACCCGATCACGCGCCGGGCCTCCACCGTGCCCACCAGCCCGGAAACACCGCCGACGGCATCACCTCAGACAGGCCAACCCCAGTGGACGAGCGGAAGCTAACCCATGGTCTTGGCGCCGTCCAGGGACTCGCGGATGATGTCGGCGTGGCCGGCGTGCTGGGCGGTCTCGGTGATGATGTGCATCAGTACCCGGCGGGCCGACCATCGCGCGCCCGGCTGGGACCACGGGGACTTCGGTAGTGGTTGTGTGGCGTCCAGGTCGGGGAGGGTGGCGACCAGTTCGTCGGTTCGGCGGGCTACCTCGGCGTAGTCGGCGAGCACGCCGGTCAGCGTCTCGCCGGGCAGCATCCGGAACTCGTCGGCTCGTCGGGCCCAGTCGGCCTCGGTCATGGTGGTGAAGTCGGGCATCGCCGACGGGCCGTCCAGGATGAACCGCGCCCAGGCCCGTTCGACCGCGGTGACATGTTTGATCAGGCCGCCCAGGCACAGTTGGCTGGCGGTCGTCCGGCGTCCGGCCTGCTCGTCGGTGAGGTCACGGGTGGTGAAGCGCAGGAAGTGCCGATGCTTGGCCAGGGTCTCCAGCAAGTCGGCGCGCTCGCCAGTGGCGGTCGGCTCAAGGGCCGCGTCGTGGGCGGCCAGTTCGTGGACAGTCACGGTCTCGCTCATGGTCGCTGCCTTCCGTGGTTTGTGTTCCGCTGGGCAAGGAGGACGCTAAGGGACCTGTAGGTCGGTTTCCGACCTAGATGACCGGAGGGGTGAGGATGCTGATGCTTGACCTGTCGGGGCGGCGGGATACTCCTGGCCATCTCCTTGGATGATGTGTGCCCGGGCGCGGGGATCGACCGTCAGGCGCGCGCTGCCCGCCACGCGGCGGGACTGGCCAACGCGTCGGCTCGCGGGCGGTGGAGGAGTTCGGCTAAGGCCGTGGTGACGCCGACCGGATCCCCGTTTTCCCCCGCCACCAAGCAAGGTTGCGGGACGTGGTGAGGGTGTCGGGGTGGTCGGGGCCCAGCACCCGTAGGAAGTCTGCGAGCAGTTCGGCGTAGGCCGCGGCGGCGCCGGCCGCATCTCCCGCCTCCCCCTGCCAGTGGGCGAGGTTGTGGCGGGTGGCGAGGGTGTTGGGGTGGTCGGGGCCCAGGATTCGTAGTGAGTCTGCGAGCAGTTCGGCGTAGGCTGCGGCGGCGCCGGCCGCATCACCACTCGCCTTCCCCCGCCAGTGGGCGAGGTTGCTCCGGGTGGTGAGGATGTTGGGGTGGTCGGGGCCCAGCACCCGCTGCTGGTCTGGAAGGAGCTCGGCGAAGGCCGTGGCGGTGCCGGCCGCACCCTCACCCGCCTTCCCCCGCCAGTGGGCGAGGTTGCTCCGGGCGGCGAGGGTGTTGAGGTGGTCGGGGCCCAGGATTCGCAGGGAGTCCGCGAGCAGTTCGGCGTAGGCTGCGGCGGCGCCGGCCGCATCTCCTGATTCCCCCCGCCAGCGGGCATGGCTGTTGCGGGCGGCGAGGGCATCGCGGTGGTCAGGGCCCAGCCGGGTGCCGGCGGCACCGGTCAAGTACTGGAAGTGGTGCAGTGCGGCTGCTACCTGGCCGCTCTCGCCGAGGCTTTGACCGGTCCGAAAGAGAACCGGGCGCGCGTCCTCGCTCTGGTACAGGGCGTCTTCGGAGTGCCGGGCCAGGGCGTCGGTGTTGGCGCGCAGGGTCTGGGCGAGGGCGGTGTCGCGTTCGATGTCGGGCCAGACGCTGGTGAGGGCGTCGGCGGCGGTGAGGGCAAGCCGGTCGCGTTGCTGCTGTGTGAGGGCGTCACGGACTGCGCGCTGGATGATCTGGTGAACGCGGACGGCCTGGTGATGGCTTGCCGTGTTGTGGTCGATGAGGCTGAAGCGGTGCAGGGTGCGGAGCGCCCGTACGGCGTCCCGGGAAGTGACCATCGTGGTCGGTTCAGTAGTGCCGGTGCGGTGTTCGGTGAGGTGGGCCAGGGCGGGCGGGCTGGTCAGAACGGTGTCGGGGATGCCGTTGGGGTCGAGGCATGCGGTGAGCTGCAGCATGGGGCGGGCCAGACCGTGTGGGGGCAGTTGGTCGGCGCGTTTGAGGGACAGGTCCCAGACGGCGGCCGCGGTGGCGGTCTGGTCGTCCAGGAGCCCCGACGGGTCGGGGAGCAGCTCGGTGAGGGTCAGCGCGTGGTCGGCCAGCAGGGTGCGGTAGGCGGCGCAGTCGAGGTCTTCGTTGATGAGGTACGCGGCGGCCTGCGAGAGGGCCAGGGGGAGGTGGCCGAGGCCGGTGGCGAGGGCGGCGAGTTCGTGTGCGGTTTCGGTGCGGCTGCGGGAGGCGAGCGTGGCGGTCAGGTAGGCCAGCGCTTCGTCTTCGGTGAACAGGCCCACGGGCACCAGGCGCTGGTTGCGGCCGGTGAGTGCGGCTTCCCGGCGGCGGGTGGTGACCAGCGTGCGACCGTACGGGCTGGTGGGAGGCCACAGGTGGTGCAGGTCGGCGGGGTCGGCGAGGTCGTCCAGCACGACGAGCCAACGCCGCTGGTCGCTGCCGGGTTTGGGCTGCAGCCAGGCCAGGAACGCCGACGCGGCACGCTCCGGATCGGCCGGGTCGACGCCGAGGAGATCGGCGGCGGCCTGGGCGTAGGCGGAGACGACCGCGGTGCGGCTGGCCGCCGTGACCCACACCAACAAGTCCACCTCGCCCTTGTCCCATGCCTGGCGGCTGTGGTGGGCGGCGAGTTGTGTCTTGCCGACCCCGCCCATCCCGGCCAGTACCTGGCCCAGCACCACCGTGCCGCCCTCGGCCACGGCCTGCTCCAGTGCCGTGGCGGCCGCACGGTTCTGGAAGCAGTCGGCCTGCCGGGGCAGCACCCCCACTTGGTGCCGGCCGCGCACCAGCGGTCGCGGGGCGGCGTAGTGGGTGATCTGCCCGCCGCAGGCTATGTAGCCGACCGCGACGCTACCGTCGCGGGCATACGCGGACAGACCACCTCCCGGTGCCAGGACCTCGAACGAAGGCCGGGTGGCGGGTGGGCTTGTGGTGGCCGGTCCGTTCAGCCCTGGGACGGATCCGGCGTCGAAGGGTTGTCGACGCGTGCCCCTCCATGGATCACCCCGGCGGCGATCGACCCGTTCTCGGCGTGGATGTCGGCGTCGCCGGCCACGGCCAGGCCACCTGGTCCGGCAACCGCGCTGCTCTGCCGTTGGGCACATGACGGTCAATGACCAGATCGCGGGCCTCAACCACTCCGTCGAGACCGGGGAGTGGGCGCCGGGGACCACGTGCTCCTCGTGGCCCAAGGGGCGGGTGTCTCCGTCACCTGTGCCATGGTCCGCATCAAGTACCCGCCGGCCTGGGCCGCCGTACGCGTCTGAGCCGGGCACGACCGGCCGCCACGACGCTTTTTCGCACATTCTTCCGGGCGCCATTTCCGGGGCGCTCGGAGACCGTCACGAATTCCGAGGGATGTCACAGGTTCCGGTGGTGACGGCGAGATCCCAGCGGATAGGATGTCGCGCGCTGCTCGCGATGGCGGTCGGCGAGGTCGGCGGTGGGGGCGGGCATACCGTGATTGAGCTGCGGGAAAACACGGCACGGAGCGGTCCTGCCCGGGGTTCTGAACGCGCGTTCGCCTGCACCGGCATGCTGTGTTTACACCTCGTCCACGACACTTTCGAAGGACCATCGCAAAGCGGCCCGTGCGACAGCAGTGGGCCCTTTTTCTTTTCCGTGGCGTGCGCGGCCGGTGTTCGCCGCTGAGCCAGGAAGAAGACGTGCAGCGGGAATCGGGGGCTTCGTTCTCACGACCAGAGAAGTGTGGAGTGTGATGCCATGAACCGAGTCGGCAGAGATTCGCGCCGGCCGGCCAGAAGGCTCGTGGAGCCGCTGGCGCGCATAGGGGTGTCCGGCCTCTTAGTGGCGGGCGGCGCCGTGGGGGCCTCGGCCGGGCAGGCCGCCGCTTCGGCCGCCGACGGCACGCTGACGGTCGAGGTGCTGCGCGACTTCTTCGGCACCGGCGTGATCAACACGACGATGGACGTGCCGCAGCGGGGCATGAAGGTGCGGGTCACCGACCCCGCCGGGCACGAGGTCACCGGCGTCACGGACACCACTGGCAAGGTCATGGTGTCGCAGTCGGCGCAGCTCAGCGGCGGCCACTACCGCGTCGACGTCAGCATCCCGGCACCGTACAGCGGCTATCTGCGGGCGGCGCCCGCGTCGACGGCGGAGAACCACTTCGACAGCTTCACGTCGTTCGTGGACGTGTCGGAGGGCAAGGACGCCTCCGTGGTGACGGCGGTGTGGAACCCGGCCGACTACACGCTGCCGGACACCCGGTACTTCGTACCGGTCCACAACGGCGCCAACGGGACCGACACCCGCGCCCTGGTGGCGTTCGGGACGAAGACCCGGGGCACCTGTCCCACCGATGTGGCGTGCCCGGCCACGCTGGCCACGCAGGACCAGGTGGGCACGACGTTCGGACTGGCGTACGACACGGACCGGACCCGCCTGTTCCAGAGCGCGTTCGCCCGCCGGTACGCCCCGTACGGGCCGCAGGGCGGGGGCGCGATCTACACGGTGCCGGTCAACGGCTCGGGTGCGCCCAAGCTGTTCGCGCGGGTGCCGGACGCCACGGTGACGCGGCACGACACGGCCAACCTGGTCAAGGACGCCGGGTTCACCGACGCGCCGGGCAAGGAGAGCATCGGCGGCCTGACCCTGTCCGAGGACGGCTCCACGCTGTACGCGGTGAACCTGCGGACCCGCAGCCTGGTGAGCTTCGACGCGACTGGTGCCAGCGCCTCGGGGCCGAAGTCGACGGTCCCGATCCCGGACCCGGGGTGCGCGAGCCCTGAGGACTGGCGGCCGTTCGGCCTCCAGTTCCACGACAACAAGCTGTACGTCGGCGGCGTGTGCAGCGCGGAGAGCACCCAGCAGCGCGCGGACCTGAAGGCCGTCGTCTCCACCTACGACGGCAAGCGGTTCACCACGGTGCTGAGCCACGCGCTCGACTTCGAACGCGGCACCGTCTTCGGCGCCGGTGACAAGGCCACCCACTGGAACCCGTGGAACACCGGCCTGGACACGTGGGACGACCGGAAGTCGGGCAACGTCTTCATCGACCCGCAGCCGGAGTTGAGCTCCCTCGCCTTCGGCCGCGACGGCTCCATCATTCTCGGTTTCCGCGACCGGTTCATGGACGCGGTCAGCTGGGGAGGGCTGGACCCCCGCCCGGGCAACGGCACGGCGGAGAACGGCATGTCCGGTGGTGACATCACCATGGTCTGCGCCACTCCCTCCGGTGAGTACCAGTGGGAAGGCACCGGGAGCTGCCCCAACCACGCCACCCCCGCCAACAACGGCGGCGAGCCAGCCGACGTCGTCGAGTACTTCCCGGGCGACTTCTACGCCAACGCGCACCAGGAGACCGCGCTCGGCTCGGTGGCCTACATCCCGCAGCAGCAGTGGGTCGTCAGCACGGAGTTCGACCCGGTCGTGAACGTCGCGACCTCGGGGACCGGCTACCACGACATCACGACCGGTCAGGGCCCGGGCAACAACCCCACCGCCAACGGGTTCCAGTTCGTCAGCCGGGAACAAGGCGGATTCGGCAAGGCCGGCGGACTCGGTGACATCGCGTACGCGGCGGCGAACGCGCCGATCCAGATCGGTAACGTCGTGTGGTTCGACGGCGACCACAACGGCATCCAGGACCCGGGGCACGTGCTGCTGCCGGGGGCGACGATCAACCTGCTGGACGCGGACGGCAAGCAGGTCGCCACGACCACGACCAACGAGGCCGGCGAGTACTACTTCGGCGGTGTCGGCGCCGCGTACGAGCTCACGCCGGGCGCGAAGTACACGGTGCAGTTCGACGTGTGCACCGCGGACACCAGCCAGGTACCCGGGCAGCCCCCGGCGAGCGCGCTGCGGTTCACGCTCCCGCGCGCCGGTGCCGACCGTGCGCACGACTCCAATGTGACGCCGCCGACCACCGGGGAGCTGTGCAACGGCTCCGCGCCCGTCACGGCGCCCGCCAAGCCGGGCGGGGTCGACCACACGATCGACGCCGGGGTGTACATCCCGAAGGAGTCGCCGACACCGACGCCGACTCCGAGCTCGACACCGAGTTCGACGCCGTCCTCGAGCCCGACGCCGGTGCCGTCCTCGCCGCCGGGGGCCACGCCGCCTCCCGCGCCGCCCGCGGGCCCGGCCCCGGGTGGTGGGGGCGGTTCCATGGCGAACACCGGTATGACCGGGCTGCCAGGGATGATCGGCCTCGTGGCGCTGCTGGTGGGCGTGGGCCTGGCCCTCGCGTACCTGAGCCGTAAGCGCCGCGTCCAGCAACACTGAACACCGGCACGAACCGAACCAGCGGTACGAACACGACGAACCGGATGACAGTGATCTGCCTGCCCGTGGCCCGTACGGCGCGGGCAGGCAGATCAGGTCTGGGCCGGGAGTCGCGGTGACGGAGAGGGTGAAGCGGGGAAGTGGCAGCCTCGAACCGCGTGCGGAGCAGGAGAATTCGGCAAGCTCCACCGGACCGTCCGGCTGACCGGCGCCGATGGCCGCGACCACGCTGGGTGGCGACCGTCGTCGGCGTCACGGCCGTCGCGGTGACCGCGTTCCTGTTCGGCGGCGCCGACTCCGGCTCCGACGGACCGCGCGCACTGACGTCCGACGAGGCCAACCGGCTGGCACTCACCCGGTTCCGCAACTACGAGGCGCGGGGGCGCGCGGTCACCCTCACCGTGCCCGGCACCGCCGGCGGGCTGACCGTCACCGCGTCCGTCGACTACCGGGGCAGGCTCGGTTACGGCGTGGTGCGCGGCACCGGGCGCGACACGTCCAGCGACGGGCTGATCGCGTGGACGGCCACCTCGGTGTCGGTCCACCCGATGGCGAACGTCCCGGCGCACGCCCCTGCGTCGCCGCCCCGCTCGGGCTGGTACAGCCGTTCGCTGCGGTCGTCCGGCAGCTCATTGGACAGCTCGCTGGCCATCGCGCTCAACCTCGGCGCCGACCGGCCGGACAACGCCGAACTGCTGCCGCAGAACGGCGCCGCCTGGGTGGGGTCGGACCGGGTGCGCGGGCACCGGGTGGACGTCATGACCGGGCCGTCCTCCCGTGACCGCGCCGGTACGGCCGGCAGCGTGCGCTACTGGATCGGCTCGGACGGCACCATGTACCGGGTCCGCGTCGACGTGCGTTCCGCGCCGCAGCCGGTGTTCATCGACTTCGACACCCAGACGTACGTCCCGGTCGAGGCGGTACCCGGAATCACTCCGACCTCGAACCCGACCCCGTCATCATGACCGTCGTTCACGACGTCCGCACCCGCGCGCCCGCGGCGAGCAGGGACGCCGACGGCAGCGGGATGTCCGCCGTGTCCGGCATGGCGGGGACGGCCGGTACGACGGTGGCGCCCGTCGTACCGGCGTGGGGGAACTGAGGCTGTGGCGCGGGCGCCGCGACCTCGGTGAACGGGATGCCACCGGGCGCCTTCGGCGCCGTCCACCGGCCGCCCGGCGAAGCCGCCCCGGCCGGCGGCGGGCAGGACGCGGTGGTCGCGAGCCGGGCGGGCACGGTGCTGCGCAGCTTGTTGCCGCGTAGGCAGTTGCCCCGACCGCGTGTGGCGGTGGGGAACGTCCAGCCGACGTCGACGCCGTTGCCGGTGAACGTGTTCTCCACGATCTGGTTGTCGAGTGGCGGCAGGTCCGCGGTCGCGGTGATCACCAGCCCGGCGTTGCCGTTGTCGGCGACCCGGTTGCGGAGGAACCGGTTGGCGCTGCCGCCGTCGACACCGATGCCGGTGCCCCACCCGCCGTCGGCCTGCTCCGGGGTGGCCGTCTGCTGGTTGGCGGCGATCAGGTTGCCCGCGATGACGGCCCCACGCTGCGGGAGCAACTTCTCCTGGTGGTCGGAGTTGGTGGTCAGGCCGACCCGGTTGCCGACGAGGCGGTTGCCGAGCACGTACATGTCGCCGCTCGCGTTGGTGCCCTCGTAACCGACCGCGTTGAGTTCGGCGACGTTGTCCCGCACCAAGATGTGACACGGCTTGCACTGCCCGACGTAGATCCCCGAGTCGGCCCCGCCCGACGCGTACGAGTGCTCGATGACACCGTTCTGCGCGGAGAACGCGTAGATGCCGTACAGCCCGTTGCGGGTCGCGGTCACGTACGAGACCAGGAACGACTTCAGGAAGGTCACGGGCTCGTCGCCCGTGTCGTAGCCGCCGCTCTGCCCCGGCAGCCCTGCGGCGGCCGCCGCCGAACCCGTGACCAGCACCCCGTTCTGCGTGTTGTTCCGCACCGTCAGGTTCTGCACGGCCACCCCGGGCGCCGCGACGACGACACCGTTCGGCTGCCGCAACCGCCCGTCGATGACGACCTTGTCCCGGGACTCGCCGCGGAGGGTGATGCGGGATGTCCTGATCCGCACCGATTCGTGGTACACGCCGGGAGCGACCAGCACCAGATCACCGGGCCGGGCCAGGGACACCGCGGCCGAGATCGTCGGTGCGTCGCCGGGCACGCGGATCGTCACCCGCGCGCCGCTCGGCCGCAGGCCTTCGCCCGATCCGCCGTCGCCGCCGCAGCCGGCCACCAGGGTCAGCGTGGTCACTACCGCCGCCATCACGCGAAGAGCTAATCGAGGCATGATCCCCAGTCTGGCACGACGCCCAATTCCACGCCAGAAACGATAGGTTGACCGGCACGCGGGAACCCGGTGTGGCACCCTGCACACCATGCACCGAGCCGTTCGCCACCCGTCGCGCCGCGCGTTCCTCGAAGTCACCGGCGCCATGGTGGCCGCCGGTCTGATCACCGGCTGCGCCTCGGACTCCGCCCGGCCGGGCCGGCCCGGCCCGGCCGCTGCTGCCACCCCGAGGCCGGTGCCGGTGACCGGCCGGCACCAGGCGGGCATCACGGTTCCCCAGCCGGCCCAGCGCAACCTGCTGGCCGTGGTGGCCGACCTCCGTGCCACTGTGACCGCCGGTCCGCTCCTGGCCGAACTCGGCCGGACCATCGGCGCACTCGTCGCGGGCGACGACCGGCGGCTGCTGGGCCTGCCGCCGGGCGACCTCACCGTGACCGTCGGTGTGGGCCCCCGGCTGGTGCGCGCGGCCGATGCCTCGCTGCCCGGCGCGACCGACCTCCCGCGCTTCTCGCGCGAGCGGATCGCCTCGCGGGCCCGCGGCGGTGACCTGCTGCTACAGATCTGCGCCAGCGACGCGCTGCTCCCCCCGGTCGTCGCCGCCGCGCTCCTGGATCAGGCCGGGGACCGCGTCCGCGAACGCTGGCGGCAGTCCGCGCTCCGCGGTGTGAACGTGCCCATCGGCAACGGCCTCACCGCGCCACGAAACCCGCTCGGCTTCATCGACGGCATCGTGGGACCGCACACGGCCGCCGAACAACGACGCGACCTGTGGCTGTCCGGGCCCCCCTCGGTGGCCGGCGGCACCCTCGCCGTACTCCGGCGCATGGAACTCGACCTGCCCCGGTTCGCCGCCCTGTCCGTCGCCGAGCAGGAAGCGGTCTTCGGGCGGCGCCGGACCGGCGGCGCCCCGCTCTCCGGCGGTACCGTCGGCTCCGTCCCGGACCTCGGCGCCAAGACACCCGACGGACGCTACCTCGTCCCCGTGGACGCCCACGTCCGCCGGGCGAACCCCACCGTGGTCGGCACCGGCCTCATGCTCCGCCGCTCCTACAGCATCGACGAGCCCGCCCCCGGCCTGCTCTTCATCAGCTTCCAGAACGACCTGCGGACCTTCACCGCGACCCTCACCCACATGGACACCTCCGACGCGCTGCTGCGGTTCACCACCACGACCGCCAGCGCGACGTTCCTGATCCTCCCCGGCTTCGACCGGCGACACCCGCTCGGCTCCCGCCTGTTCGGCTGACCGAGCCGCCCGACGACTGGAGGCGCCGCCCTCATCCGCATCCCCGGCCCCGGACACCAGGAGGACGGCGGGCTGATCGCCGTCGCCGCCGCGGGCGGGCTGCACCGCTACCAACCGCGCCTGCACGACGCCCACGGACCCGTCGTACGCTTCCAACTGCCGGGCACGGGCACGGCCGTGTCGATCGCCGACCCCGTGCTCCTGGAGGCCACGGCACCTCGACGAGCGGCCCGCGGAACTCTTCGCCTTCCTGGACCCGCTGGGTGAGGCGGACAACCTGCAAGTGCTCCCGGCCGGCGAACACACGCCCTTGCGCCGACTGCTGCTCTCGGTGCTCGCCGGACGCCCGTCCGACGAACGGCACTTCTCGTACTTCACCGAGCCAGCGGCGAACCGGTCGAGGTGCGCGACCGGCGGCACAAGCCTGTCGGCTCCCCGGCGCTCGCTACGGCGCTGTGCCCGCGCCTGGGCGGTCGGCCAACGCCAGCCCAGCACCGGGGAGCGCCCTGGGTCAGGACGCAGGCCGGTCGCCGCAACCTCGTTGAGGTGATCCGACCCAAGGCTCCGCGCATGGCTGCCCGGCTGATCGACGAGGTCTTCGACGCCCTCGACGAGCAGAGCGTCGTGGTCCCGGGCACCGGCACCCTTGACCTCGTGATCCCGTCTTTGGCCCGTTCGCTCGCGGCCGTCCCCGAACAGCGACAAGCCCTGGAAAGCGCAGATCGGCCAGCTGCTGGAGGCACACCCTCTTTCCGCGGTCCTGACCTCGATCCCGGGGGTCGCGGTCAGGACCGCCGCCACGCTGCTGGTCACCGTCGGCAACGGCACCAGCGTCCCCACCGCCGCCCACCTCGCCTGCAGCCGCGGGGTGCGTGTTCTCCGTGGATCGAGGTCCCCGACAACTTGGTCGTCGGGACGAGGCCGGCGTAGGAACACGTCACCAGCGACGGCTTGGCCCTGGGCCAGTGGATCGGCCAGCAACGCTCTCTCTACGCCGCAGACGCCCTGCCGGCCGACCGCATCGCCGCCCTCACCAGCATGGGACTGTCCTGGCCGCATCCCCCCGAAAGCTTTGAACACCACCTGGCCCAGATCACCGCCTGCGCCGCCCGCCACGGCACCCTCGCCCTGGGCAAGAACGCCCACGGCGGCAACCGCCGCCTGGCCGCCTGGCCGGAGGACCATGCGCCGCCGCGCTGAGGTTCCCCCGAGATGCGGGGAAAGGTGACAGTGGGTCAGATGGGTCTCACGAGAGGAGCCCGGACGATGCCTGCCCCGAGGAAATACCCGCTGGAGTTGCGTGAGCGTGCGGTCCGGATGTACCGGACTGCCGAGCCGAAGCCTGTGATCCGCCGCATGGCCGAGGAGCTCGGCGTGCATCATGAGGCCCTGCGTAACTGGATCCGCCAGGCCGAGGCCGACGCCGGCGAGCGCGACGACCTGCTCACCACCGAGGAGAAAGAGGAGCTCGCCCAGCTCCGGTGGGAAGTGCGGGAACTACGCCGGGCGAACGAGGTCCTGCGGACAGCCTCGGCTTTTTTCGCCGCGCAGCTCGACCAGACCCGGCCCAGGTGACCGCGCTCCTCGACGAGCACCCGCACCTGGGGGTTGAGCCCGTACTCCGGGAACTGCACATCCCCTCCTCCACCTGCTACCGCTGGCGCCGGGCCGAGGAGGAACCCTGTGAACGGCGCCGTCGGGACACCGAGCTGACCGGACAGATCCGGCAGATCCACCAGGACTCCGGGGGGATCTACGGATCGCCCAGGGTCCATGCCGTCCTGAAGCGCGAGGGCGTTCATGTCGGCCGCAAGCGGGTGGAGCGGCTCATGCGCCAGGCCGGCCTGGCCGGGATCAGCCCCCGCAGGAGCAAGGGATTCACCCGCCGCGACCCGGATGCCGACCTCGCCCCTGACCTGGTGCAACGTGACTTCACGGCAGCCGCACCGAACCGGCTGTGGGTCACCGACCTGACCATGGTCCCCACCCTGGAGGGGCCACTGTGGCTGTCGGCGATCCGTGATGCCTTCTCCCGCAGAGTCGTGGCCTGGGAAACCTCCGCACACGCGGACGCCGACCTGGTCCTCACCTCGCTCGAGTACGCGCTGGCCAGCCAAAAGGTCGCCCCCGGCGAACTCGTCCACCATGCCGATCACGGCACGCAATACACGTCCATCAAGCTCACAACACGCCTGGTCAGAGCAGGGGTCCAAGCGTCCATGGGCTCGGTCGGCGACTCCTTCGACAATGCCCTGGCGGAGAACCTGTGGATGCTGGTCAAGACCGAGTGCATCCGCGGCCGCGTCTTCGCGACCAGGGCCGAGGCGAACCTCGCGCTTTTCGAGTACATCGACGGCTTCTATAACCCCCGCCGCATCCAGAAGCGGCTCGGCTACCTCAGCCCCATCGAGTTCGAGGAGAAGCACTACGCCCACCAGGTGGCGGCCGAACAAGTGAACCTGAAACCACGACAACCCGCCCTGACCAGCTACTGAGATTGAAAGCGTGATGTCGGCTGCCTGGATCAGGTGGTCACCGCTTGCGATTGGGGCTCCACTCGTAGGTTCCTGGGGCCGTCTCGATGACTTCGCGCGGCCAGGACTGCCGGACCTGTTCCAGGCGCCCGCGGTGCTCCGCGATCCAGTCTCCCTGGGGTCGGGTCCCCAGGACCGCCGTAAGGCGGTCCGGGTCGCTGACCTGGATCGACAGCCAGCCGTCTTCGTGTACGTGGATGTCGAGGCTCAGGCCGCGGTCTCCGCCGATGCTGGCTGTCTGGCCTGGTCCCAGGCTGGACAGCTCCTGCTCCCAGGAGTCCAGGTCATGCTGGAAGAGGTAAAGGTCGAGCCGGGCGTCGACGAAACTCGCGGAAGCGAGTACGTCCGCGTGCAGGATGTCGTGGCCGGTTAGCACGCCCGGCTGGAACCGCCCAGTGACGCGGACGATGCAGCGATTCCCGTCCGGATCAGCCAGGTGGATAAGGTCCATCGGAGCGGGCTCGGTCATGAAGCTGCTCACTTTCGTGTGCTGATGCGGACTGCATCGTCTCCTATCACTGGAGGAGCGACACAGTCAGGACCCGGCATGGCGGAGTCACGTGGCCAGGGCCAAGCCGGTGCCGGCGAGACAGCCGTCAATCACGTCCGGCCGATACTGGAGCGTCTTGAGCCGATGCTTGACCGCGCGGGTGACTTGGCTGAGGCCGGCGGCGGCGAGGTTGCCGATGTCGCGCTTGACCAGGGACCACACGCCCTCGGTTGGGTTGAGGTCGGGCGCGTAGGTGGGCAGCTGAATGACGGTGAGCCATTCGGCGTTCGCGTCGATGAACTCGCGCAGGGGCTTCGGCAGGTGTAGTCGGACGTTGTCCCAGACCAGCACGATCGGCCCGCCCAACTGAATGCGGGCCCGGACGATCAGATCACGGAAGTCGCGCCAGCCGAAGCCCTTCGGCTGGCCCTTGCGCCCCGTGTACTCCCGGACCGCATAGAACAGCCGGGCCCGCTCACCAGCCTTGTAGCAAGTCATTCCCGCCATCGACACTCGCCCGGAACCGCGGCCGCGCACCCGCACGACCGGCGTGCAGCCCCGACGGCCCCAGGTCCTGGCACGCGGCGGAGTCATCGACTGCCCGGCCTCGTCCTCAAAGACAATCCAGGCCCCGCGCTCCGCCGCGACGCTCTTACCCACGGCCAGGTCTCCTTCTTCCAGACTTCGACCGAGGTGTCATCCCGCTCGATGGCCCTCCGGGCAGGCTGCTGCCACGACCAGCCATGCCGCTTGAGCAGCAGCCATGTGCCCTCGACCGTGTACGAGACGTGAAACAAGCGACCGATCAGCGCCTTGATCCGAGCCAGAGTCCACCGCTGATCCGTCCAGCCATGGACGAGCGGTCCTCGCTCCAACTCCCTTTCCAGCTTCTCGATCTGCGTATCACTGAGCCTCGGTCGGCCTGGGGATCCTTTCGACAGGACGCCGGCCTCACCACCCTCGCGCCACTGGCGACGCCACCTCTCCACCGACCGCTCGCTGACCCGCAGCGCGGCAGCGATCTCTCGATTCTTCTGCCCGCCCTCGAAGCGTTCCACGGCTTGCAACCGAAGACGCTCCCGCGCGGCCCTCCCGGCGTCGGTCAGCCCGCCACCCTGTGCGTATCTCACAGACCAGGGCTACCGGAACGGTGGTACCACTGTCAGGGGAACGGATCCGACATCACCCAATCAAGTTCAGTAGCCCGGAATCTTACGCTGGCGGATTGCCTGAGTTGCCGAGCAGGCTGGCGAGAGGAACTGCCAGGGCTGCGGCGAACGGGCGGGAGGGGCGTCGGCTGCGACTCCTGGCATTGTCGAGCGCATTGGGGCTCACTTCAACAGAAGTTGTGGCACGACGAACCAGTAGCTAGCAGGCTGTTCTCCGTGTCGAGACTTGATTTTGCGAGCAGGCTACGCAGCAGCCCTCTGAGGCGCCCTCTTGTCCTTATCGGCGTCATTGCCCTTTTCGCCGGAATCTACGCCGTGAACTTGTGGTATCTACCAGCCGCGTGGGGTATCACACGAGGCCAGGCCGCAGCCATCCTCGGCGTGGTTGAGTTGGTCCTGATTGTCATGGTCGTCTTCGTCAACATGGCTGACTCTCAGAGCGTCGCGGAGGGTCGGGAACGAGTTCGCTCTGCAGAACGGGACTTCGAGGCGGCCCTGCAGGTAGCCCGTCAAGAGCCGGATGTTGCCAGTGCGGGCGAGGGTTGGGCACACCAACTCACTGCTGCGCGTTTGACGCTGGCAGAGCTATGGACTGTGACGCATTCAAGGCTCGACCTGTATCACGCAATCGCGACAGGGCAGGCACGGCGGTCGTTCCGAAACGCGCAGGTCGCCATGATTATCGGCTTTGCATTGTTGATCCTGTTCGTAGTAATCGGCCTGCGGGCTAGCACCACGGCGGGAAGCGTGGTGGCTGGTGGGCTGGGAGCAGTCGCGGCGGCTCTCGCCGGATTCGTCAGTCGGACCTTCGTGAAGTCACAGGAGGCTGCGGCCAAGCACCTACGCGGCTACTTCGACCAGCCCTTGGAGTTCTCTCGGTACCTCGCTGCTGAACGTCTCATCGCCGATGCAGGGCTCACGCTTGAGCAGCGGGCCGAAGTCCTGACGGCACTTGTTCGGGTGATGGTCGCTCCCCAGGGTGGAGCGCCGACCTCAAGTGGGGGAAATACGCAGCAGCCCCAACCGTAGGGTGTGCGACTGCCCCAGGTGTTTTGGTCCCAAATAATCGTGAACCGCCCCGTCTTCGAGCCCCTTGGTGACGGGACCGTCCAGCTTTCGCTCGCCGACGCCGAGTAGTAGCGCCGTCAGGCGTCGGTCGGCGCTGGTTTCCTCGGCCAGCTGGGGGTGGCCCCTTTCCGTGCGAGGCGCCTGGTCATGAGGGTGATGGCGGCCCAGGTGATCAAGGTCTCGGAGTGCTGGATGAGCCGTTCGTAGTCCCTCGCGTGGCGGCGGGCGTGCATCATCCAGGCGAGTGAGCGTTCGACGACCCAGCGGCGGGGCAGCACTACGAAGCCGGAGGCGTCCTTGGGGCGGCTGACGGGCTTGATGGTGAGGTTGAGGTGCTGTTTCGCCCAGTCGACGAGCTTCCCGGCATAGGCGGAGTCCGCCCAGACGATCGTGATCTCGGGGTGCATCAGCCGCAGGCGGAAGAGGACTTCCTTGGCCGCGGCGGCGTCATGCAGGTCGGCGGGGGTGACCATGACCATGAGGGGAAGGCCGCGTGTATCGACGACCAGGTGGCGTTTGCGCCCGTTGATCGTCTTGCCCGCGTCGTAGCCGCGGGTGGCTTTGGAGACGGTCTCCGCAGCCTTCACGCTCTGCGAGTCGATCACGGTGGCCACCGCCCTGGGGCCTTTGTCCATGTCGCGGCGGATCCGGCCGGCTATATGGTCGCGGATTTGGCCGATGATCCCGGCGGCTGCCCAACGGGCCATGAACCCCCAGACCGTGCGCCAGGGAGTCTTCAAGGATCATCGGGTGGTGGATCATGGTGGGATGATGCGCCGCCATAAACTCACTGACCAGGAGTGGGAGTTACTCGCTCCGCTGATACCGCGGGCCGCAACGGGCCGGCCCCGGGTGTCAGACCGCCAGGTCATCAACGGGATGGTCTACAAGATCCGCACCGGCACCTCGTGGCGTGACCTGCCCGAACGCTACGGGCCTTGGCAGACGGTCTACACCCGCTTCCGCCGCTACGCGATCGACGGCGTGTTCGCCCGGGCCCTGCAACAGATCCAGGCCCGGGCGGACGCCGCCGGGGACATCGACTGGCTGGTCCAGATCGACTCCACCATCGTCCGCGCCCACCAGCACGCCGCCGCCACCGGCCGCAAAGGGGGAGGCATCGGCAGGACGAACCGGACGATCACGCCCTCGGCCGATCCCGAGGCGGACTGACTACCAAGGTCCACCTCGCCTGCGACGGCAAAGGCCGTCCTCTGGCCCTCCTCGTCACGCCGGGCCAGCGCCATGACAGTGTCTGTGCACGCATCCGCGTTCCCCGCAGCAGCCTCGGCCGGTCACGCTGCCGACCCGACCAGGTCATCGCGGACAAGGCTTAGAGAGTGTTGTCTTTTCGATCTTGAGCGGTGGCGGTCGAACGCGGTTTCCCGGTCGGGTGATCTGGCCGTGGCCGGGGCATGAGGACGGGGCCTCCTGAACAGCTCGTGGGTGTCGAATCCATAGAGCAGCAGGAGGCCCCGGTGCCGCAGTCTTCCGTGTCGATGGCAGGGCAGTCCAACTCGGCTGCTCCATCCTGTGATTGCCTCGCGCACGTGTACGGCAACGCGGCCGACCAGCCCGAACGGCAGCGCCGGTACCCGACGGACATGACGGACGCGGAGTGGGCCGAGGTCCGGTCACTGCTGCCGGTGCCGGGCTGGATGCGCGGGCGGGGCGGCCGGCCGGAGGGGTATTGCCCCCGTGCGATGCTGGACGCGATCCGCTATCTCGTGGACAACGGAATCAAGTGGCGGGCGATGCCGGTCGACTTCCCGCCGTGGGACCGGATTTACGCCTTCTTCCGCCGCTGGCGCGACCATGGCCTGGTCAGCGAGTTCCACGACCGGCTGCGCGCCAGGGTTCGCGAGAAGCTGGGCAGGGATACGGAGCCGACGGCCGGGGTGATCGACTCGCAGTCCATCAAGGCGGACGCCGTCGTCGGCGCCGACAGCCGTGGCTACGACGGCGGCAAGCAGATCAACGGGCGCAAGCGGCACGTCGTGGTCGATACCCTCGGCCTGCTGCTGGGTGTGATGGTCACGGCTGCGGATGTCGGCGACCGCACCGCCGCGCAGGTCCTGCTGGCCCAGGTGGCCGCCGTGCACCACCGCCTCGCCCTCGTCTGGGCCGACGGCGGCTATACCGGCAACCTCGTCGAGCACTGCCTGGCCGCCTTCGCGCTGGTGCTGGTGATCGTCAAACGCAGCGATGACATGCGCGGCTTCGTGGTGCTGCCCAAGCGGTGGATCGTCGAGCGTCTTTTCGCCCATCTCATGCGCAGCCGCCGCCTGGCCCGCGACTGCGAGCGCCGCACCGCCAGTGCCGAGGCGGTCATCTACTGGTCGATGACCATGGTCATGAGCCGCCGCCTGGCCCGGCCACACCGCGGGCGGGCGTGAACCGGCCCGCGGCCGGCTCGGCCAGCCAGCCGCGCGCGACCAGGCGTTTCGCCTTCGACCGGAGCGCCTCCACCCTTGCCGGCACCACGTCCATGCCGAAGGCGGCGGCCATCTCCTGGCAGGTCACCGGCCCCTGCCCGAGCCGGGCCCGGTCGGCTGCCACCTGCAGAATGCGCTGATAGTCCGCCGACAACACCGACCAGGCCAGACCTTCACGCCACACGGGCACCTGCGACTTCGCCTTCGCCGCGTCCCGGACGACCACCTGCGCATCCGTGTCCCGCGTTTCCTGGACGACCGCCACGGCCGCGGTGCCGGTGTCCGGAGTCAGCACGTCACCGACTCGCCTGCGGGCGATCACCCACTCCTGCCACTCCTGCTCGGCCGCGGCCAACTCGGCCTGGATTCGGTCGGCCTCCTCCCGCAGCCCGTCGACGCGACGGCGAGCAGCGAGCTCGTGCTGTTCCAGCAGTCCAACAACCGACGGCATCCACGACCTCCCGGGCAGCGACAACACGACACGCCACTACTCCCAAGAGACCGCCGACCTATGCCCCACCAGCAGAAACGCAGTCCTCAAGTCCGGAAAGGCAACAACTTCTGAAGCCCGGTAGGGAGCCGATCCACGGTTTAGCTGAGCTGAGCTGTCGCTGTATCCGCGGGGACCCCGACAACGTGACCAGCGCAAGGCGTGCATTGCGCACGCCGCCCTGCTCCAACCCTCGGCACCGAAGCCGCCCGCCTTGAGGCCGCCGTCCTGCCGGAGTTGGAGGACGCCCCCGAGCCTGGCCTGGACCGCGGCTGGTTCCGCCGGCGGACCTGACCGGCCGGGTGCGGGGACGGCCGACGGGCCCGCGCACCCGCACCTTCTTCAGGACGGGGATGAACTGTGGGCTGTCGGCTGCCTGGCCCGCTGTCAGGATGAACGCCAGCGGGCGGCACTTGCGGTCGGCGGCGAGGTGGACCTTGCTGGTCTGTCCGCCCCTGGAGCGTCCGAGGAGGGCGGCCTTCAGCCGGAGTTTGTGCCGACGCCGGACGCGTCGTCGTTCTTCCCGCGCGGGATCGCTTTCGCTCTCCTGCCCTGTTTGTTCTTCGAGGCCGCCCCCTTTGACCTGGCCTTCTCCTCCTCGGCGGCGGCTTTCTCCAGGGCAGTGACAACGTCCTCACCGAGGTGCATCCCGGCCGCGTCGTGGTGGGCACGGGTGGTGGTGGAGTCGATGCTGACCAAGGACAGGTCCACCTCACCGCGCTTCGCGGCTTCCGCGATCAGGCCCTCCAGCAGCGCCTCGAAGATCCCGGCGTCACGCCACTGCCGGAAGCGGTTGTGGACGGTCGACCATGCACCGAATTCTGTTGGCATCTCCCGCCACTGGCCGCCCGTCTTGAACCGCCAGATCACGTCCTCGAACTGCTGCCGCAGCCGCTCGGGGTACGGGCCGTACTCGCCAATCGGCAGGTACGGCTCGATGAACTCCCACTCCAGGTAAGTCAGTTGTACTCGTGTCACGTACGACGGTCTACCGGACCAGACCGTGCCACGAAGGTACATCCCGCAGATTGATCACGACTCGATACGTGCCCTAGACGGCCGTGTTTCGTCGACAGGGGGTGCCAGTGCGCATGTTGGCGGAGGCGCTGGCGATGACCGAGTCGAGCCGGTCCCGGGTGCGGTTCAGGTCCGCGATGCGCCGGTCGATGCCGTCGCGCTCTATGGCAAGGCGGTCGAGAAGCTCGGGCGTGGCTTTGCCGTCTATGACGCAGGGTGTCAACTCGGCGATGGTCTTGCTGGACAGGCCGGCGGCGTACAGATCCCGGATCAGCCGGATCTGGTCAACAGCGGCTTCCGCATAGTGGCGCTGGCCGCTGTCGCTGCGCTCGGAGACAAGCAGATTCTGCTCCTCGTAGTACCTCAGGGCGCGGGTGGTGACTCCGGTCTTCCGGGCGAGTTCTCCGATGCGCATTCCCGTCTCCATTTTCATGTGACTTACGCCACGCCCGCTTGCCTTTGACGTCAACGTCAGGTTTTAGCGTAGCCGATATGAACTTCTGCCGGGGATTCCTGCTGGTAGGCCCCCGGCAGGCAACGGGTTGAACGAAATGGAGCGCCCATGAATGAGGACACCACCCCGCGCCCCAGCGGGTGACCGGCGGGGAATAACACGCCTGGGCCCCTCAAGTGGGGCGGCGACACGACCGTCAACAAGATGAGAGGTCTCGGGGAGATCAATCTCCGTCCGGTCGATGTCGGCGAGGACTTTCTGGTGCGGATAGGGACTGGTGCGTGGTGATGGAGGTCCTCTCCCCACCCTCGGTACCCAGTCACCTGCCCGCAGTGGTGGCCATCCCGCTCAAGCAAGGCGGGGGCAAAGCGCGGACACCCCGACGCCGATCGCATCCTCAATCTCAAGACCTCCTGATCCACCACTCGCACCACACCTGAAAGAAGCACACACATGGCCATCAACCAGACGACAGGTCTCACCGGCCCCCCGTCCACCCCGATCATTTCGGTCAAGCCGCTCATGCTGCCCGCACCGTGGCGCGGCGAGGACCTGCACGTACGCATCTCCGCACCGGTCACCGGCGCCAATCTGCCGATCGTGCTGTTCGCGCACGGATTCGGCTCGAACCTGGACGGCTACGCACCATTGGTCGACCACTGGGCCTCCCACGGCTTCGTGGTCGCCCAGGCCACCCACCTCGACTCCAAGCGCTTCAACGTGGCCGCGGACGACCCCCGCAAGCCCCATATGTGGCGCTACCGCGTGCAGGACATGAAGCGGATCCTCGACGAACTCGACACCCTGGTGGCATCCGTGCCCGGTCTGGCCGGTCGGGTCGATCACAGCCGAATTGTCGCGGCCGGACACTCCTTCGGCGGCCAGACCGCGGGCATCCTCGTGGGGCTTCGCGTCACAGACCCGGTGACCGGCGTCACCGAAGACCTGTCCGACTCCCGGGTCATGGCCACCATCCAGCTGGCCACCGCCGGCGAAGGCGGCGCCAACCTGAGCCCCTTGGCTCTCGAGGTCGCTCCCTGGCTGCGCGACCAGGACTTCTCCCACATCACCGCCCCGGGACTCGTCGTCGCCGGCGACAAGGACGAACTGCCGCTTTCCACCACGGGCCCGTCCTGGACGAGCGAGCCCTATACGCTCAGCCGGGGCAACAAGAGCCTGCTGACGGTCTATGGAGGCCAGCACTCCCTCGGCGGCATCCCCGGCTACGACGCAGCGGAGACCACCGACGAGAACCCCGACCGCGTCGCCCTCGTCCAGCAGGTCACCCTCGCCTACCTGCGCCACATCACTGGCACCAACGACACCGACTGGGAGACGGCCCGGACCGTCCTCGCCGGCGATTCCCACGCGTTGGGACGACTGGAGTCCAAGTGACCGCCACCGGCCCGAGGCGCGCGCCAACTATGGGACCGGGGAGCTACCTCGCCGGACTCCACCTCCGGGCCTCCGTGATCTGGATCAAGGACCTCACACGAGCGGCCCCTTGATCACAATCGAATACGCTCCCTAGTGGCGTACTGCCGATCACCGCCCGCTTCCGGAGCCACGCCGCCGGATGCGGGGGTCAAGGTCCTGCGGGGCCCGCTCCCAACCGTTCTGCGTTCCGTCGTGCTTACGGCAGTCGTACGAGCCGGTGCCGGGGGCGTGGCCCGGTCCGGCCAAGGAGTACGTCATGCCGAAGAACCAGTCCACCGCCGCGCAGAGCGCCCGCCGGGCGAGCCGGCACGGGGGCAAGTACACCGAGGCTCTGCGCCGCGCGAAGACCAGCGAAGCGACGCCGCGCACGCCGCACGTCCTGCGGTTCCTGGCTGAGCACTCGGGGAACCTCTGCCACCTGGTCGGCGGGATCACGGCGGCCTGGGCGCACAGCGGACAGCGGGTCCTGCTCCTCGAGGAAGCCGAGGACTACTGGCGCTGGACCATGAGCGGCGTGTTGGAACGCCGTCCGAGGCACCGCCGCAAGAAGGAGACCGAGCCGGCCGCCCCGCCGGAGCCGACCACCAGCACGCTGTGGGCATCGCCGGACGGCCCCGGCGCCCTGGTGCGCTACACCTGCATGTGGGAGATCCGCCACCCCTCGCGGGGGAGCGACCGCGGCTGGCCCCGCACGGACCGCAGCCCGCTCGTGGCCGCGGTGGCCGGCGCCCTCGACGCCTACGACGTGATCGTCCTTCTGCCGACGTCCGGATGGAGCTACCCCGACCGGGAGAGCGCGACGGCGCACGTGGTGCTCGGCGAGATCAACGTCTTCCCCGACGCCGACTGCAGGACCGCCCTCCCCGGGCCCGGAGGCGAAGAGAAGGGCGTTCCCCTGAGTCCCGAGCAGAGCGCGGCGGTACTGCGGGAGCGCTGCCTGGGCTTCCTCTTCGGCTTCCCCGGCCTGCCCATCCGGCGGGACGGAGTGATCTGGCAGTCGAACGGCGAGCTGCCCGTCGACGCGGACTACCTGGCGGGCGTCGACCGCGACATGGACCGGGCCGGGCTGCGCCCCCTGGGCTGGTCGCTCGCTGGTCGGTGGCCCGACCAGCACAGGCAACTGCCCGTGGACCAGATGAAGGATTCCGGCTTCGTCCAGCAGTACCGACCCGTCGCGGAGCGCCTGCACACGGCACTGGACGCCTGCCCCGCCAACAGGAACTGACTCGGGAGGGCCGGTCCGCTTCGCGATCCGCGGGTCGGTCTTCCGGCGTTCACGGTCCTCTTGACCGGCTCTCAGTCCGTGCGGGACGGTCGGTGCGCGCAACTATGCGCAACCACGTCGCAGGGGAGAGTGCCATGACGTTACGGTTCGTCGGGATCGACCCGAACACCGGAGGCGAGGGATCGCCCACGGTGTGGGTGGAAGAGGAGAGCGCGGACCTGGTTCTCCAGGGCGAGGAAGCCGACGCACTCCTGAAGGACTTGGTCGGCTCTACCGAGTGGGTGGCCGGCCACAGGGCCGGGATTCCCCCGCACGAGCGGGTGATCCGGATTCCGGTGCGCATGGTGTCGATTCTGAGGGAGGCGTGCGATGCCGCTGAACGTGCAAGCGCTGAACACCGCGACGTTCGCTGAGCTGCTCGCCGACACCCGCCGCACGGCCGTTCATCTGGAGATGCGCGACGTCTACGCGGTGGGCGACGAAGCGGATGACTACGCCGCCTTCCTGCGGACCGGCGTCCCGAACCTCGATCCGGCCCGCTCGTTCTGGCCCCAGTGGATGCCGCTCGTGCAGGACGCGGTGGCCCGCGGTGTGGTGATGCGCCGGGCGCGGATCGTCTCGGAGCCGGTCACCGACTACATCCGCTACGAGCACGCCATCACCCCGCTCAATCTCCAGGCCGGGGAAGACGTGCGCTGGCTGCCCCGCCGCCACGCTTCCGACATCGCGCTGCCCGGCAACGACTTCTGGCTTCTGGACGAACGGCTCGTGCAGTTCCACCACTTCACCGGCACCGGCGACTGGGCACCGGACGGCAAGGAACGCACCACCGACCCGGCCGCCGTCGCGCTGTGCCACGCCGCGTTCGAGGCGGTGTGGGAACGCGGCATCCCGCACGAGAAGTACACCGTCCAGGCCTCCTGAGCAGACCTGTGCCCGCCTCCCCATCGTCCAGCGCACAAGCGGCCCGCCAGGCGCTCGCCGTGCGCCTCACGCACCTGCGCAAGGACGCCGGCCTCACCGGGAAGGAACTCTCCGCCCGGTGCGGCTGGCATCCCGCGAAGACCACCCGCATCCAGAAGGGCGACGCCCCGCCCTCTGACGCGGACATCCGCGCCTGGTGTTCGGCGTGCGGCGCGGACGACCAGGCCGACGACCTCATCGCCACCGCCCGCGCGGTCGACTCCATGTATCTGGAGTGGCGCCGCCTGCACCGCACTGGCATGCGCAAGGTCCAGCAGGACTTCAACACCCTGCACGAGCGCACCCACATCTGCCGGGTCTACGTCTCCAACGTGCCGCCGGGCTTCTTCCAGACGCCGGCCTTCGCGACCGCCCTCATGGAGCAGATCACCGCTTTCCAGGGCACCCCCAACGACGTCGCCGAAGCGGTCGCCGCCCGCATCGCCCGCTCCCGGTTCCTCTACGAGGGCGGACACCACTACGTCGTCCTCATGGAAGAGTCCGTCCTGCGCTACCGCACCGCCGCCCCCGACGCGATGCGCGGGCAGCTGCGTCACCTCCTGGCGGTGATGCCGCTGGCGTCGGTCTCGCTGGGCATCATCCCGTTCACCGTCCAGCGCACCGTGTGGCCGCTGGAGGCGTTCTACCTCCACGACGACACCACGGCCGTGGTGGAGACTCTGACGGCGGAGATCAAGGTCAAGCAGCCGCGCGAGCTCGCCGACTACGCCAAGGCGTTCGCCGGCCTGGCGGAGATGGCCGTGTACGGCGACGCCGCCCGCGACCTCATCCAGGCCGCGATCGACGCCCTGGAGTGAAGTCCCGCAATTTCCCGCAACTTCGTTGAGGAGGCGCCCCGTTGCTGCGTAGCGTCGACGGCGCCGACGGACCACCAGCCGGAGAGGCGGGGCTCCATGCGCACATCCACGGACACCACCGCCCCGGCCATCGAGGGCCGCGGCCTCCAGTCGCCTGCCTACGGCGTCCCCTCCCCGGGCCTGCTCGCCCGCGCGGACCGCGGCTTCGCCCGGTTCCTCGCCCAGCACACCGAGGCCCAGGACGACCGCCCCGGCGGCGGCGAGGACCCCCAGTGGTGACCGCCGGCCACCCGCGCGATACCGCCCCAGCAGCGAGGCCCGCCATGCACACCAGCAGCCACACGGTCCTGCACGACCCCGACGGCCTGATCGAAGCCGGGCTCCCACTCGATCGCGAACCGTACGAGAGCCTCGTCAAGGCCGTCCTCGCCTGGACCGACCAGGACGCCCTCACCGCCCGCGACCTGGAGCAGATCGCCCTCCAGCTCACCGGCCACGCCCGCGCCGTCGCCTCCGACGTCCGCCGCCGCGCCGCCCAACTCCCCAAGGACAGCGGACCCCGGGCGCTCGCCGACGTCGTCCTGCGCGAGGCGGAAGGCCGGCTGTCCGTGCCGATCGAGGGCACCGTGCGCTGCGTCCAGAACCGCGCCCGCCTCGTCCGCGCCCTCTACGAACGACTGGACCGCCTGGAGGCCGCGCGCCCCCAGGCCGGGTGACCACCCTCCGCACCCGGCACGACCACGGGCCCGGGTGCGGAGGGCCGCACCCTCAGGAGGACTACGCGGGCGCCGGTTCCGGGCGCAGCGAGGCGAGCGGCGAGCGCCGGCCCTTCTCCACCGCGCGCAGCTGCTCCCAGTCGACTTCGGGTGGGCGGGGACGACCGCGTCGACGGAGGCGGTGGTGTAGAGCGCGACGTCGACGGCCCCGGCCCGGCTCGTGCCGAAGCGGACCTCGATCGACTGCGGGGAGCGGACCCAACCGAGCCGGACCATGTGGTCGAAGTCGGCACGGCGCACCCGGAGGCGGGCGGCAGCCTGCTCGGGACCGAGCGGGGTGTCGGCGGCGACCAGGTCCGCCAGGTCCTCGCGGCGGCAGACTTGGTCGACCTGGTTGGGGTGGTGCAGCGTCCCGTCCGTGTTCGCGCTCAGGTCGACCAGGAGGCCGCGGTCGACGAACCGGCGCACCACGAACGCCGTCACGTTCGCCACGTCCTGAGCCGCCCCATCGCGTCTCACCGAGATGCGCCCGACCGCTCCCCTGCGGCATCGCAGCCGATCCTGCGGCACCTTCGCCCTCCGGAGGTCTCCGGCCACCCACGGCCTGGCCGGTCGAAGCGAGCGCGGGCAGAATCCGCCCTCACGGTGAACTGGTGGGTGTCGTGGGTGCGTGTGCGGCCAGGAGGCCCTCGGCTCGCAGGTCCTCCCAGAGCTGGGCAGGGATCCGCGTGCCGAATGACTCGTGGTTGCGTTGCACTTCGTCCGCGGTGCGCATCCCGACGACGATGCCCGCGACGACAGGGTGGAGGAGGGGGAAAGCCATCGCCGCTGCGGGCAGCGGTACGGCGTTAGCCTGGCAGATGTCGGCCATGCGCTGGGCGCGCTCGAGCGTCTGGGGGGTGGCCGGTGCGTAGTCGAACGTCGCGCTCGCGGACGGCCGGGCCGTGGCCAGCAGCCCGGAGTTGAAGACGGAGGCCGCGATCACCGAGACGCCTCGCTGCGCGCAGGAGGGCAGCAGGTCGTCGAGCGCGCTGTGGTCGAGCAGCGTGTAGCGACCGGAGAGCATCACGACATCCACGTCCGCCTCCCGGACCAGCCGGGTCAGCTTGCCCGGGTGGTACATGCCTGCCCCGATCGCGCCCACCACCTTCTGCGCCCGCAGTTCGGCAAGGGCCGGAAAGCCCTCGTGCAACGCCGCTTCGAAGTGCCCCTCGGCGTCGTGCAGATACAGCACGTCGATCCGGTCCACGCCCATCCGGGCGAGGGAGTCCTCCACGCTGCGCAGCACACCGTCCCGGGAGAAGTCCCAGACCCGGCGGTGGGTGGCGGGCACCTGGAACGGCTCGTCCGTCCGGCCCGCCGGGTCCTGCGGAAGAAGCAGCCTGCCGACCTTCGTGGACAGCGTCCACTCATCGCGCGGCTTGCCCCGCAGAAGGTCACCGATCCTGCGCTCGGAATGCCCGATCCCGTAATGCGGCGAGGTGTCGAAGTAGCGGATTCCGCTCTCCCATGCCGCCTCGAGCGCCGCCGCGGCGGTCTCGTCGTCGAGCGGCTCGAAGAGCCCGCCGAGCGGGCCGCCCCCGAACCCCAGCTTCGTGACCTGCACGTCGCTTCTGCCGAGCTGAGTCTGCTGCATCCGCTGATTCCCTCCCATGGCTGACGGCTGCCGATCATCCTGGCGCGGCCCGTGACGGATCTCCAGAGGCATGTACGTAACCGCTTCCGGCGGGACTGACTCCGCGAGCACTGCGGGGTGCTGGGGCCGGTGGCGCTGGCGGATCCATCGGCCCTGTGATGCCAAGTGCGCTCCTCCGGGGATCCCTTGGCTCGTCACGGCGGCTTCGGGCCGGCCGTGCGGCCGCGGCATGGATTGTGCTCCCGGGGACGCTCGGACGGCAGAGTCGGTGGTCGCCGGTGCAGCCGCCCGGGGAACGGTCGCGAGGCCGATGGCCCGCCGTGTTGTTGAGCTGGGCTCGTGCGTAACGCTCTCGAGTCGGCCGGGGACATCCGACGGGGCATCGCCGATGGACGGAGCAGCAACGTCGCGGTGGCGGAGGAAAGCCAGTCGATATCCGTGAGGTGAAGCCCGGCTGTAGCCCCGCCATGGGGAACGGGGCATCGTGGCCAACCCGCCGGCCACCCGAGTTGATGCCCGTTCACCCTGCCGGAGCGGCGGCTGCGAGTCCGGCGACGAGGGCGGCCGTGAGGGTGTCCAGGTAGGCCTCCTGCACGGGTGGCGCGCCGGGGATGAGCAGGCGCAGGAGCAGGGGGGAGATCAGCAGGTCTGTGCCGAGTTCGCGGTCGAGTGCGGCGGGCAGTTCGGCGCGGTCCACGGCGCGCCGCAGGATGGCGGCGGCGGCTTGGCGGCGGGGTGCGAGGACGGCGATGCGCAGGGATTCAGCGAGTGCGAGGTTGCGGGCCGACTCGCCCAGGAGGTCGGCGGCGATGCGGACCACGCGCGGGTCGGTGGTCTGCGTGTGGGCCACGTCGAGGAAGCCGCGGACGTCGCCGGCGAGGGAGCCGGTGTCGGACACCTCGGGCACGGTCTGGCGGACCAGGCGTTCCACCAGGTCGAGGAGCATGGCCTCTTTGGAGGTCCAGCGCCGGTAGAGCGCGGCCTTGCCGACGCCGGCGCGCTTGGCGACCGCGTCCATGGTCAGGCGGCTCCAGCCCGCCGCCGCCAGCTCGTCGAACGCGGCCTGCTCGATCGCTGCGGACACGGCCGGATTCTGGGCGGGTCCGCGGGTGCCGCGTCGGCGGCCTTGGGAGAGTGCGCTGTCTGTCTCCGGCATGCGCGGAGCATATCAAAACGTGGAACTCTTGCGTTCCGTGTTTCTTCGGCTTATGGTCTGCCGAAACACGGAACCACTTGGTTCCACGTTGTGGGTCGTCGGGAGGGGATCGCGAACCACGACAGTGCCCCCCGCCCAGCATCATCGGACGGCGAGGCCACCATGGGCCGCGTGTGAACGCACGGCGTCCCAAGGCGCCAGGCCACACGTTCTTCCAGCCGTCCGGCGCCGGGACCGCTGTCAGAACCTCGGCAGCAGAGGCCGAACCACCCGAGCCGACCGCCCGACGCCCACGCCCGATCGAACCAGCGCTACCCAACGGAAACTCGTAGAGGAGATATCGCTGTGCCCACCATCGCCATCGTCGGAGCCGGCCCAGGAATGGGCCTGGCCATCGCCCGTGCCTTCGGTGCACGCGGCTACAACGTCGCTCTCGTCGCCCGCAACCACGACACCCTCAACGACCTGACCAGCCGCCTCGAAGCCGAAGGCGTCACTGCCGCGGCCTTCCCAGCGGACGTACTCGACCGCGACGCACTCACCCAGGCACTCAAGGACGCCGCCACGCGCTTTGGCGATATTGACGTCCTGGAGTACTCGCCCGCCGGCAGCCTCCGCACCACAACCCTCACGCCCCCGTCCGCGACCGACCCGTCCGACGTCCAGTGGGCGATGGACCTCCTGCTCTACGGGGCCATCGCCGCCACCCGGGCCGTGCTGCCCGCCATGCGCGAAGCCGGTGCGGGCACCCTGATCTACACCAACGGCGCCGGCTCCATCGACCCCAACCCGATGCTCGGCAACCTCAACGCCGCCCAGGCCGCGCTGCGCAACTGGGTGCTCGGCCTGCGTAAGGAACTGTCCGGCACCGGCATCCAGGCCGCGCACGCCGCCATCGGCGTATGGGTCGGCACGGACGGGCCGCCCGGAGTGCCGACGGCTTCGCCCGACGAAATAGCACCGCTCTACTGGGAGTTGCACACGCATCGCGACGAGGAACGCATCTTCACCCTCTGACACCCCTGGCCCTCAGTGCACCTGCCCGGCTCGCCGCCCCCGGATCGGCCGGGGCCTGAAGTCGCCCACCGCCGTTCCCGGGCGTCCGCATGACCTTCCTCGCGCCGCTGACGGGTGTCGTCCCAACGTCACCTCTGGCCGGGACGGGACCGAGGGGGTGAGGTGACCGTCGGCTCGATTCGTCTGGGACAGCGCCGGCGGTGCCCGGCCCTCCTTGTGCGCGGAGATGGGTGAAGCCGGGGCGGTGGGGGCGCCGTTCGGTGAGTTTGCTGCTTCGTCAAGACGGCCCTTCAGGCCGTATGCAGTGGCCACATGGGGGAGTGCTCGCGGAGGCCGTCGTTCCAGTCGGGTGGTGATCGTCCGCGAGCTGTCTGGCCGGTCGATGGCCGGGCAGCTTCCTGCACGCCGCGAGCCCGTGAGGGCGGTGTGGCCTCGGACTCCGCTACCCCGGGATGCGCGTGCCCCGGGGGCCGAGCTGGAGTCGCGCACGAGGCCGTGACGAGGTGCGCCGGCGTGCGCTGGGGATGTGGCTGGGTGGTGTGTGCCGGGCCGGTGTGGCAGTTCTTTTCGGACTGGTGCGCGAAGCGGGCCTTTACCTCCATATGCGGAGGCAGGGCCTCAGCCTGACCGGAGCGAAGGAGGCGACGTTCACCCCGGCGCGCCGGTGAGCGTCGCCGTGGGCCACCGCCTCGGGATGCTCCACGATGGAGGCCAGCGCCTGCGGCCCGGCGACCGTGTATGTCAGCACCAAGTCCCCCAGCGAAAGCACCACCTGCGCGCCCCGGCTGAACCGCTCCGGGATCGGTGGAGGCTCTATGCGCTGACTCCAGCCGCCGGTTGGGGCTGGTGTTGAGCGTAGTGGTTGGTCTCGTGCTCGTGGGGCGGGATGTCTCCGATCGCGGTGTGGAGGCGCTGGTTGTTGAACCAGTCGACCCATTCCGCGGTGCCGAGTTCGACGTCGGCGAGGCCGTGCCAGGGCCTGCGGGGCTTGATCAGCTCGGTCTTGTAGAGGCCGATCTGGGATTCCATGAGCGCGTTGTCCAGGGCGTCGCCGACAGTTGTCGGCGTACAAGTGAACGTGCACCACTGCGTACGGATGAAAGTGCACCGTTGTTGATGCGGTGAGGTTGGTGTCGCGCGAGTCTTCTGTCGTCCTGTTCGGGGTCGGTGGAGGGCGGCGAGAGTGGTCTTGGATCCGCATCGCTGGTTGGAGCTGAGGCGGTTTCGCGGTCTGTATGATTCCGGCGCGATGAGCCTGCGGGAGATCGCGAAGGAGACCGGGCTGAACCGGCGCACGGTCGCCAAGTACCTGTCAGGCGAGACTCCGGTCGCGCCGCCGCGAAGGGCGCCCAACAGGCAGCCGTACCGGCGGATCGTGGATGAGGTCGCGCCGTTGATCGACGCCATGCTGCGGGCCGAGATCCTGCTCAAGGGGGCCGTTATCCACGAGCGCCTGGTGGCCGAGTACGGGTTCACCGGCAGCTATCAGCGGATCAAGATGTACTTGCAGGAAGCCCGCCCGCGGGTCGCGGAGGAACTGGGCATCAGCCCGAGTGAACTGGCGGGCCTGCACCGCAGGTTCGAGGTGGTGCCCGGGGCCCAGGCCCAGGTGGACTGGGGTGACGAGGGGAAGGTCCTCGCCCACGTCGGGATCCCGAAGGTCTACTCGTTCCACATGACCTTGGCCTACTCGCGTGATCCGTTCTGCTGCTTCACCACCAGCCAGGACCTGACCACTTTCTTCGACTGCCATCGCCAGGCGTTCGCCCACTTCGGCGGGGTCCCGATGTCGATCGTTTACGACCGCACCAAAACGGTGGTCCGCCGGCACGTCGCACCAGGCGAAGCCGTTCCTCTGCATCCGGAGGCTGTCGCCTTCGCCGGGCACTACGACTTCGATCCCGATGTGCTGGCCGCCTACCGGCCCACGGGCAAGGGCCGGGTCGAGCGGCAGGTGCTAATCGTCCGCGAGCACGTCTTGGCTGGCCGGGCCTTCTCCTCGGTCGAGGAACTCAATGCCGCGTTCACCGCCTGGGTGCCGCTGCGGCGGGCGAAGGTGCATGGCACCCACGGAGAGGTCATCGGTCTCAGGGCGATCCGCGACCACGTGGCCCTCCGCCCGCTGCCGCCGACGCCTTATGTGGTCACTCAACGACACCTCCGCCACGTCGGCAAGGACTGCCTCGTCGCCTTCGACGCGAATCTCTACTCGGTGCCGGCCCGCAAGGTCCGCCCCCGTCAACTGGTCGAAGTCAGGGCCACGAAGTCCCAGGTCATGCTGCATGCCACCGCACCCGATCGCACTGGCGAAACCCTGCTGGCCGCCCACCCGCGGGCGGTCGGCCGAGGCGCCCGCATCGTGGATGAGAAGCACTGGGACGGCCTGCCCACGGGAGCCGGCCGCCGCGTCACAGTCGGCGATGGGAGCCTGCCCCGGCCCCGCCGGCAGAACACAGGCCCCGAAGCCGGGCCGCTGGCGGCCCTGCTGAACCGGGCCGCGGTCACCCAGATCGAGGTCGGCCGCCGGCCTCTGTCGGTCTATGACGAACTGACCGGCACCCGCCCCTTCACCACCAAGCCGAGCGCGAAGGAATCGTCTTGAGCGAGCTGGTCTCCACCCGCATCCGCAACACGGCCGGCAAGCTGGGCCTGCCGCACCTGGCCGAGGCCCTGACTCAGTACGCTCAGCGGGCTGACGAGGCCAAGATGGGTTACCTCGACTTCATCGACCTGGTTCTCTCCGAAGAACTCGCCGTCCGTGAGGATCGCCGCTTCCGCACCGGTCTGCGGATCTCGAAGCTGCCGCACCACAAGACACTGGACGACTACGACTTCTCGTTCCAGCCTGAGCTCGACCCGCGCAAGGTCAAGGATCTTGCCACATTGTCGTTCGTCGAGGCCAAGGCCAACGCTGCCCTGCTCGGGCCGCCGGGAGTGGGCAAGACGCATATCGCCGTCGCTCTCGCGGTCGCGGCCTGCCGGGCCGGGTACTCGATCTACTTCACCAGCCTCGACGACATGGTCCGCAACCTCAAGACTGCCGAGGGCGCCGGACGGCTGACCAGCAAGCTCGGCAGCTACCTCCGACCGGCGGTTCTCGTGGTCGACGAGGTGGGCTACCAGCCCCTCGAGCGCGCGGAGGCCAATCTGGTGTTCCAGGTCATCT
This sequence comes from Streptomyces sp. NPDC093260, assembly GCF_040683715.1. Lineage (NCBI taxonomy): Bacteria > Bacillati > Actinomycetota > Actinomycetes > Kitasatosporales > Streptomycetaceae > Streptomyces > Streptomyces sp. NPDC093260. The sequence continues at coordinate 76,848 of NZ_JBFBEK010000036.1, forward strand.
CAAAGCGCTACGAGAAGGGCTCGATCATCCTGACTTCGAACAAGACCTTCAGCGAGTGGGGACAGGTGTTCGGTGACGAGGTTCTGGCCACCGCCATCCTCGACCGACTCCTGCACCACTGCGACGTGATCTCCATCAACGGCCCCAGCTACCGGCTCAAGAACCGGCTCGCTGCCATCGAGCGAGACCAGGAGAGCGCAGCCTAATAGTTCGTGTGGTCGACAATGAGCGCATGGACGTCCCTGAGCTGCTCGAATCAGCTTCCCTGCTTGTTCCGGAAGAGACCGCCACCGAGAACGACATCACGGTGCGAGACATCTGGGACTACCTCGTCCACGACGAGTGGGAGATCGCCCTGGGCCTGCTGGAAGAACTTGGGGACGTTCGCTCGCTCCCGCTGGCGTTTTGGGAGAAGCTCGCCGACGCGGCTGAGCAGCTCCGGCTTGAGCGGAGCGCGGCCTGGTGCCATTGGCGGTGCTCCGAGATTCGTCATGGCGTAATCCGGGCGGATCTGACGCTCCGTCCTGCCGCGGAGGCGCGACGCACCACGGCAATCTCCGGCGCCGGAGTTCTGCGACCCATGTGGGACATCGGACATCTCTCGCCCACCGGTGGACATGCGGTCAGCATCGCCTCGCTTTGGGTTGAGGACATGCCCTATCTGGAGCCCGGCGGGCGAGCCACGGTTCGACTCGTGCCCCTCACTCCCTCCCACTGGACGCACCTCCAGCCCGGCCAGCAGATCGCGATGCACGAGGACCGAACCGTGGCCGGCACCGCAGTCATCCTGGAGGTTCATCGCCCTGCCACCGCCATGCCCGCAGCGTGACGTGGCTGGCTCAGAGCCTCCCTGCTGGTGCACGTATCTCCGTACTTGGTGGAGCACTCACAGGAGTACGCCGACAACAGTGCCGATCGAGGCATCGATACCCGCCTCGATCAAGTGCGCGGTGAACGCGAAAGACGTGTATTGGCTGCCTGTATCCGAATGATGAACCAGCCCCGGGCCAGCGGGGAGTTCCGGCGCGGTCGCGGCGCCACAGAGCCATGTCGAGGGCGTCGAGAACGAGCTTGGCCCGCTTGCTGGTGGCGGCGGACCAGCCCACGATCGCCCGGGAGAACACGTCCACGACGAACGCGACGTAGACGATCCCGGACCAGGTGGCGACATAGGTGAAGTCCGCGACCCGTCTTTCGTTCGGCCGGGACGCCGTGAAATCGCGTTGCAGCAGGTCACCTGCCCGATCATGGTCGTCGTCCCGGATGGTGGTGCGGATCTTCTTCCCTCGCCGGGCGCCCTCCAGGCCCAGGTCGCGCATCAGCCGGGCGACGGTGCAGCGGGCCACCGGTATGCCCTCGCGATGCGGTTGCCTCCAGACTTTCCTGACCCCGTAGACGCTGAAGTTGTCCGTGTGGACGCGGCTGATCTGCGCCTTCAGTTCGGTGTCGCGGACTGTTCGGGTGCTGGGTGTGCGGTTCTTCGCCGCGTAATAGGTGCTCGTCGCGATCTTCAGTCCATGGCTGGTCAGGACTCGGCAGATCGGCTCGACTCCGAACACCTTCTTGAACTCGTCGATGAACGCTACGAGCGCTTCGACGGCCGGTCGAGCTCGGCCGCGAAGGAAGCCGAGGCCGCCTTGAGGATCTCGTTCGCCCGCCGCAGTTCGGCGTTCTCCGCCTTCAGGCGCTTGATCTCTGCAGCCTCGTCCGAAGTCACGCCTGGACGCTGGCCGGCATCGACCTCGGCTTTGCGGACCCAGGTTCGCACCGTCTCAGCGGCACCGATCCCGAGCTTCGCGGCGACCGCCTTCATCGCGGCCCACTCGGTCGGGTAATTCGGGCGGACCTCCGCGACCATGCCCACCGCACGCTCACGAAGCTCAGCAGGATAGGGGGACGGACGTGCCATGACTCGATCCTCTCAGGGAATCGAGCCTCCATCAGACCCGGAGCGGTTCACGGTGGTGCTTGTCTCTATCCGCAGCTGCTGGGATGGCAACCTTCAAGGAGGCGCTCCGGCGAGGACCGCCGAGGCGAATCGAGGGCTGGTGCCGTCTGCTTCGTAAAAGAGGTCGGCCGGGGTCTTCGGTCCATGCTGGTGGTGCTTCTTCACCGTCATGTTCAGCAGCGCACGAGCACGGCCCAAGACCCTCGTCACTCAACTCGCGGTCCTTGGTACCGGTTGTCGGACAGACCCAAATTCGTCCCGGACCTGACACTGTGGTCTGCGGCTTGCTGATGGTCTTCGGGGCGTTCAGTTGCTTGTCTGTGCGGTGAGGAAGGTGCTGAGGCTGTCGAGGAGCATGGTGCTGCCCTGTTCGGCCATGTCGCGTTCCGTGGCGGTGTCGCAGGTCTGGTGGAGCACGATCTGTGTGCGGTGGTCGTCCTCGTCCTGCTCGTCGAGGTCCACGGTCATGGTGGCGGGCGCGGGCTTGCCGGGCACGTCCATGCCGATCACCAGGCGCCGGTTCTCGGTGACCTCGAGGTAGGAGCCGGTCAGCGGGAACTGCCCGCCGTCGGGGGTGAGCATCGTGGCCTTCCATGCTCCGCCCGGCCGCACGTCCATCTCGACGGAACCGGCCGCGACGCCCGCCCACCGGGCGTACTGCTCGGGGGTCGTCCACGCGCGCCACACCTGCTCTACGGGTGCGTCCAGGGTGCGGGTCAGCGTGTAGGCGAAGCCGTCGGCCGCGGTGTTCTGTTCGGTGTTCATAACCTGTCTCCTCGTGTTCCGGACGGGGTGTCGCATCGTAGACGCTCGCCGACGGGAGAACTCATCGGTGTACCGTCCCGGACCGCAAGAACCCGACTCCCCGCTCTCCTCGTAACCTGCAGGCGTCGGCCCCGCAGACACGCCGGCCCGCAGATTCTTCGGCCGTTTCCGTGCCGGTCCGGGCCTGCCGCTCATGGAGCCAGGGAGGTGCCATTGAGCAGGCCGGCCCCCAGGGGGGTGAGACTGTGATGGACAGCGCTGCCGTGACGGATCGTGGTAATCAGCCCGGCGCGGCGCAGCACGGTGGCATGCTCACTGGCACTGGCCAGGGAGACGTCCAGGCGCTCGGCCAGCCGGCTGCTGGTGCACGGAACTTGGCCGATGGCGTCCAGGGCGCGGGCGCGGGTGCGGCCCAGCAGTCCCTCCAACGCCTTGAGTGAGCCCTCCTGTGTGGTGGTCAGCACCCCGGCAACCTCACCCGCGGTGCGCAGCACGGGAACGAACAGCACCGCCGGCTCCTGGCCGTCGGGGCTGAAGAAAACAGTCGGCCTGCTCTGGTAGAACACCGACGGCACCAGCACCAAGCCCCGCCCACCGAGATGGAGATCGTCAGCCCGCCTACCGCGACCGATCTCCAAGATGGGCGAGCGCCAGCGGAACCCCGGTGGCAATCCGGCCAGCACCGCCTCCACCCCCTGCTCGGCATAGACACGCGCACGGCCGGCCTGCTCCTGCTGTAAGCGGGTTCGGATACCCGACCAGTACGGGGCCACCGCCACCCGGTAATACCCGCCCAGGAAGTCCACCAGCGCCCGCCGGTCGGCACGATCATGCGCCGGATCCCCCCATGCCAGACCTGCCCACCGGTCACTGCGCCCGGTGTAGTGCTCACGCAGTTCCCTGGCCCCCGCGAACTCCTGCGCCATCAGATCCGAACCAGCAGCACGCAACGCCTCCAAACCCTCCTCCCAGGAGGCCGCCGGACCAGTCACGGTGAACAGGTCCACGAAGCCGCCCTGGAACAGCGCCGCAGCCGGGTGCGCCACCGTCCTATGCATCTGCCGCACCCGCTGACGCCACCCATCGAACACCGCAGGCCCGGCCGGCTGCTGCAAGGTGGTCAGGCTGAGGAACGTCTCGCCCAGCGGCCCCCAGGTGTCCATCACCCGGGTCCTGGCCAGATCCTCCCGGCCGAAGTGAACACGAAGCACCGACCAACACCTCCATTCGCATAACCCACCGGAGACCGACCCTCCCGCCCCGCATGCGGCATGCCTAGATCCTTTTACGTCAGGAGCTTCGGCCTAGGCCGAAAGGAGTGGCTGGTGAAGTGGGGCAGCCTTCAGAATCGTCTCGTTGGCGCGGCAAAGGGCCCGATCCAGAAAATCTGGAAATGGCTCTGTCCGGCAGTGAAACAGGCTGACGAACAACGCTGCGCCCCTGGAATCGGTAATGCAAGCCTGAAAAAGGAGTAATCCCGACTTCGGCGCATTGCCCGACACCCCTCTTAAGGAGCATTCATGCGTACTCGTACATGGCTCGCCGGTTTCCTGGTGGGAGCCGCGTTGCTGGCCGGTGGTTCGGTTGCCACCGCACAGGCGGCACCCGCCGCTGCAGGAGAGTCTGTGAAGGAGTCGAGTGCACTGGCCCTCTACTGGACGGACAGTGGCGAACGCTTCAACCGGCTCGCCCCGTGCGACACCCGCGGCTCGTGGTACTGGGACAACTACTCGAACGTCTACAGCTGGGACTGCCGGTGGAACGCCACTAACCGGAACTACCAGTTGTGGCTCCAGAAGGGTTGAGCCCTACAGTGCGTCCCGCATTGAGTCTGGTCGGGTAACCGCTTCGGAGCCCCCGGGGGCCCGGCTCCAGAACCAATCTAGGGATCAGTCTGAAGCATGGGGGTGGCCCGGTTCCGCCAATGATACATGCTGCATCACCTGATGCAGGGTCACGCAACCCCCGCCACCCCCCTTCCCCTTGTTGCTTGGGCCGTAGGCCCGTTGGCCGACCCGCGTAGCGGGGCCGGCCTTCGGGGCGCGCAGCGCTCCGGGTGGCTGGAGCGCAGCGTAAGCCACCTGCGGGGCCGCAGGCCCCGCAGCTCCGGGAGCGCAGCGGACGGAGCGTCACCCGCGTTGCGGAGCAACGCGGGTGGACTGCCCGCGCAGCGGGCAGTAGCGCTCACGCGGAGCGGGTCCCCTCCGGGCTGCGCCCGGAGGAAGCGAACACCCGCGCGCTGCGCGCGGGTGTTGCGCTCCCGCTCCGCGTGA